>DASRUE010000030.1:0-7412 GCA_035687895.1 Bacteroidota bacterium | reverse complement strand
GGTTCATGCGGCGTCCGTAAATGCATATGACTGGCATTTCCTGACCGCTGACATATTCTTGATTCGCCTGATGGGCGGGGGGCTGCTCAAACCCAAAAACACGAGACTCGGCGCTGACATAGCGGGGCGGGTTGAAGCGGTTGGCAGAAACGTCAAGCAGTTCCAGCCAGGTGATGAGGTCTTCGGGGATATGGCCGGACATGGTAATGGCAGTTTTGCCGAGTATGTCTCGGCTTCTGAAAGTGCATTTGCCTTGAAACCAGCCAATCTATCGTTTGAGGAAGCCGCAGCTGTGCCAATGGCAGCTGTCACTGCCCTGCAGGGTCTGCGCGATGAAGGACAAATCCATCCTGGGCAAAAGGTTTTGATCAATGGTGCGTCTGGCGGCGTGGGAACGTTTGCGGTGCAGCTTGCCAAATACTTCGGCGCTGAAGTCACAGCCGTGTGCAGCACCAGAAATTTGGATCAGGCGCGCTCGCTTGGGGCAGACCATGTTATTGATTACACCAAAGAAGATTTCACCCAAAGCGGGCAGCAGTATGACCTGATTCTTGCCGCAAACGGATATCATTCGCTTTCAGCTTATAAGCGTGCCTTAACTCCCAAGGGCATTTATGTTATGGCAGGAGGTTCCATGGCTCAGATCTTCCAGGCTATGCTCCTTGGATCATGGATGTCAAAAACCGGCGGCAAGAAAATGGGAGGCGTATCGGCAAAACCAAACCAAGAGGATCTGGCTTTTATGAAAGGCCTTCTGGAAGCTGGCAAAGTCGTACCGGTTATCGATAGACGTTACCCGTTAAGTGAAACGGCTGAAGCTCTCCGGTATCTTGGAGAAGGACATGCCCGAGGGAAAATAGTTATCACCGTGGAAAATCGAGTATGATACAGTCCAGATGCTGGAGGATGACCAGTAAAAAGTGCGGGGCAACTGCAATAACACGGCAAACAACGACACTCCCTCATCTGACAAACAATAGTTGTTGTCGCTCCATTGCTTTTGGCGCGAGAGAATTGATCGTTTATACCGCCAAAAGCAACGGCGTTGTTTGCCGAGACGGTTACGCGAGAGCGCAGTTTGAAAGGAAAAATTATGCGTCCAATCTTGAGCTTGCTGGTTGGATTGATTATGAGTTTTCCTCATTTCCTTGCAGCCCAACAACAAGAAATAGAGGACAACTTTAATTCTGGACGGTGGGACAAAAATATCGTTCACATCAATGATCTGTTTACGAAGATGAGGCAAAATTATTGAGTGAAAGATTCAACTTTCAGAAAGTTCTGGTTGAGAGGACGAGGTAATTGCGGCTGTGCGTCCCGCCTTGGCGGGGACCACGTACGTTAGGTTGTCGCCTCTCTAGTACTGAATACCTCGGATCGATTACCTGTGGCTTCGCTAGGAGTGAGGACCACGAATGGCAGGCTGGGGTTCTGTACTCAATCTATCACTCACTATTGACTTTGGACATAGCAGGCGAAATGGCACTTTAATCCGTATACACGAGAAAGGAGCCTGATGTGAGTCAGGCCATGTCATTGCTTCGTCGATTCTGGAATTGGTTACCCGCTGTGGCAAAGGGAATTATCTGTGGGCAATCCCTCCTCATCATCGGCCAGTTGCCGCTCGCGTTGCTATTCATAAATTTACGACTTACTCCATCGATTCCCTGGTTTCTTCCAATTACTGCCTTTTGGCTCTGGGCTTTCTGGAAATATCTCACCGGGAATTCGTGGCCCGCAAGCACGTCGCACATTCGCAGCGGGTACCTTAGAGGTCAGACCCTCACGCCGAAGTTGTGGCTATGGTCCCTCATAGCAGGCGGGTTCGGGATGATCAGCCTCATGGGATTGATTTTTGTAACTTCTGAATTTGGTGGATTACCTTCAAGCGCCCTAGAACCTCCGTTTGACGTCTCTATTTATCCTCCCTGGACTGTGTTCAGCATTTTCCTTACGATTGCGGTTGTGGCCGGAGTGGTCGAAGAGGCTTCCTTCAGGGGCTACATGCTTTCAATCATTCAACACAGGCATGGTTGGGTTGTCGGGATATTCGTTGTGGCAATCATGTTCTGGCTTTCTCACTTGAGTCATGCGTACGCTACGGCCGCGTTCATTCCTTTCTTTATGCTGTACAGCCTTCTTCATGGCTTGCTTGTATACTTCACCCGATCAATCCTCCCATCAGTAGTCATACACTCTATCTCGGACTTTCTTATCTTGCCAATACAATATGGCGCAGTTCCAAATGTTGGTGATCATGAGTTTGTCAAATACGGTGTACTGAGTGTCGTTTCAGTTTTGATAGCCATTCCTGCTTTCTATCGTTTGAGATCCGTTACGGAAGAAGTCATCCGACAATGAACGCGCCCACTTCGCCTAACGGGGCAAATTGCGACACCTATTTTGTTGATATGGATTATTGCATTCGTTCCACCGTTTTGCTCACAGAGAATTTTTCATTTTATGATTCGCAAAACGGCGGCGTAATTTGCCGGGACTTTATGCGCAAGCACATAGCAGAATTAGGAGTACGATGCAATCATATGTGACACCGGATTCGCTTGAAGCAAGGGCAAGACTGTGGCTTGAAAAGATTGCACCCTTCAATCAACATCAAATGCAACTTAGCAAAGAAAAAGCCGCTCTCCTCGTTATTGATATGCAGCGATTTTTCTTGGACCCGGCTTCTCCGACGTTTACCTGTGGGGGACTCGCCATTCTTCCAACGCTCAAACGACTCATAGATGTTTTTCGAGTGGCGGGGCGTCCGGTGATCTACACACGACACGTTCATCACCCCGACCGTCTTGATGCTGGTATAATGGAATGGTGGTGGGAAGGAATGTGTCTTGAAGGAAGTCCAGAAAGTGAAATACATAGCGATATTACCCCGTTGCCTAATGAGAAAGTTATTCTCAAACATCGCTATTCGGCATTCTACAATACCGACTTGGAAACTGTACTGCGATGCCTCAAAATAGAAGACCTTGTCATCTCCGGTATTATGACCAATATGTGCTGTGAATCCACGGCACGTGATGCTTACTACCGGGATTACAAAGTGTTCTTTCTCGCTGACGCCACTGGAAGCATCAATGAAGAGATGCATGTGGCGAGCCTGCTGAATCTCTCTTTCGGATTTGCATTCGTAACAACCGCCGATTCGGTGAGACAACGGCTACTCGAGTAAAGAAGTTATGTGCCTTCGCCTAACAGCGAAAAAGCACGACATTCGTTCGTTTGGCGAGGCCTGCCTGCGTCCTGCGAGGCGGACTCCGGCGGGCAGGTAATACAAGAAGAGTTCGGTTCATGCCCGCCTTCCCGACACGGTTGAGACCATAAAAGAAAAGCAGTGAAGCGGGCATGGGCTCGCGGCACCAACACCGCACATGACCGTTGTGCGGGACTGGAACCGGTAACACGTCGCAAGGGGGTCTGTATTCACGCAAAGAACATGGTCACACTCACCACTCACGGAGCCGGCCCAGCCACACTGTTCGGCAACACTCATTGCAGAAATCGCCGCGGATCTGTGTCCCTCACCCTCTTCGTCGCGGCGAGCTTCAGCATCTATGCGATTACAGGCTGTAGCGGTTCTCACGTCGCTACCGCACACCTGGACAAGTATGAACAGAGCGACTATACAGCAACCATGAGCTTCAACGGAGATCAGTACGCAGTCATCGAAGCGGCAGCCAGAGCCCTGGAACAGAAGGGATTCGTGGTCACTTTGATGGCGCCTGATGCGGGCAGGCTCGATGCAGAGTGGCAAGGCTCCTCCGTTATTCCCGAGGAACAGAAGGAGGCCGAAGTCAAGGAACGGGTTACAGTGCTCGACGTGATCCTGGGAGTGTTGCTTTTCGTTCTCATTATCGGGATCGTCCTCGCACTCAGTGATTCGGAAGAAGAAGCAGAAGCGAACCTCTCCGGAGACTCTCACTCGGACGATGCCGGCCCGGTCGAGACCACCTATCTGTATGTGGCCACATTGTCGCTGGTTCCGCTCGAGGCGGAATCCACCGACGTCGTTATGAGCACGGAAAGGAAGATCCTGGAGAACGGCATCGTACGAACGACGGCCACGATGATGAACAAGTATTTCAACCTTTCGGTATTCGATGAAACCAGAGCCGCGCTATTTGTGCTCCAGCAACAGTGAACGCCGCGATTATCGTCGGGCCCAGATCCGAAACACTTCATTCCTCGTGCCGTAGCAGGGCAACTACTATGTGCATGAGAAAGAGACTCTTATTTAACTGGTTTGTTCTTGATCTGACGAAGTCGCACTACTTAAACAGAACGGCACACAAGGAGACCGCACAATGGACTGGCAGACAAGTACTCGTCTTCTCGGCTTACTGCTAATTCATGTAGCCACGGGACGGCCCGTCGATGGCTCGTACCGCAGGGGGGTGGCAAAGGGGTGGATAGCGATCGGCGACATTGCGCTGGGGGTTCTTTTCTCTGCGGGAGGGATCGCGGTGGGCGGGGTCAGTGTGGGAGGTCTTTCGGTCGGCATTCTTACGTTGGGTGGACTTGCTGCCGGGTTCGCAGCAGTTGGTGGTCTGAGCATTGGCGTGCTGGCAGTTGGCGGTGCCGCGTTCGGCTGGTCAGCGGCACTCGGAGGCCTTGCCATTGCGAGGGATGTTGCGAGCGGTGGCGTTGCTTTTGCCATCCACGCAAACGACGCTGCTGCAACCGACTACTTTGCCGTACATCCGTTCTTCGTCGCGGCATCCTGGGCAATGAAGTATTCTCTCGCGCTTGTCTTTCTTCCGGCTATCATCGCATTTTTTGCTCGCATGCGATCTCGTCGCAAAGCCCGGCACAAGGCCGGGAACGGAGGTGACTGATCGCGTAGCGGGAAGGTCGTGGCAATTCACCGTATGATGATTAGTGTATTTGTGTCTCGGGTAATTCTTGTGGAGGAACAATGAGCTGGAAACCCATCATCGGCCTCTCCTCCTTTGGGGCAGCAATGGGGCTCGCATCGCTGTTTGGTTACACGCAGGGAATCGAGCTGTTCCTCTGGATCATCATTGCCGGGATCTGCGGGATGGTGCTGGCGAAGAAGGCACAGGGGAGACTCTTCCTCCATGGACTGTTCGTCGGAATACTGGATGGTGTGCTCAACGGGATCGTGCAGACCCTCTTCTTCAGTACATACATTGCCAACAATGCTGAATCGATGGCGAGGTTCCAGCATGGAACGTTCTCACTCTCTCCCCTCTTCACTCTCATGACAGGCCCAGTGGTTGGCCTCGTGTATGGAGGGTTCCTCGGTGGCGTCACTGTGTTGATGGGAAAAGTGATGAAGTGACCCCCACGACTCCCCCTCAACCGTTGAATGTTCACAATGCATTCCGCATTGGAGTTTTTGTTGCAGTACCGATCAAACCGGTATACGCTCCGGTGTGTAGGAAGAATGAATGCTTAGAGCCCTCTTGACATTGTCCCCGCCGCGCAGTACGTTTCCACAGTAGTCCTTTGACATTCGAGCCTGAGGGCGGCCTTTCCTCAGTTCCGTCTCTTCTTCATTCCCGCCAGGAAAACGCATTCATCACGTTCATGGCGACCCGGCCTTCACTCCTCGTTTGTCTCATCCATCAAAAAGAGAAAAGGAGCAAGCCATGATGCTGAACAGACTTCGGGACTTCCTGGATCGCAACAACGTCAAGTACACCATTATCAGTCACTCGCAGGCCTTCACCGCTCAGGAGATTGCAATGATCGCGCACATCCCCGGTAAGACGCTTGCCAAAACAGTAATCGTTAAGGTTGATGGGAAGCTGCTTATGGTGGTTTTGCCCGCGACGGACATGGTGGATTTCAAATTACTGAAGAAGTCGGTGGGTGGGACAACTGTCCAACTGGCTGGCGAGGACGAATTCAGATATCGATTCCCCGAAAGCGAGCTCGGAGCGATGCCCCCATTCGGCAACCTCTACAATATGGATGTTCTGGTTGCAGACGACCTGGCGGAGGACGAGGAGATAGCGTTCAATGCCGGCTCTCACCGGGAGTTGGTGAAGATGGCCTACAAGGACTTCGCAGAATTGGTACAACCGAAACTGGCAAAGCTCAGTGTGCGTAAACATATCCATGCTGATGAAAACTGGGGGTATAACGCCTAGGATCGAGTCCTCAACTGAGTGCGCCAAGTGACGCGTATTTCTACTGAACCAACCGGAGCGTGTCGGTTGCTTTTCCCGTTGATTCGCGTATCTTACTCCCACGCTCCCTTCCAACCCTGTTGCGTGCAACTCAACGGAGGCATATCATGCAGAAGTTGATCATCGCGCTCTCTATGGCCCTGCTCTTCCCGTCGTGCGGGCCAACCCTCTCGCTCAACCCACTGTACACGCCGAAGGATCTGACATTCGACTCCGCGCTCCTGGGGAACTGGAATGAGGGGACATCTTCGGGGACGAACGTACTGACGTTTGCGCAGCACGATGAGACGACGTACGAACTCCTGTACAAAGAACAAAAGCAGATCACCCGGTTACAAGCGCGGTTAGTGAAACTGAAGGGACACCTTTTCCTCGATGCCGTCCCGTGGGAACGGCCGGATAACGATTTCTTCATCCCGGTCCACATGATCTTCCATCTCACTTGCAAGGACGACACGCTGAAGATTGCATACCTTGACGCGGAATGGGTGGCCAAGATGGTGAAGGCGAAGAAGATCGCAATTGCACATGCGGAGGTGGACGGCTCGCTGGTCCTCACTGCTTCCACCCGCGATCTGCAGAAGTTCATCATTGCCCACGCTAACAATGCGCGTGCTTTCCCTGACCCTGGCATCCTGTATCGTCAACAGTAGGAACAGACCTGATGACCCTCAAGGAAGCATTTGCTGCGTTGAAAAAAGCTGGCACAGCACAACATCGGAAGGTCTCCGGACGCCACGGGGTGAAGGGGGAGATGTTCGGCGTCAGCTATGCAGCGCTCGGCTTGTTGAAGAAGAAGATCACGTTGGATCATGTACTCGCGGTGCAGCTCTGGAAGACCGGCAACCACGACGCCCGCGTCCTCGCCACAATGGTGGCAGATCCTACAGCGGCAACGGGTAAAGAGATCGATGCCTGGGTAATGGATTTGGACAACTATGTGATCACCGATGCGTTTGCCGCACTGGTGAGTAGGTCACCTTTTGCGCAAAAGAAAACTGAGAAGTGGATCGATGCCAGCGGAGAATGGGTGGGACGCGCCGGGTGGCTCGTTCTTGCGCGAATGGCTCGGGAAAGCGCAGTGCCGGATTCGTATTTTATCCCCCACCTCGACACCATCGAGCATAAAATCCATACCCGCAAGAACCACGTCCGTGACGCAATGAACTCCGCCCTCATCGCCATTGGCCTCCGAAATCCGAGGATGCGCGCTCTGGCGCTTGCCGTGGCTGCTCGGAT
>DASRUE010000029.1:0-2001 GCA_035687895.1 Bacteroidota bacterium | reverse complement strand
GACGCGAGAAGCAGTCAAACTTCTCGACCTCATCAATGCCCGCTGCGCGCTTGAATTGGATCTCGTTCAGTTTGACTTCGGTGCGGAGAAGTATCTTGCGACTGGCATCTCACTGCCGAAGGAGCAGCTTCAGGACTTCCGCGACAACTACGCTGCGATCTTTCTCGGAGCACTGGGCGATCCTCGCATACCCGATATGGCTCATGCCCGGGATATCCTGTTCGGAATGCGGTTCGGTCTGGACCTCTATGTAAATCTCCGCCCCGTGAAGCTGTTCGATGAGAAGTTGTGTCCGTTGAAAGGGAAAAGCACGAAGGACGTCGACTTCATTGTTTTTCGTGAGAATACGGAGGGCCTCTATGTTGGCACTGGTGGCTTCTTCAAGAAAGGAACGAAGGACGAAGTCGCCATTCAGGAGAGCATCAACACCTACAAAGGCGTGGAGCGCATTATTCGCTATGCGTTCGAATTCGCCAAAGCACATGGGCATACCAAGGTAACCATGAGCGACAAGAACAACGCTTTGCGCTTTGAAGGCGATCTCTGGCAGCGGGTGTTTCAGCAGGTGGGAGAGGACTATGCGGATATTCAGAAAGAACACTGGTTCGTCGACGCCCTGACAATGCAGATGATCAAGAAGCCGGAACAGTTTCAGGTCATCGTAACCAACAACATGTTTGGCGATATCATCACCGACGTTGGGGCGCAGCTGCAAGGCGGTTTGGGGATGGCGGCCTCAGGCAATATCAATCCGAATGGCGTCTGCATGTTCGAGCCTGTGCACGGCTCGGCACCGAAGTATGCGGGAAAGAATGTTGCCAACCCGTTCGGCGCGATTCTCACAGCGGGACTCATGCTGGAACATCTCGGCTTTACCAGAGAAGCAATGTTGATCGAGCAAGCCGTTCGTCAAGCTGTGCATGAGGACAAGACGACAACTGATCTGGGCGGGAAGCTTGGCACGAAGGAGTCGGGTGATGCTGTGTGCTCAATCCTGCACAGGCTTTTGGCAAGCGATTAAGTGAACATGATTGGAGCTGGACTATGGGCATGACAATTACGGAAAAGATTTTCGCTGCACATGCAGGCAGGGATGTTGTCAAGCCGGGCGAGTTGGTCTATGCCTCGATCGATCTGGTGATGGGTACGGACGTCACCGTTCCGCTTGCTGTCGACGTCTTCAATCGCATCGGTGCAGAAGAAGTCTTTGACAGCACAAAGATTGCCTTGGTGAATGACCACTTTGTTCCCGCAAAAGACATTCAGGCTGCCGGCTTATCCAAAACGATGCGCGAGTTTGCCAGTAAGTATCACATCAAGAGTTATTTCGAAGTGGGGCGTTCAGGATTGTGCCATTGCATTGTTCCCGAAAGCGGACTTGTAATGCCGGGTGATCTGGTCATCGGAGCTGACTCTCACACATGTACCTATGGTGCACTCGGTGCGTTTGCGACCGGTGTGGGCAGTACAGATATGGCAGCATCATGGGCGCTGGGTGAGAACTGGTTCAAAGTTCCACCTTCGATTAAGATCATCTACAAGGGGCGGCTGCCGGAGATGGTCGGCGGAAAGGATCTCATCCTCCACACGATCGGCATGCTTGGCGTCGAAGGAGCCTTGTATGCCTCACTGGAATTTGCCGGTGACATTGTTGAGCAACTACCGCTGGCTGACCGGTTCACACTTTGCAACATGGCGATTGAAGCAGGTGCCAAGGGCGGCATCACGCAACCGGATCATAAGGTGATCGAATTCTTGAATGGTCGCAGCGACAGACAGTGTGTAATGCACAAATCCGACTCCAATGCTGTGTATGCACAGGTGATCGAGATCGATGTGACCGATCTTGAGCCGCAAATCGCGCTTCCGTATCTGCCGAGCAACGTAAAGCCGATCTCTCAAGTGGAACGGATCAAGATCGATCAGGTAGTGCTCGGTTCCTGCACAAACGGAAGAATCGAAGACTTCCGAATCGCGGCTGAATTGCTCAAAGGCCACCAA
>DASRUE010000028.1:0-15385 GCA_035687895.1 Bacteroidota bacterium | reverse complement strand
CGGCAAAAGGGGTACCTGTCCGCCCACGTCGACTCCATTGAGCGGATCTTCACCGCGGATAGTGCGTTGGTGGATCTTTCCCTCCGAATCATTGAAGGCAAACAGACTGTTGTCGGATCAATAGTCATCAGCGGACAGCGGGCCCTCTCTGCTTCCGAAATTCTAGCTCAGTTTGATTTGTCGGTTGGCGATCCGCTCAATGAGGCGGTCCTGGAGCAGGACATCGAGGCGCTGTTGGAGAGATACGAGCGGATGGGGTATCCATTTGTCGGGTGCCACGTTGCCGAAATGATCGGGAAGCAAGGGGTGGAAGAGGATTCTCTGGAAATCATGTTGATGATCGATGAAGGCAACCGGGTAACCATTGATGAGATCAAGGTAGTGGGGAACAAAGAAACGGATCCCGGTGTGGTGGTCCGGGAAGCACGGCTTGCCTACGGCGAAGTGTATAACCCTGCGAAGGTTGCTGCCATCAAGCCGCGGCTGACGCGATTGAACATCTTTGCTGACGTGTTTGAGCCGGAACTATATGTAAGAGATAAGAAAAGCGGACTTCTGATAAAGGTGCGGGAAGGAAACACGAATACGTTTGATGGCGTGATCGGATACATCCCTGGAACGTTGTCCGGCGAGGCGGGTTACGTGACAGGCCTGGCCTCAATTGCCATGAGGAACCTCTTCGGCACGGGACGCAAGTTGAGTTTCCGGTGGCAAAGGGAGGACCGGTTCTCGCAGGAGCTCGGAATTCGCTACATCGAGCCGTGGGTGTTTAGCTTCCCGGCCAACCTCGGCGTAGGATTCTTCCAGAGGCAGCAGGATACGTCGTACGTCCGGAGGGTTGTGGATTTCAAAGCGGAGCTCATGCTTTCGGAAGAACTCTCTGTTTCCCTGCTCCTCACAACGGAGAGTGTTATTCCATCTGCGGATAGTACGATCAACCGTGTGTATCGAAGCAACACGACTTCTTACGGGGCGGAGCTGCAGTACGACACACGCGATGATATTTATAGCCCCACCTCTGGAGTGCGATACAAAACAGATTATCAATATGGGACGAAGAAAGTCAGCAATATTCCTCCCTCCCTCACATCGCAAGTGGATGCGCGGATAACATTGCAGAAGTTCAACATCGACTTTGATGCTTATCTCTCCACGTTTGCCAGACAAGTTCTTGCGTTTGGGCTTCATGGCAAGGAACTGAAAGGGGGGCAACTGGAAGAAGGAGAGATGTACCGGTTTGGCGGGATGCGGACACTCCGTGGCTACCGGGAAAGCCAGTTCCTTGGCTCTCGTGTGGCCTGGTCAAACACCGAGTACCGGTTCATCCTTGCGCGCCGGTCGTTCTTTTACGTGTTTGTCGATGGCGGTTATTATCTTCGTCCTGCAGATGACGTCCGGGGCATTGCGCGTACTGATGCGTTCAAGTACGGATATGGTCTTGGCTTGCAACTGGAGACGGGTTTGGGGAACCTGGGGGTAAGCTTTGCGCTGGGCCAGGGGGATTCGTTCAGTAATGGGAAGATTCATTTCGGATTGATCAATGAGTTCTGAACGCGCTGTGGAAGTATCGCTCCGGTATGAGCGGAAGTGCTGGAGAAAGGGCTTCCAGCACGTGGCCGGAGTGGATGAGGCCGGCCGGGGTCCGCTGGCGGGTCCGGTGGTTGCGGCTGCGGTGATCTTCCCACGGGCGTTCTTCCTCCCCGAGGTGAACGATTCCAAGCAACTGTCCGGCGAGCAGAGAGAGGAACTCTATGGCAGAATCATGGCAAGCGCGAGCGCAGTTGGTGTGGGTGTTGTTGACCATGTCGTGATCGATGAGATCAATATCCTGCAAGCAACATATCGCGCGATGCACGATGCGACGAGACGACTCGCCATTACACCAGATCATCTCCTCATCGATGGGAATAGATTCGAGCCCGATGGGATTCCGTTTACCACCATCATCGACGGGGACGCGTTGAGTCTCTGCATTGCCGCTGCGTCCATCGTTGCCAAGGTGACAAGGGACCGGATTATGGTCGGGTATGATGCGGTCTATCCTGCGTATGGCTTTGCCCGACACAAGGGTTACGCGACACCTGAGCATCGGGAGGCGATCTTCAAACTTGGCTATTCGCCCATCCATCGCCGGTCGTTTGTGTTGAAGACGCAACTGGAACTCGCGTTTGATGAACTCCCAACCATTGGCTGACGGATATGAAAGGGCCAGGCACCAAAGTCGCGGGGGATGAGGGGGAGCTGCTGGCGATGCAGGAACTCAAACGTCTCGGCTACAGCATTGTGGAGATGAAATACCGGTTTGGACACGGTGAGATTGATATTATCGCCCGCGACGGGGACGTGCTGGTCTTCTGCGAGGTGAAGACCCGGAAGAACGATGAGTTCGGGCCGCCTGAATACGCGCTCACAAAAAAGAAACAGGCGCAGATCCGGAAGGTGGCAACAGGCTACCTGTACGAGCACGAGATCAAAGAGCAGGAATGCCGCTTCGATGTGGTGGCGATCCGGATGTGGGGAGGGCGAACCGAGATCAACTACATCAAGAATGCATTCTAGTCCAGGCAACTCACCGCGAAACGAAAAGAACGGAGAGAAAATGTCCGACACGGTGTTTCTTCGAGAGAATCGCCGATGAGTCTTCCCCTCCTTGCCGTTGCATTCTTGGTTCTTGTTGTTACGGCCTACCGGTTGTATGGTGGATGGGTGGCTCGTCAGCTTGCCATTACTGATGAACGCGCCACCCCTGCGCACACACTCAAGGATGGAATTGATTTCGTTCCTACGCGCAGGTTCTATCTTTTTGCGCAACACTTCTCGGCTATTGCTGCTGCTGGCCCGATTGCAGGACCAATCCTTGCATGCCAGACATGGGGATGGCTCCCCTCGTTGCTTTGGATAAGTCTCGGTGTTGTCCTCATCGGCGCCGTGCACGATTTCAGCAGTCTTGCTGTCTCAGTCCGGCACGGGGCACGCTCGATTGCGGACATCGCTCGTGAACATCTCGGTCCGCGTGCCGGAATTGCAATGATGGCGTTCATCTGGATTGCTCTTCTGTATGTGATTGTCGCGTTTGCCGACATCACGGCAGCCAGTTTCACCAGCACGACTGAGGAACTTGAGGGAGTGGCAGTGGCGTTTAATCCCGGCGGCGCAGTTGCAGCTTCGGCCGTCATGTACCTTCTTCTTGCGATGGTCATGGGGTTGGTGCAGAGGTTGTGGAATCCCCCCCTCTGGCTTGTGACCATTGTCTTTGTTCCGGCAACGCTCGCCCTGTCGTGGTTCGCCACCCACATTTCTACGTTGCTGCTTCTGGATGCAAAAACCTGGGGCCTCCTTATTCTCGCATATTGTGCATTCGCGTCCCTGGTCCCGGTCTGGGCGCTCTTGCAGCCACGAGGGTACCTGGGTGGGTTCATTCTCTATCTTGCGCTTGCCCTCGGAGTGGTGGGAGTGTTCTTCGGTGGATACGACATCAAAGCCGAGGCATTCAAGTCGTGGGACCTCGGCGGAATGACCGGCACCCTCTTTCCCTTCCTCTTTGTCACGATTGCATGCGGGGCGTGCTCGGGCTTTCATGGACTGGTCTGTTCCGGTACGACCTCCAAGCAGGTGGATCGCGAATCGCATATGCAAAGTGTAGGGTATGGCGCGATGTTGGCCGAGGGGTTTGTCGCGTTAATCGCCCTTGTGACCGTCATGATCATGGTGCCGGAGGATATCAAGGGTCTCAAGCCCGGCACAATTTACGGGAACGGTATCGGGCAGTTCCTCACGCTCATTATCGGCAGGGAACATCTCCCCTTTGCAATCACGTTCGGCGCGATGGCATTCTCCACATTCGTGTTTGACACACTCGATGTGTGCACTCGTCTTGGCCGTTACATCCTGCAAGAGCTCTTTCATTGGAGTAGTCGTATGGGGGCGACTGTTGCAACAGCATTGACCATCGGAATTCCGGTCTTCTTTATCGCGACAGCCCGGGAAGGGTCATGGATCAAATTCTGGACATTGTTTGGCGCATCGAACCAGTTGCTTGCTGCCCTGACGCTTCTCTTAATCACGGTCTGGCTCTACCGTGCGAGAAAAAGAATCTGGTTCACACTTCTTCCGATGCTCTTCGTGCTGACGATAACGCTTTGGTCACTCGGCGGACTTACCATTGCCAACCTCCAAGCGGCAAATGGTGTGGGAGTAGAGTTGATCAACGCAGTTGCCGCAGGTGTGTTGATTCTTCTTGCCTTGTTCCTCGCGATGACTGCCTTGCTCAAGGTCCGGGGAGAGAAGTCCCGGCCCGCGCTGGATGCTGCCTGATATCTTCGCGCGATCTCGATGGTTGCGTTGAGGGTGCATTCTTTGTATATTTGACCCCAGCCTTTTGAGAAAGAACCGCTCTCGTTGCCCAAGCGAACTGATCTTCAATCCATCCTCATCATCGGCTCCGGACCGATAGTCATCGGTCAGGCGTGCGAGTTCGATTATTCCGGCACTCAGGCATGCCAGGTACTGCGTGAGGAAGGATACCGGATCATCCTTATCAACAGCAATCCGGCAACGATCATGACGGATCCTGACCTCGCCGACCGAACCTACATCGAGCCGATCACTCCATTCTTCGTTGAACAAATCATCAAGCGGGAACGCCCTAATGCCATTCTTCCCACCATGGGGGGACAAACGGCGCTCAACACTGCTGTTGCTCTTGCGGAAAGTGGGGTTCTAAAGAAGTATAAAGTTGAGCTCATTGGGGCAAAGCTGGATGCCATCAAGAAAGCGGAAGACCGCGAGTTGTTCAAGGCCACGATGGATAAGGCAGGAATCGAGACGCCACGCGGGGGGTTTGTGCGTACGATTGAACAGGCGGAGGAACTCGTTGCAAGGATTGGATTTCCGATCATTATCCGGCCTTCATTCACACTCGGTGGTACCGGCGGCGGAATTGTTCGCAACGAGGCGGAGTTTGTGGACGCAGTGGAACACGGCCTCGAATCGAGTCCCATTCACGAGGTACTGCTCGAAGAGTCCATCATCGGCTGGAAGGAATACGAGTTGGAGGTGATGCGCGACCTGAGGGACAACGTTGTCATCATCTGTTCAATCGAGAATTTTGATCCGATGGGCGTCCACACCGGCGACTCCATCACTGTGGCGCCGCAACAGACGCTGACGGACAAGGAATACGAGGCCATGCGGGATGATTCGCTCAAGATCATCAGGGCCATCGGCGTCGAGACGGGGGGCTCGAACATCCAGTTTGCCGTGAATCCGAAGACAGGCCGTCGTCTGGTGATCGAAATGAACCCACGTGTCTCCCGTTCTTCGGCGCTGGCCTCCAAGGCCACCGGCTTTCCGATCGCAAAGATTGCAGCAAAGCTTGCGGTTGGGTATGCACTGGACGAAATCCCCAACGACATCACAAAGCTCACTCCCGCATCGTTTGAACCGACCATTGATTACACCGTCGTGAAGATTCCCCGGTGGGACTTCGAAAAATTCAAAGGGGTGGACGACTCTCTCGGAATCCAGATGAAGTCTGTTGGCGAGGCCATGGCCTTCGGACGGACATTCAAGGAGGCGCTGCAAAAGGCGCTCCGCTCACTGGAACAGGGTCGCTTCGGGCTCGGCGCAGATGGCAAGGACCTCTTTGATATCGACCGGCTGACGGACGCGGAGAAACAGGAATGGAGGACGCGCGTGAGGGGGCAGCTCAGCCGGCCCCGCCCCGAGAACGTGTTCTATCTCCGGTACGGGTTTCTTCTGGGGCTGACTCTCGATGAACTCTATGCGATCACGTATATCGATCCATGGTTCCTTCATAACATCAAACAGATTGTTGACCTGGAGAGGGAATTGAAGGAGTACGCTCTCGCATGAAAATGATATTCTCCATTATTCTTTTCTCGCTCACTGCGCAGACTGCCCGCTCGCAACCCATTCCCCCTGACAGGGAGTTGTTGGAGCGCGGTGCGGGCGCAGGAATGGCGTCATATGCGGATCTCAACGGATATCCCGGACCGAAACACATTCTCGAAATGCGGGACACCCTGAGGTTGACCGATGGACAGGAGAAGGACATCGAGGCAATCTTCGATGAGATGAGCGAGAACGCCCGGACAAAGGGGGAGTCGATCATCGCGAAGGAGATGGAACTCGACTCGAAGTTCAGACTTGGAGTTGCGACCATGCCAAACATCCGGCGGCTCACGGGGGAGATTGGAATGCTCCGCGGGGAGTTGCGGGCGGTGCACATGACCGCACACATTCAGGCACGACAGATTCTTACAAAGCAACAGATTGCATTGTACAACACTATCAGACACAAGGCGTCCCGCCACGCCTCCGGTGGTCATTGAAGAAAATCACCCGGGACATACTGCTGAAGGCAAAACAGTACGGCTTCTCTGACCGGCAGCTTGCTGTGTTGTGGAAGACGGATGAAGCAGCGGTCCGGGCATTACGGATGAAGCTCGGCGTTGTGCCGGTATACAAGACGGTGGATACCTGCGCAGCGGAGTTTGCTGCAGAGACACCCTATCACTACTCAACGTATGAAGTAGAGAACGAGGCGCACCGATCGGACAGGAAGAAGGTGATCATCCTTGGCGGGGGACCCAATCGCATTGGCCAGGGGATCGAGTTTGATTATTGTTGCGTGCATGGTGTGATGGGGTTGGCCGAGGAGGGCTTTGAGACCATCATGGTCAATTGCAATCCGGAAACGGTCTCGACCGACTACGACACGACGGACAAGCTGTACTTCGAGCCACTGACGCTGGAGGATGTGCTGCACATCTGTGATCTGGAGAAGCCCGATGGGGTGATCGTTAGTTTCGGGGGTCAAACGCCGCTTAAGCTCGCAAAAGCATTGGAGGCCAATGGTATCAAAATCCTCGGCACCTCCACGGAAGGAATTGATCTCGCAGAAGACAGGAAACGGTTCGGCAAGCTATTGGATGAACTGGCGATTCCCTGTCCGCCGTACGGGACTGCGTCGAATCTCGACGAAGCTCTGCAGGTGACTGCAAAGATCGGCTACCCGGTGCTTGTCCGTCCATCCTACGTCCTCGGTGGGCGTGCAATGGAGCTCTGCTACGACGACGATCGATTGCGGGAATACATGCAGCAGGCTGTGAATGTCTCTCCCGAGCATCCCGTGTTGATCGATCGTTTCCTTGAGGATGCATATGAGTTCGACGTGGACGCCGTATCGGACGGAGAAGAGGTCTACATCGGCGGGGTCATGCAACACATTGAGGAAGCGGGGATACACTCGGGCGATAGTTCGTGTGTCCTGCCGCCGTATTCCATCACTCCTCCCCAGCTTCACACAATCATCACGTATACCCGCAGGCTCGCGTTGGCATTAAAGGTTGTTGGTCTTGTCAATGTCCAGTACGCGATGCGTCAGGGGGTCGTCTATGTGATTGAGGTGAATCCCCGCGCCTCCCGCACCGTTCCGTTCGTCAGCAAAGCGACGGGCATCCCACTGGCAAAGATCGCTGCCAAACTGATGGTGGGAAAGAAGATCAAGGACCTGCAAATCCAAAGCCATGGCTGGGCGAAGCATGTGGCGATCAAAGAGTCCGTCTTTCCGTTCTCGAAATTCCCTCAGGCGCGCCACTTCCTTGGACCGGAGATGCGTTCCACCGGTGAAGTGATGGGTATTTCCAACAGTTTCGGTGTGTCGTTTGCGAAGGCCTCCATCGCAGCGGGGAATGAATTGCCACAGTCGGGGACCGTGTTTGTCAGCCTGAATGATTTCGACAAGCGGGAGCGGTCGGTGAATGTCGTGCGCAGTTTCGTTCGGCTTGGTTTCAACATCATAGCCACCGAGGGAACCTCAACCTTCCTCAAGAAACATGGCATCGCCAACAAGGCGGTGTTGAAGGCGAGCGAAGGGACACTGAACATCATCGACATCATCAAGAATGACTGGGTGCAGCTCATCGTTAACACACCGCTCGGACAGGTCTCCCGAAAAGACGAACACGCCATCGGCCGCGCAGCGATGGAGCGCAAGATTCCCTTCATCACAACCATGTCCGCGGCCGCCTCTGCGGCGAAGAGCATCGAACAAATCCGACAGAACAAACTTACGGTGAGCAGTATCCAGGAACACCACGAGTTGGCTGCGCAGGGCGGCGAGGCCAACCGCGTTGAAACGCTGGAAGATTGCACCCGCCTGGTCGAATACATCAAATCATTCCAGATGTAGGCCGGGCCGGTGTGGGCGCGGACGGTAAGGCAAACAACGCGGCAGGTATGACGTGTACATCCTCGGCATCTCGTGTTACTATCATGATTCTGCGGCCGCTCTGATCAACGACGGGACAATCGTTGCCGCGGCGCAGGAAGAGCGCTTCACCCGGAAGAAGCACGATTCGAATTTCCCCACCAACGCCATCCGGTATTGCCTGGCGCAGGAACACATCACTGCCGCCGATCTTGCGTGCATAGCGTTCTACGACAAGCCGATCCTCAAGTTCGAACGCATCCTCGAGACCTATCTCGCGTACGCGCCGCGCGGTGTTTCGTCATTCCTCATGGCGATGCCCCTGTGGCTGAAGGAAAAGCTCTGGACCCGATCGTTGATCGAGGACGAGCTTGGATACAGCGGAACGGTCTTTTTTCCAGAACATCACGAATCCCATGCCGCCTCCGCATTCTATCCATCCCCTTTTCAGCGCGCCGCGTTCCTGACACTGGATGGTGTGGGGGAATGGACGACAACGAGTTACGGTGTTGGCGAAGGGAGCAAGCTGGAGATTCATGCGGACCTGAACTTTCCCCACTCGCTTGGTCTTTTGTATTCCGCCTTTACCTACTTCACAGGTTTCAAGGTCAATTCCGCCGAGTACAAGGTGATGGGTCTCGCGCCGTATGGCGAACCGAAGTACGTGCAGACCATCTATGACCACCTGATCGACCTGAAAGAGGACGGTTCGTTCAAAATGAATATGGAGTACTTCGACTATTGCGCTGGTCTTCGGATGACCAACGGAAAGTTCGCTGCCCTTTTTGGCGGTCCGGAACGAGCGCCGGAGTCGAAGTTGACACAACGGGAAATGGACCTGGCCCGGTCACTGCAGGAAGTGACGGAAGAGATCATGCTAAGGATGACGCGCCATGTGCACAAGGAAACGGGGGAGGAGAATCTTGTCCTCGCCGGCGGTGTGGCCCTTAATTGTGTGGGCAATGGGAGAATCCTGAGAGAAGGTCCGTTCAAGAACATCTGGATTCAGCCGGCTGCGGGCGATGCCGGTGGAGCTCTCGGATGCGCCTTGTATGTGTGGCACGCATCGATGGGAAAACCGCGTACTGTGGACCGGACAACGGACGCCCAACGAGGCTCGTACCTCGGACCCGAATTTTCCGACGAGGAGATCCAGCAATATCTCGACACAAACGGGGTTGTCTACCGGAGACTCGATCGTGAGGAGATCCCGGAGGTGGTAGCCGACCTGATTGCCCGGGAAAACGTCGTCGGATGGTTTCAGGGACGGATGGAGTTCGGCCCACGTGCGCTCGGCAGCCGCAGTATCATCGGGGATGCCCGTTCGCCAAAGATGCAATCGGTGATGAACCTGAAGATCAAGTTCCGGGAATCGTTCCGTCCGTTTGCCCCTTCGGTGTTGCGTGAGCATTTGTCGGAATACTTTGAATTGAACACCGATAGTCCGTACATGCTCCTTGTTGCATCCGTCAAGAAGGGGAAGCGCCTCGCAACCACAGCCGAACAGGAGAGTCTGTTCGGCATTGACAAGCTGAATGTGCCGAGATCCGAGATACCGGCGGTTACCCACGTGGACTATTCGGCCCGCATCCAGACCGTTCACAAAGAAACCAACCCGTTGTATTATGAGCTCATCGATGCATTCTACAGGAAGACGGGTTGCCCGGTAATTATCAATACGTCATTCAACGTCCGAGGCGAGCCGATTGTCTGCAGACCCGAAGAGGCATTCAAATGTCTGATGAGGACGGAGATGGACTACCTTGTCATGGGGAGCTTTCTTCTTGCGAGGAAGGAACAAAAGAAGTTGGAGGAGGATTCAGCCTGGATGAAGGAGTTTGAGCTTGACTAGAAAGACCGCGATACAGGCTACCCCAAAGGAAGTGAGGAAGTTTGGCATCCTCTTCGCCCTGATCTGCGCAATCGTTGTGCTGTACCTTGTGTGGAAAGAAAGTCAGCTTTGGCCGTACTTCGTTGGTGGGGCTGGCTTCTTTCTCGTCGCGGGACTCTTCGGGCATTCCATCCTCCGTCCCATGTACATCGGATGGATGAAGTTTGCCTTCGTGTTTGGGTGGATCAACACACGCATTCTACTGGGAGTGTTTTTCTATATCGTCCTGACTCCCATCGGGCTTGTCCTGAGGCTAACAGGCAAAGATCTTCTGACCCTTAAGATCGATCGCTGCGCAACGTCATACTGGATCAAGCGCGAACGAAAGGCGTACGACCCGGAAAGGGCAAAGCAACAATTTTAATAAGGACTACCACCAAGACACAAAGCCGCATACTTCAGAATACCTTTGTGCCTTTGAGCCCTTGTGGGTTCCATTCTCGGTTTGCTTCACGCATCCGGTTCACGTACATTGAAGTACCAGTATACATGGCTTAGGTAAGGAGACAACAGATGGGTGTCGGTAAGAAACTTGGAATTGTCGGGGAGTTGTGGGCGTTCATGAGGGTTCGGAAGAAATGGTGGCTGGGCCCGATCGTGTTCATGCTGTTGTTGCTCGGGCTGTTGCTGGTTTTCACGCAAGGGTCAGCGTTGGCGCCGTTCATCTACACATTGTTCTGATTCATGCCCATGGCGTGGAAACTGAGCCCGGGTCGGAAGACGGCCGGGCTTTTTTGTTTACAGGAACCCGTTATCCCGATACCACTCGTGCGCCATGCGGATTGTTGCGTCGAACGATGTTGCAGTGTGACCAAGTTCGTGGATTGCTTTTTCCGTGGTGAACCAATTGCGCCGACCTGCTCCCGCAACAAGATCACGAGTCAGCCAGGGACGCCGGTTGATCAGAGTGGCAACCAACTCGACAGCCGCGGCCGCTCCCTTAAGGATCGGGATTGGAAGCTCAGTAATGGGGGCACGCCCACCGACGATTGCCGCGGTTCGCTGAAAGATGTCCTTGTGGGTCAGATTCTCACCTCCAAGGATGTAACGCTCGCCGGTTCTTCCCTTGAGGGCCGCCTGAATCTCACCCTTAACCACATCGCCCACATAGACCACATTCATCCCACCCTTGATGAAGAAAGGGACCCGGCCGCGCTTGATGTCTACCACAAGCTGACCACCGTGAAAATGGATATCTCTTTCGCCAACCACCACCGTTGGGTTAACGATAACGGCGCGAAGACCCTTTGCCACACCGGCCTGGACCTCTTGTTCAGCCACGAACTTGGAATACTTGTATCCGGTGGTTCCACCCCAGTTGTAAGGAGTATCCTCAGAAGCGAGTGTTCCCTCCGGTGTGAAACCGATTGCAGCAACGGAACTCGTGTGCACCAATGTTTCAATTCCTGAAGCGAGGCAGGCATTCACGACGTTACGGGTACCGACGACATTCACCTGTTGCTGCAAGTTGTACATCTTCCGCCAGAAGCTTACTATGGCTGCTGTGTGGAAGACGGTGTCGCATTCGCGCATGGCTGAAGCGAGGGACTCCGGATCAGTAACATTGCCGATCCGGTGCTCGACATCGGCATCCTGTATGGCGCGCAAGTCAGAGTTCTTTCGACGAAGAATGCGAACTGAATAGCCGAGCTCGGTAAGGTGTATGGCAAGATTCGAGCCGATGAAACCTGTCCCGCCGGTTACAAGGATATTTTTCATCAGCCTGCTTCAGCGACCCTCTTGAGGAAGATGAGCAGCTTCTCGTTGAAGAAGTCGGTGTTCTCGATGTTGCTCATGTGGGCAGCTTGCGGTATCAGGTGCAACTCCGAGCCGGGAATCCGCTCGTGCATTGCCTGGGACGCGGCGGGGGGAGTCGTTGCATCATGCTCGCCAACGAGGATGAGTGTGGGGATCTTGATTGACGAAAGTGAGGCAGTGGTGTCAGTACGGGCCGCCAGGGCTATGAGCGTTCCGGCGATACTCAGTGGCGTTGTTCGCTTGATAGTCTGCTTAATGGATTCGACAGCTTCGGGCTTCGTCTTGAATGATTCTGGAGCGAAGACGGCCTTGACAAAGGCTTCGGCAAAAACCTCCGAACCATGGTCTTTGACGCTGACAACGCCGGCAGCACGCTTCAACTTTCCTTCGTTCGAGTCGGCCTCGCTGCGCGTGTCGCACAAAACGGCTGCCTTGAATCGTTCTGGATTTCTCTCCAGCGCCCGTAGCGTGATATATCCTCCCATGGACAACCCGACGATGACGGCTTTGTGGATCTTCAAATGGTCCATCAGCCCGATCAGGTCGTCAACATGTCCTTCGATGGTAAACTGCCCGTCGCCCACAAAACTGTCACCATGGCCCCGGATATCGTAGGCAATGGCTCTGTACTTCGTGCCAACCACATCAAGCTGCGGTGTCCACATTGCATGGCTGAACGGGAACCCATGAAGAAACAGGACTGGGAGGGCGGAGGCGTTGCCGATTTCCACATAGTTGATCGGTGCGCCGTTGATGATGGCATTCATTGGTTCTCCTGGTGTGGTAGACGCAGGCAGAGCGAGTGTGAGTCACTATATCTAAATCCAGCCACATTCGCAAGAGTCGAAGCGGCAGTAGGTTGATCGTCAGTCACATGTTTCGTATATTTGCAATATGCCGCATTCTTCATTCACCTCGGAGTTTTCGCCATGGAAAAGATCCTTGCATACCTTGAAGAGAACAAAGACCGTTACCTTGCAGAGTTGAAAAGCCTCCTTGCCATACCGAGCGTCAGCACGCACAAGGAAAACGTGGACGACGTCCGCCGCTGTGCCAATTGGGTTGCAGATCATATGCGGACAATCGGGCTGCAGAATGTCCAGATCTTCCCGACCGCAGGACATCCGGTCGCCTACAGTGAATGGCTCAACGCACCCGGCAAGCCCACCGTCCTTCTGTATGGTCATTACGATGTGCAGCCTGCAGAGCCTCTGGAGCTCTGGACTTCACCGCCGTTTGAGGCAACCATCCGCGGTGAGAATTTGTATGCCCGGGGCTCGGCCGACGACAAGGGACAGGTATTCATTCATCTGAAAAGCATCGAAGCTTATCTGAAAATCATGGGCTCGCTTCCGGTCAATCTTAAATTGTTGATTGAAGGAGAAGAAGAGATCGGCAGTGAAAACCTGGAGACATTTGTGAAGGAGCATAAGGATCTCCTCAAGGCGGACCTTGTGCTGATCTCGGATTCCTCCATGTTTGCCAAGGGCGTTCCGTCCATCTGCTATAGCTTACGCGGGCTTTCGTACATGCAGATCGATCTGGTCGGACCTGGAAAAGATTTGCACTCCGGATCGTTCGGTGGCTCTGTGCACAATCCGATCCAGGCATTGTCGGAGATTATCGCGCAGCTTCACGACAAGAACGGTCGGGTCACGATTCCCGGTTTCTATAACGACGTCCGTCCACTGTCGAAGAAGGAACGCGCTGCTTTCAAGAAGCTCCCGTGGAGCGACAAGAAATACGCAAAGGAACTGGGCGTGAAGCAGCTCTACGGTGAGAAGGGATTCACATCTCTGGAACGTGTCTGGGCACGACCGACGCTTGAATGTAACGGCATTTGGGGCGGGTTCACGGGAGAAGGAGCGAAGACCGTGCTTCCTTCCAAGGCATCTGCGAAGATCTCCATGCGGTTGGTGCCCGATCAGAAATCCGGTAAGATTGCGAAGCTGTTTGAGAAGCACATCAAGAGGATTGCCCCGAAGTCGGTGAGCGTGACCGTCAGGAACCTTCACGGCGGCGAAGCAGCAATTACGCCCATCGACAGTCCTGGTGTGAGGGCGGCAGTGGCGGCGTTGGAGAAAGGCTTCAAGAAAAAACCCCTGTACCAACGTGAAGGTGGCTCAATTCCCATTGTGGTGCAGTTCAAGCAACTCCTCGGACTTGATACCGTCCTTCTCGGGTTTGGCCTTCCCGATGAGAATGCTCACGCGCCAGACGAGTTCATCAACCTGGACAACTTCTTCGGTGGCATTCGTACGTCGGTCCACTTTTTCAACGAACTGCCGAACTTCATGAACGGACACAAGAGGAAAAAGTAGATTCCAAGCATCAAGAGGTTCCAAGGTCCATGTGATACGAGGTTTCTTCTGGAGCTTCTCATTTGGTCCTCAGTTCTTCGGGAGCAAGTTATGTCACCAGCAATGTTGTTCGGAACTGCGGGGGACCACATCGAGGTGGTCATTGGAGTACTCCTCGGTTTTCTGCTCGTTCTCTGGGCTCTTACCGCATTCGTGCAATGGATCAAGACCGCTCCGTGGAAACGAAGCGGGCTGCCGGCTGAGGATGATCGGATCGCTGGAAGAGTAGGGGACGACCGACACCAACCGGATGATGTTCCTCATGACCTTCCGCGGTTTGCGATGAGGTGATTCAGATAGTCACCGTTGACTCGGGCGTCGATGTGAAGATTCGATCTCGAAACAAAGATAGCCTGCGACCACATTCGGGCTTTACCATTGCTTCCCATTCGTTGATTCTTTCCGCCGGTTTGGCTATATTGACCCCGGTTTTGTAAGAAATGCCGACGTAGCTCAGTTGGTTACCCGCCCGCCGAACGATGACAGAGCGATTTACCGGTCGTTCGGGCGGGGAGCACCAGATTGTGGATCTGGGGGTACTGATTCTCCCAGAGGCATCTTTCTGCTGAAGGCATGGCTTCGTAGGTGGGATTTGGTCGTTAGTGTGGCGAGATTTGGCGAGGCTGAGCAGAAAGTAGTGGATGTAAAATCTGGAGGGAAAAAGATCTAGATTTGCCGACGTAGCTCAGTTGGTTAGAGCACCAGATTGTGGATCTGGGGGTCGCAGGTTCGAGTCCCGCCGTCGGTACAAATTTTCTTGAAATTGAATCACAAGCATCGTTGGCTTTTGTCGATACGGGTCGCAGGTTCTGCGCCGGAGGCGCATCAGCCTTTGGCTGAGAGTCCCGCCGTCGGTACTTTTCCCGCCTGCGGGCTGTAGCCCTTCGTCGGGCGAAGGCCCGCCTTGCTCACTACTGTATTGGAAATTCCCGGAATGGCTGAAGACAAGATTGTTGAACCGAGGCTCTTGCGTGGGTTCCGAGATTACCTTCCCGCCCAGATGAATGCCCGGCTGAAGATGATCTCGACCATCCGGAAAGTGTACGAGCTGTACGGGTTCCAGCCTCTCGAAACCCCAGCGCAGGAGTATCTGGTTACGCTCATCGGCTACGGCGATGAAAACCAGAAGCAGATCTTCCACTT
>DASRUE010000027.1:0-4085 GCA_035687895.1 Bacteroidota bacterium | reverse complement strand
GGCCTCGACCTTGAATGCCGGTTCTTCCAGTTCAATAACCCTCTCGCGGAAGACATCATCTTTCTCGTTTATCGCGTGACCAACCGGAGTCCGAAACGGGTCAACCGGGTGTACTTCGGTATGTACGGCGATCCACATGTTGGCGGCTCAGCCGATTATGACGACGACCGCGCCTTCTTCATCCCCCCCGACGGCCCTTTAGCAGACCCTTACCCACAACGCGCGCGCAACATGGTGTACGCGTGGGACGAGGATGGCCGGGGCCAGGGGAGTCTCCCCACAGGCTATTTCGGGTTCAAGTTCCTCGAGTCACCCACGAACTCAGTGAACCTCCATGACGATGATGATGATGGCATTGTCGATGAGAGCCCGTTCAATGAAGCAGGGTTCTTCATTGACGGCGCGAGCATTCCGCTCACCACGGGAATCGCAGACACGGCAAAGTACATTCGTGTCTACGGGGCCTTGAGGCCGCGGTGGTCCGGCGATGAGGACGGTGACTGGGATCTTGAGAAAGACGACGTCGGGATTGACGGAATCCCGGGAACGGGTGATTTTGGTGAAGGGAACGGAAGACCGGACATCGGACGGGATGCCAACAATGATATTGTCTCTGAACCGAGTTTCGGCATCCGTGACGTGCATGAATCCGATCAAATCGGCCTGACGAGTTTCTGGGCGCTCCCCTACACCAACTCTGTCCCCAACGTCCCAAAGAATGACGTCTATTTCTGGCAGCTGCTCTCCTCCGATAGCATCGACGTCAACCAACAGTTGTTGAGTCAACCGGCGGACAACATTTTCCTCTACGGGTCGGGACCGTTTACTCTTGAGCCGGGAGAGACCCAGCGTTTCTCCATCGCGCTGCTCATGGGGGAAAATCTCCCCGATCTGATCCTGAACTCAGAAACTGCCCAACGTGTGCTTGAAGCGAACTACCTGTTTGCGCAGCCGCCCCCCAAGCCAAAGGTCTCCGCAGTCCCCGGCAACGAACGGGTAACGCTGTACTGGGACGATGCCGCAGAACATGCCGTCGACCCGCTCACCGGCACCGAAGATTTCGAGGGATACAAGATCTACCGGAGCGAAGACCCGACATTCAGTGATGTCTACACCATCACCGATGCCAATGGTACGCCGTTCCTCGGGAGGGCCTTCCTGCAAAATGGTCAGGCTGCACAGTTCGACTTGGTCAACACCTGGTCTGGTCTCCACCCGATCGAGTATCAGGGACGCGGCGTGAAGTACCAGCTTGGCAATAACAGCGGCCTTGTCCATGAATATGTGGACTCCTCCGTCACCAACGGAAGAACCTACTACTACGCGGTCGCCTCGTATGACCACGGATTCGATTCACTCGGCGTTCAACTCCCTCCATCAGAATCACAGATTTCCATCCTCCAGGATGCTATCACGAAAGAGTATACGTTCGACGTCAACACCGCGGCGGTAACACCTGGTCCAGCCGGTTCGGGCTACATCAACGCAACGGTCGGGAAGGGACAAGCACAGCGCGTATCCGGCATTTCCACCGGCTCGGTCAACATCAAAGTGCTAGACGATTTTGCGGTGCTTGATGGTGTGACCTATTCGATTGAGTTCGACTCCGTGGGGAATACGGTCGGATACAATATCCACCCGGAGACATACATTACCGAGTCGTTCGTATCGCGGGACACGGCATTCGTTCCTCTCAACAATAAGAACATCATCGGCGACTCGGCAATCGTACGGGATGCAAATGGGGCACTCGTCGATCCAGGACGATATGCGCTCGATGCCGCGTCCGGTCGGATCAGAGGAACCTCTACGGGCTCGCTGCTGACAGGCGTAGAGTTCAACATCATCTATCAATATTATACCGTCTTTGAGAGCAGGAGCCTCAACAGCGAGGACAACAACCCTGCATTCAACGGCATGCGTGTTTACGTGAAGAACGCCCTCCTCGGGCTCGACTCGTTGAACAGTGGCTGGCTGACGGTCAATAACACCAACCTTCTCCCTGTTGTCCACAGGCCACTGGCGCTTCCCACGGCCCCTTTCCGCCCCGCACCGCTGGACTTCCAAATCATCTGGAACGAAACGGACCGCGATGCGCGAGGCAAATGGCTTCACCCCGGTGATACGCTTCTGAACAACAACGGTCGCAGAGTGGTGGTGACGCCATTCCGGATTGTAAACATGACAGACACGTCGAGTGTCCGCATCCTTGTGAACAACGCACTCACCGATAGTGTGTGGCGACCGGGTCGCGAGATATTGTTCATCACGCCACCAAAATACGCGCCGCAGAGCCCCATTCCGGTGATGGTTTCCGTCACCTTCTTCGCAGATACATCTGTCCCGACAATATTCCCGACTCAGGGAAATATCTTCGAGATCAGGACGACCAAGCCGTTTGCCAAGGGCGACCTGTATGCATTTACATCGCAGGCAGTGCGGTATGATGCTGAGACCGCACGATCGTTGCTCGATCGCATCTATGTCGTTCCGAACCCATACGTTGCGTACAGCTCGTTCGAGGCACCCGGAACAACATCCAACAGGAGGGGGGACAACAGGCTGCAGTTCCGGAACCTTCCCCCCGAGTGCACCATCCGGATCTATACGATGATCGGTGAGTTGATAGACACCATCGTGAAGAACGACAACACCAGCATCGCGACGTGGAATGTCCTCTCCAACGAGGGACAGCGGCTCGCCTACGGTGTGTACATTTACCATGTTGAAGTCCCAGGCGTCGGCGAAAAGACCGGTCGCTTTGCGTTGATAAAATAACAATGGGAACAACCATGAGACCAGTTGACAAGCTCTTTGGTGATTCAAGGATTGCCACGACCTTCAGGTCGTGGAATCAAATTGGGAGCAAGAACATCGGGACTTTAGTCCTCCATATGTTTGGGGTTCTGCGACCTCTTGCCTGGTCCATTGTCCCCGACCTAAAGGTCGGGGCCATGCTCCTCCTGGCAATAGCTCTCGTCTCCACATCCTCTTTCTCACAACTTCTCCGCAGCACATCCAAGGTGGGAACAACGGCTGCGCAGTTTCTTAAGATCGGCGTCGGTGCCCGCGCTCTTGGCATGGGAGCCGCGCAGACAGCCATGATGGGAGATATCTCCGCCATCTACTGGAATCCCGCCGCCCTTTCACGGCTGGAGGTGAACAGTGAGCTGACGTTCAACCACGCCAACTGGCTCGCGGACATTGACTACGACTTCGCCGCAGGTATCATGCCCATCGGAGACCTCGGGACGTTCGGCCTCTCGATCATTTCGCTCCGCGTCCCGGAGGATCTTGTGCGCACTGTCGACTTCCCTGAAGGAGACGGACGCCGGTGGGACGCCAACTCACTCGCCATCGGGGTGTCGTTTGCGAAGAACCTGACGGAGCGGTTTTCCATCGGCTTCAATGTCAAGTACATCCGCGAAGCCATCTGGAGCACCGCGGCCAACGGCTTTGCACTCGATGTGGGAACGCTCTACATCTCCGAAATCAAAGGGCTGACGCTCGGCGCCTCGATTTCCAACTTCGGCACGAAGATGCAGCTCTCCGGCCGCGACCTCTACTTCAACAACGACCCCAATGGGTCGATCGGCAGCGGCCCGAACAATGTCCCCTCAGAGTACCGGACCGAGGCGTACGACCTTCCGCTCACGTTCCGAATAGGCGTGGCCATGGACGTAGTGAAGACAGAAGATTTCCGCACCACCGCAGCGGTGGATGCAACACACCCCAACGACAATGTGGAGTATGTAAACAGCGGCCTCGAGCTTGCGTGGCGGGAGATTTTCTTCGGGCGCGTCGGGTACAAGTCGCTGTTCCTGCGTGACTCAGAGCAGGGCCTGACGTGGGGCCTCGGCGTCCACTACGGGATCGTCAACGTGGCAACGATCAAACTGGATTATGGCTTCGCGGATTACGGCAGGCTGAAGGACGTGCAGTATTTCTCGCTGGGGATAAGGTTGTAGGACAGATTTTTTTCAACACAAAGGCACGAAGCAAAAGCCCCGTTCTGAATGAGGACGGGGCTTTGGTGTTTTCAATACACAATGGAGACAAACAAGGCAAACCCGTAGGGGCGGATC
>DASRUE010000026.1:0-3840 GCA_035687895.1 Bacteroidota bacterium | reverse complement strand
TCAAGCTTCAGGATTTGTGGATCTTTTCGCACAGCAACAAATGCTTCCATCGGCAGAATCACTTCCGGAAGAGGCTCATTCACTGCTGGTGAGACCGGATTCTTCTGCTCTGTTGTGGCATCTACCTTCACCGGAGTCTTCACTGAAGGAGAACCGAGTGACGTCGTAGGGCGAGAGCCCCCAACGTTTTTCTTCTCCGCCGAATCAGAAATCTCTCGCACCACATCCTTTGGAACGGCGGATTGTTCTTGATGCAGTGAGACAATCGCTACACCCACTGTAGTATCGGTCGTCCGTTCAACACGAACATCGTTCATAGGGTGCGAAGTTGACAGACTATCCGCGTTTTTTCCATTTGAGGTCTGAAGGGCTGGTTGTGTCTCAGGTATAATTGCAGCCGGTGCTTTGCCTTGCTCTTTTTGGGGGAGCACCGACACCCGAGAAGCATCATCAGAATCATTGCGCTGGAGGAATATCAGAAGTCCCAATCCTAAGCTCGCGACGGCAAGGGTACCGACGAGAATTGTCGGGCGGCGCTTGGGAGTGCGTTCTAGCGTAGGAGTTGGTTCGGGTCGTGGGGGAGCTGTTATGACGACCTGAACCGCGGTCACAGGTGCAACGTACCCCCCCTTTTTCCGTGGCGGGCCTGCTTTCTTCTCTTGTGGATATGCTGTGGGGGGGAGTATATCGTCCGGTTTGGCACTTGGATGGCTTGCTGTTGCCAAGGTGCTGATTCTTCGTTCGATGGTTTGTTCGAGAGCCTTGGCCGTTGCATTCTGTGGATCGATTCTGTATATGCGTTGGATTTCTATAAGTGCGTCTTGATACTCGCCTTTGGTAATATAGTGTTCCACATTCATTAGGAAATCACTCACCAGGTTTGCGACGACCACTTTTCTGTCTGTCGTTTCCGTCCAGGAATCTGCCGTCTCCCTGAGCGCGGGAGATTGGACGTGCTCTTCGGCTTCGACCGATGCGCATTCAATGAGACTGGGAATTGTGTCGAGGATTTCGGAACGCTGCTCTTCTGTCAAGGCGTTACTGGTAGTGAGAGACAGCAGCAGTTCGACCTGTTTAGCCATCGTGTCGAGATAGATGTTACCTGCATGTTCCGCCCTCAGCTCCATAACCAGTGTCAGAGCCTCGGAATATTCACCAATAAGGACGGCGTCGCTTGCGATTGTGAGTTTTTCTAGAAACAGTGATTGGTCTTCCTCGCTCTCCCGTTTATTCGAGGGAATGTTGGCTCTCGAGGATGGTCGCTGTATCATATCCCACACTGGTGTGGTAGATTCTGGTGAATCTTCTGGTGAGGGGAGGGAGACTATCCTTGGTTACAGGAGAATCCGCAGAAAAGAACGACAAACGTTACGCCACATTCGCCGGCAGCTGAAAGGAAAGCAGAATTAGCAGAGAGTTTCACAATGGAGGCAATTTTTCCCAGATAGAAGGAGGAATTTGTACCGCGGAGTGGAACCGATGTCACTTCGAAACCAAATCGAAGAGCGGATCCTCAGGCAGATTTCTGTGGTTAATCAACTACTTTTCAATCCTGAAGGTTAGCTCGGCACTGCGATCCTCGACCAGGATCCACACTATTCTGGTCTTCTGATCATATGACCATCCACGTGTGCTATCGTTGAGGGCGGCTGTGTCCTTAAATGGGAGAGAGGAATTTTGAAACTCGACATTCTTGGGTTTGGCATCCACACGGACTATCTTGAGTGCCAGTCTTCGCCTCTTCGGCACGTAGTCTCCTACAGTCCGTGAGAGGGTGATCGTTGTTGCCGTGGAGGAATTCCATTGGCTGATCGTTCGGAGCAACGATACTCCATTCTGATATTCGAACGATAGCCCGTCGTCCTCATAGTAAGAGGCGGATGATGTCAGTTTCACAGGGAAGATCGTGAACGTCAAAGGGTCAATCGGCGCCTCGTCCACATGCTGGACCACCTGTTGTGACGGAATGATCGCTCCTTCCTTGACGAATATGGGAATCCTATTCAGTGGTGCTTCAACACTGATGTCTTTTTCCCCAACATACTCTGCTCCTGACCAGTAATCATACCATATACCCTGAGGCAAGCGGAGTCGGCGGATTCGGGCGCTGTCGTCAAGCACCGGTGCAACGAGCATATCGTTTCCGAACATAAACTCGGTTTCATTCCAGACCAGCTCCGGGTCACCTGGATACTCGAACACTAGAGGCCTCATGGCCGGGATGCCTGTCTCGGAGGCCTCACGCATGGTGCTATAAATGTACGGAAGGAGTTGATATCGAAGGTTGATCGTTTCGCGGTTGATCGTTGTGAACTCATCACCGTACTCCCATGGTTCCTTATTTCTTTCGTTAATGACTGAGTGTGCGCGCATCAAAGGTGAAAACACACCGAGTTGCAACCATCGTGCAAACAGCTCACCCGATGGCGCACCGATGAACCCACCGATGTCCGATCCGACAAATGGCTGGCCCGAGATGCTCATGTTTAGGCACATGGGAAGGACCATTCGGAGGTGTTCCCATGATGATACGTTGTCACCGGTCCATGCGGACGAGTAGCGGTGGCCACCCGCATACGAGGCACGAGTAAGAACGAACGGACGCTCAGTTGGCAATAGTCTGCGAACACCGTCGTAGGTTGCACGGGTCATCTGCATGCCATAGATGTTATGGTTTCGCGCGTGAGGAGACTTTCCGTAGTCTGTGCGATGAACGACGGAGAGATCCACCGTTTTGGTGGGCACGTCGAATACGGAGGGCTCGTTCATATCATTCCACCATCCGCGCACTCCCGTGGCGATAAGATCCGCAAAATTGTTTCCCCACCAAGTCCGCGCATTGGGATTAGTAAAATCAGGGAACGCACATTCTCCTGGCCAGACTTTTCCAATGAAGGTCCTGCCATCCGGATACCGTAGGAAATGATCACCGGCGAGACCGGATCGGTATGCGTGATAGGCCGTGTCCGCCTTGATTCCCGGATCTACGATCACAGCCAGCCGGAAGCCATCCGCGCGTAGGTCCGCAATCATCTTCCGGGGGTCCGGGAAGTTGGCATTGTTCCAAGTGAAGATCCGGTAGCCATCCATGTAATCAATGTCGAGGTACAAGACGTCGCAAGGAATCTTCCTGTCTCTAAACCCGGAGGCAATCTCACGCACCCGCGTTTCAGGTGTGTAGCTCCACCGGCACTGTTGATAACCGAGGGACCAGCGGGGAGGAAGCGGCATACGTCCGACGAGCTCAGTAAAGCGGGAGAGAACCTTCTTCGGCGCGGGCCCATAAAAGAAGTAGTAATTCAGCTCACCCTCTTCGGCACCAAAAGAATACTGATGCTGTGATTCTTTTCCCATGTCGAACGAGGACCAGTATGTGTTGTCAAAGAAGATGCCATAAGCTCGGCCATTGTTGATACCATAGAAGAAGGGGACTGTCTGATACAGCGGGTCCGTATCTGCGCGATAGGCTGGAATGTCCGAATTCCACATGCTCATGTGATTCCACTTCCTGTTGAGCCTGCCAGATTTTTCCCCGAACCCATAGTAGTGCTCCCCCTCGGGCATCTTTTTCCAGACCCGGATACCAGTTGCACTCCACGCCATCCCTCTTGATGGTTCGTCTTCATTGATAATGTTGCCATTCTTATCAGCGAAGCTCAATCGCAGTGGTCGTTTCTGGATCCAAAGGGAAATCTCTGATGTCGCAACGACGAGCCGGTCGGGCGAATCAGTGAGCGCAACATCTGGTGGGTCCCAGACTCGCTTTGTGATAGCCCATGAGAAATCTTCATCCATCGACTCATCGGGCGCCAGACGAACACGAATGAGGTCTGGAGCAAG
>DASRUE010000025.1:0-9765 GCA_035687895.1 Bacteroidota bacterium | reverse complement strand
TCGGAGAAGTGCGGCCCATGTCGGCGAAAATATAGAGAGTGACCCTCTGAAAAGCAAGGGAAAATCAGCCAAAGAGAAGATTCACAATCCACACTGCCGCAAGCATCCCTGCAACATCGGCGATGATACCGACCGGAACTGCATGACGGGTGTTCTTTATCCCCACAGCACCAAAGTAGACGGCAAGGACATAGAATGTCGTTTCGGAACTCCCGTACATGGTGGACGCCATAATGCCGATCAGAGAGTCCGGACCATGCGTCTTCATCAACTCCGTCATTATGCCGAGTGAGCCGCTGCCGGAAAGCGGACGCATGATCCCCATGGGCAAGGTTTCGGGAGGCATACCAATCAGCGACGTCAAAGGTGTGAGCACAGTGGTCAGAAGCTCCATCGCCCCGCTGGCGCGAAAGATCGCAATCGCGGCAAGCATCGCCACCAGATACGGGATGATACGGACAGCAGTATTGAAACCATCCTTTGCACCTTCCACAAAAACCTCATACACCTTCACCTTCTTGAAGAACCCCCAACCAAGAAATACGAGCAGCACCAGTGGAATCGCAAGAACCGAAATCGCATTGACGAGTGTACGGACGAACTCAGCCATTGCTCACCTCCAGGGCTTTTCTGTACCGCGGCAGACGCTGGAGGAGCTTCGATGCGATGACTCCGGCAATCGTTGCGCATCCCGCGCCGATAATCGACGTGCCGATGATGATGCCCGGGTTTGCCGACCCCGCCGCAGCACGCACAGCTATTGCGGTCGCCGGGATCAGGATCAGCCCGCCGGTATTGATGGCAAGGAACGTGACCATGGCGTTGGTTGCGGTCCCGACTTTGGGGTTGAGCTTGTTCAGCTCTTCCATCGCCTTGAGTCCGAGCGGTGTCGCGGCATTACTGAGGCCAAGCATGTTCGCCGCGATGTTCATGATCATTGCGCCGACGGCAGGATGATCTGGGGGAACGTCGGGGAACAGTCGACGGGTGACCGGCGTGAGGAGGCGTGTCAGAACTTTAAGAAGTCCCGCCTCTTCCGCCACCTTCATTACACCAAGCCACAGGGCCATGATGCCGATAAGCCCCAGCGCAATGTTCACGGCAATTCCCACGATGTCGAATGCCGCCTGTGTCACAGCCTTCATCTTGACAAACCGGACCGGCTCGAACTCGACCTGAACGACAGCCGCTCGTCCCTCAGGATCAAAAATCAATGATCGCACAATCCCGGTCAGTTTATCCTTCGCGGTAGCCGTCTTTGCCATTTCTTTCCAGTGCACCGGAGTTGACTCGTTGGGCACCAGCGAAAGCGACCGCTCACCATTGGCAAGCGTGGAGATGGTGACGGCCTGCCGGATCTCCGCCTGTGCACTCTGGCCACCGTAGAAGCTGTTGTAATCATCTGCGCCAAGAACAAGACTTCCCCCCCACGATGGACGCGGCCCCGGAATGACATTGCTGACCTCAAATCTCGCCTGCAACGTAACACCGTTTTTGTATGTATTGCGCATCTCATCGTTCACATCGTTGCCTGCGGCGACAAGGATACCGATGGCAATCAGTGAGATCCAGACATAGTTGAGCATAGGCACCCACCCGGATTGTTAATTAGTGGAAGATGGAAACCGGAGAACGGACCGCATGCCTGTCTCTGCTCGCCGGTCTCTTTGTTCAGAACGTCACTCGCAACGTCAGCCTTGTCGGGACCTCCGGCATAAGCCTGATCGACAAGTCATCCCCCACATTGAAATCATACAGACTTGCGTCCACGAACGCATCGGCAATGTTGATGAAGTAGAGGATGGCAAAGTACCAGGTGAACGTATCGCGTTGTTCCCTGTAGAACTCTCTGATGTTCAACAGCCTGCCATCCCCGCCAGGTATCGAGGGGGTAATGCTCGCCTTGTACTGGTCACGGTAATCCTTGTACAACCGGTTGTTGTGCAGCCAGGAGGAGGCAAAGTAAATGCCGAAGCCAAGAACAACCGGCACCTTCCAGTACGACTCATTGTATGCCTGCCCCGCTCCCGGAAGAACCGCGGAGAATAGCATTGCGAGTCCGGGAGATTTGGATGGATGGAATTCTGCCGAAATGGTATCAACGCGGCCAGCTGTGGTAAACGGAAGGGGTTCCGTCAGTGCCGTGGAATCCTGGCTTGCGGGCGTCGCAGTTGAATCTGCCGCAGGCTCCTGCTGGGCATGAACCATCGCACAGCATGAGAGCAGGCACATCAACATACCGGCGACCGTGTGCCTCATCGTCAGGTTGCTAGGTGGTGGCAACAAGACCGATTGCTTCGATCTCAACACGCACGTCCTTGGGAAGACGTACAACTTCCACGGTCGACCGTGCCGGCGGCGATTCGCGGAAGAACTCGCCGTACACTTCGTTCATCGCTGCAAATTCGTTCATGTCCTTGAGGAACACAGTCGTCTTTACCACGCGGGCAAGTGAGGACCCGCCCTCTTCGAGGATGGCTTTCAAGTTTTTCATCACTTGCCGGGTCTGCTCTTTGATCCCTCCGCTGACAATCTCTCCCGTGGCAGGGACAATGGCCACCTGGCCTGCAGTGAACAGCAGTGTACCCTGGCCCATCACGCCTTGATTGTATGGGCCAATGGGCGCAGGTGCTTGCTTCGTTAAGACGATCTGACGGTTCATAAGGTGAGCGCGTTAGTGAGTGTTGGAAGTCATCACGTCAATCAAACGTTCAAGGTCGTCCGCGGAATAGTATTCAATGACGATCTCTCCCTTTCCATCCTGCATATTTTTGACCTGCACTTTCGTTCCCAATGCCTGACGCATCTTCTCTTCCACGCTGGAGATGGAGCTGGACGTCATGTCTGTGGCAGAACTTATGGTCCTTGCGCGGCGCACCTTCTTTCTTCCATAGTCTCTCACGAGCCGTTCCACGTCACGCACTGACAACCCCTTGCTCACGACCTTCGTGAAAATATTCATCTGCTTGACAGGATCTTCCACGGCAATAAGTGCACGTGCATGGCCGGTGCTGAGCTCTCCCTTCCGTACCGAACTCTGGATCACATCCGGGAGCTTGAGAAGGCGGAGGAAATTGGTGACCGTTGAGCGATCCTTTCCAACCTTTTGTGACACCTGCTCCTGCGTGATGCTGCACTCATCGATGAGGCGCTTGTAGGAGATGGCAATCTCGATGGGATTGAGGTGTTCCCGTTGGAGGTTTTCAATCAACGCGAGCTCGAGCATCTCTTCCTTCGTCTCCACCCGCATGATGTAGGCAGGGACCTGCGCGAGACCAGCATCGCGTGCAGCCCGCACACGACGCTCGCCCGAGATGAGTTGGTAACCGGATTCGATCCTTCGCACGGTGATCGGCTGGATGATCCCTTTTTCCTGAATGGAAGCCCTTAACTCGTCGAGAGCAACGGGCTCGAACTCCGCACGCGGCTGGTAGGGATTCATCTGGATCTTGTCGATGTCGATGTTTGCGATGATGCGGTCGGTTGTACCGTCATCCCTCCCTCCGGCGGGCATGGGTGCTGACGACGTGCTGAGGGGCCGGGGAATCAAAGACGCAAGTCCTCGGCCAAGAACCGGTTTTGTTTTCGACATGTCATGTTCTCCCATGCTTACACCGTTGCCACGTGCTGGTTGTTATTGCTGAGAAACTCCTGTGCCAGCTCCATGTAGTTCCGTGTCCCGGACGACATGGCATCATATAGAATAATCGGCTTCCCGAAACTCGGGGCTTCGCTCAGACGGACGTTTCTCGTCACGACCGTCTTATATACCTTCTCCCCAAAATACTTCCTCACCTCATCCACAATCTGGTTCGAAAGCCTGAGCCGGCTGTCGAACATCGTCAGGAGCACCCCCTCGATCTCAAGCTGTTCGTTCATCTGTTTCTTCACCATGTTGATGGTGTTGAGAAGCTGGCCGAGACCTTCAAGCGCGTAGTACTCACACTGGACGGGAATGAGAACCGAATCAGCGGCATTGAGGGCGTTGAGTGTGATCAGACCTAGCGAAGGCGGACAGTCAACAAAGATGAAGTCAAAGTCGTTGCGGATCGGCTCAAGTGCGTCCCTCATACGGCGTTCGCGGTTCTCCAATTCCACCAGCTCGACTTCAGCTCCAACGAGATTGATATGCGAAGGGATCACGGAAAGGAATGGCATGTTTGTACTCTGAATCGCAGACCCGGCTTCAATGCCGCCAACGAGTACTTCGTACGCGCTCCGCCCTTCCTGCGCTCGGTCCAGTCCAACACCGCTCGTGGCATTTGATTGAGGGTCGGTATCGACGAGCAAGGTCTTCCTCTCTGCCGCGGCGATGCAGGCAGCGAGGTTGACAGCGGTGGTGGTTTTCCCCACACCACCTTTCTGGTTCGCTATTGTGATAATCTTTCCCAACGGTCTTCCTTCCTAATGGAGGCCCGAGGCCAGTAAGAGGGCACCGATGCCCAGGGCAATATTGATTCTTCCGAACTGCAACATCCGCTGGTAGTATGGTGCGGGGTTGTCAGGCGATGTTCCCGGCTTTGCGGCGGTGACTATTTCCGTACATCTGCTGAGCATCCTTGCATAGCCAAAAGAGAAGAATACCATCAACACAAACGTCAACTGCTTTAGGCCGAGAAGTACCGACCAGGGATCATCGAATTCACCAATGATATACCGCGGACTGAAGAGCATCAGTCCGATACCTGTGACGAGAACCGTCCAGACGCACATCCAGACGAACGGCACAAACCGTCGCAAGGAGTGGAGAGTTTGTGCGCCCATTTCCTTCTGTTCGGCTTTCGCAACCGGTAACATCACAACGCCCTGGTACATCAGCCCACCCAGCCAGACCACAACAGAGAATACGTGAACGCTCCGAACTGACCATAGGAGGAAATCCATGTTCTCAGTTGTTTACCTTGATCGGGAGACGGGATGAAATCAGTAGCCTCGTGTGAAACGCCGTGAAATTGGCGAATCCAGAACGAAGATACGTCTTTTGAAGGTGCGATGCAACGCGGGGGAGAGAATAATTGACTAGCGGGAAATATGGCACCGATTGTCAGGAGCCTGTGCTCTGTTCACCGAGATGGTGCTTCACAACGCGTGCTTCCGCCATGAAGATCACTTCTTCAGCAATGTTGGTCGCAAGATCCGCGACACGCTCCAGGTTGCGGCTGACGCGGATGAGTTCCAACGATTGTTCGATGGTGCCGGGGCTCTGGCGCATGCAGGCAACAAGCTCCCGCACCACCTTCTTGTTGAGATCATCAATGATGTCGTCATTCCGGAGGACGGCACGACAGATCGTCGCATTGGTGTGAATGAACCCATCGATCGCATCACGAAGCATTCCTTTGGTAATCTGGGCCATCTGGGGAATGTCGACCACCGGCTCCACCTCCGGAAGGTCCGTGAATTGAATTGCGGACTCTGCGATGTTCACCGCGTGGTCGCCAATACGCTCGAGGTCGTTGTTGATCTTGGAGGCAGCAAGGATGAACCGGAGGTCGGTCGCTACCGGCTGTTGAAGCGCGAGCAGATCCACGACCTGGTCGTCGATGGTGATCTCAAAGGAATTGATTTGCTGATCCTGTGCAAGCACCTGGCGGGCAACGTCCTTTCGTCGTTCGAGCAACGCTCGAATAGCCTCGGCGATCGCCTGCTCAGCCAGGCTCCCCATCTTGATGATATTCGTTTTGAGCATCTCCAGCTCTTGCACAAAATGGCGTTGCATGGCATTTCCCAATGTGTGAAAGATCAACAGCGCTCCGAAAACATAATGAATCTCAAGGGAAACTGCAACTTCAAAGGAGCGCTTCACACGGTCCGATCCTCCTCAAAGGCATTGTGCTTGACGATCCTGGCATCAACGAGGAAGATTACATCCTCGGCAATATTTGTGGCATGGTCGGCAAGCCGTTCGACATGGCGGGAGAGAATCATGATGTGCGACGCGGGAACAACATTGGGAGGGTTGCTCTGCATTTCGAGAACGAGCTGACGGAAGATGTGGCGATCGAGGTTGTCTACCACGTCGTCGCTTTCCAGCACACGGGTGGCAAGACCAGGGTTGTTGTGGATGAATGCATCCAGGCTGTCGCGAACCATGATCCGCGCGATGGAGGCCATCTCGTGCAGCCGGGTGGTCCGAAGGAACTCGTTGAAGGGCACAAGTGGATCGACGCGCTCGGCAATGTTCACGGCAATGTCCCCGATCCTTTCCAACTCGTTGTTGATCTTGAGCGCCGACATGAGCAGGCGGAGGTCGATGGCAACTGGTTGTGCGAGGGCGAAGATCCTCTGGCATTCCTTGTCGATCAAGGTGTCGAACTCGTCCACACGGCGGTCCAGTGCGATCACATGCCGGGCAACCTCCACATGTGCTCCGAACAGCGCTTCGCAGGCCGCATCGATCTGTTCGTCCACCAGACTCCCCATCTTAATGAGGTTGGTTTTCAGGTCGTCAAGCTCTTGTTCGAAATGGCGAACCATGGCGTGTGTGTTAGTGAACTCTGAACAGAAAAAGAACAAATCCTTCGCGTGAACGAACCTAGCCGAACCGGCCGGTAATATACTCTTCCGTTTGTTTCTTTTCTGGCGTGGTGAACATCTTCTTTGTCTCCCCGTACTCGATCAACTGCCCCAGATAGAAGAATGCGGTATAGTCGCTGACCCGTGCCGCTTGCTGCATGTTGTGGGTGACGATGACGATCGTATAGTTCTCTTTCAGCTCATAGATCAATTCTTCGATCTTGGCGGTGGCAATCGGGTCCAGAGCGCTTGCAGGCTCGTCCATGAGGAGCACCTCGGGATCCACTGCCAATGCGCGGGCGATGCACAATCGCTGCTGTTGGCCGCCAGAAAGAGCAAGGGCACTCTTCTTCAGATCGTCCTTCACTTCCTCCCAGATCGCCGAGCGCTTGAGACTGGTTTCAACAATCTCATCCAGTTTGGCCTTCTCCCGGACACCATTAATTCGGGGACCGTAGGCAACGTTGTCGTAGATGGACTTGGGGAACGGGTTTGACTTCTGAAAGATCATCCCCACGCGTTTCCGCAATTCCACCACGTCCACATGCCGATCATAGATGTCCACTTCATCGATCACAACCTTCCCGGTGATACTTACGCCATCGATGAGGTCATTCATTCGGTTCAGGCTTCGGAGGTACGTGGACTTCCCGCAGCCGGATGGACCGATTAAAGCGGTCACTTGGTGCGGCCGAATGTCTATGCTAATGTTGCGCAGCGCTTGTTTCTGGCCGTAGAACAGATTCAGGTCGCTTGTTCGTATTTTGAAGTTTTGATCGATTCCCATTCGAATCCTATTGCGCTTTCAGCGCCCGTATGCGCGACCGGAGAAAGATGGCGGAAAAATTCAGCATAAATGTCAGCAAGAGAAGCACCAGTGTTGTTGCGTACTGAATCCCCTTTGTTGCATCCACGTTGGTGGACTGCGTGGACATGATGTATACGTGGTACCCGAGCTCCATGAACTGGTCAGAGACGCTGGTTGGGAGGTGCGGAAGAAAATATGCCGCCCCTGTGAACAGGATCGGTGCCACCTCACCAGCTCCTCTGCTTACGGCGAGAATGCCTCCCGTAAGAATTCCGGTAATTGAATTCGGGAGAACCACTTTCCAAATCGTCTGCCACTTCGTTGCGCCAAGCGCGAGGCTTGCGGCACGGAGGTCCTGCGGAACCGTCTTGATCGCTTCTTCAACGGAAACGATGACGACCGGTAGCGTGAGCAGAGCCATGGTCATGCTCGCCCAGAGAATATTCGGCTGGGCCCAACGAAGCTCCACTCCATCTGTCAGCAGGTTATCCATACCGGATCCGACAAACTGCACAAAGAATCCAAGGCCAAAGAGTCCGAACACAATGGCCGGCACTCCCGCCAGCGTGTTTACCGCGAAGCGAATGGACCGTGCGAGCAAGGACCGCTGGCTGGCATACTCACTGAGATAGACAGCGGTAACCGTGCCTACCGGAACGCCTGCAACGGACATGATCACAACAAGCAAGACCGTCCCCACAATTGCAGGAAAAATCCCTCCCTCTGTCATCCCCTCGGTTGGAGGGGAAAAGAGAAACTCCCACGAGATGGTTCCCCACGCACCGGCAACGATGGTCCACATGACGAACACCACCATCGCGATGATCGAGAATGCGGCCATGGCCGTCAACGAGACAACTGATGTTCCGATCAATTTCCTTTGCAGCTTCATCTCAGAGCCCCCGGAAGCGTTTGAGGAGCCGTTGACGGATGAACACCTCTGCCAAGGCGTTCAGTGCAAATGTGAAAATGAACAGGATTGAACCAAGCATGAAGAGAACGTTGTAATGCGTGTCGCCAAAGACCACCTCGGCCATCTCCGCGCCTATGGTTGCGGACATGGTTCTCACCGGCTCGAACAAGCTAGCCGACACGAGTGCTGCGTTCCCTGTTGCCATGAGGACGATCATCGTCTCGCCAAACGCGCGCCCGAACCCGAGCAGCACTGCAGCAAAGACGCCGGGGGTCGCGGCCGGAAGCGTGACAAAAAGTGCTGTCTGCCATTTCGTGGCTCCGAGGGCAAGGCTTGCCTCTGTCATGTAGCGCGGAATTGCCGTAATGGCGTCCTCGGAAACGGTGAAGATGATTGGAATGACGGCAAGGGACATTGCCACACCGCCGACAAACGCATTCAACCGATACTGGTACCCGAAGAATTCCTGCATCAACGTGGCCATCGTGACGAGCGCAAAGAACCCTATCACGACAGAAGGGAATCCGGCGAGAATCTCAATGGCAGGTTTTAATGCTTCCTTTGACCATTTGGGGGCGAAGGAGGAGGTGAACAACGCTGCAAGAATGGCCACGGGCGCCGCAATCAGGATCGCAAGCATCGTCACCTTGATTGAACCGACGATCAGTGGGACCATGCCGTACTTCGGCTCAGCCGAAACCGGCTGCCATGCGGTGGATACCAGGTTGGCCAGAGAGGCATGACCCTCTCCGCCGGCAGTCTCTACCGAGGTCGATCGGTCCTGCCCCGCATCGAGGTTCTTACTTACATCGCCGAGGAATTCCTCTCCGTATGTCTCTTGTTCCTCCTTCGGCTGGGCCTCGATTGTTTGCGTCCCTGGTTCCTCTTGGAAGAAGATCGGCGCAGCCTCACGGAAGACGAAGATGAAGATCATCACGATGGTGGCAAGCGAAATGAACGCAATCGAAGTGATGAGCTTTTCTGCAAGAAACTCATTCAGCCGGAAACGCTTGCGCAGGTCGGCCTTGTTCATCAACCTTCGCGGCCCGGGTTGCATCACAGTTCCCCCTGGAGATGCAAGCGTCGTCCCCTTCTCTGCGAGCGTCTCCTCTGCTGTTTCGCGCTTCAACACCACAGTGGTGTCCTCAGAAATTCCTCTGCTGCGCATGGAGTCCCTCGTTGCTCATAATATGCCCCGATCAATCCATTCTATCGTATGGGGAAGTAGCCTACCTCGTTGACAATCTTCTGTCCCTCGTCACTCAGGATCCAGTCAATGTAATTCTTCAATGCGCCGGTTGGCCGGGCCTTAATGTACATATAGAGGAATCGACTGATGGGGTATTTGCCGGACTTTATGTTCTCCATAGTTGGAGAAAGGGCTTCCGCTCCGGGGTCCTTCTTGACTTTCAATTCCCGAATCCCCTTTCCGTACGCAGCTCCGCCATAACCGACCCCGGCCTTGTCTTTTGACACCGCGTTGACCACTGCTGCGGTACCAGGCATGTTCTGGGCTGCGGCTGAGAAA
>DASRUE010000024.1:0-8812 GCA_035687895.1 Bacteroidota bacterium | reverse complement strand
CTGGGGAACAGAACGAGTCTGGGAGTATCCGGTGGACTTTACCGGAGTACCAATGGCGGTGTGAACTGGTCGCTCCTTGTCGGCGGTCGCGCCGACGACGTGATCTTCACTCCGTCCGGTGACACTGCATACGCGCTCGGAAGTGGTATCGGGTATCGCATTTCGACTGACGGGGGACAAACATTCAACTCGGTCAGCGCCCTGACAATGTGCACAAGGAATCACATTGCGATTGCGCGCTCGTCACCCAATATCCTCTTTTCTGCTCACCACTCAGACACGATTGGCATTCAGGTATTCAAGTCGACCAATGCAGGCGCAACATTCAACCAGGTCTCCGTCGGCACCGACTTCAACGGTGGTCAGGCGTGGTATGATTTCTATGTTCATGTGAATCCGTTCGATCCCAATTATGTATATGTCGGATCGATCGATATTTGGCGTTCAACCAACGGTGGCACAAGCTTTCAGAACATCACCAATGGCTACTCCGGAGGAAACGTTCACGTGGATCAGCACAACGTGGAATTTCACCCGACCGATCCGAACCAGATGTTCTGTGTGAACGATGGCGGCGTGTGGCGCTCCACCAACCGGGGAACGTCCTGGATAAACCTTAACGCCACCCTTACCCTGACACAGTTTTACCGTATGACGTCCGACCCATCCAACTATGTGCATCTCCTAGGTGGGACGCAGGACAACGGAACACAGCGAACGACAGGCAGCATAAACTGGGCGGCGGCGTTCGGTGGTGATGGGGGGGAGGTTTGTTTCCACGCCCAGAACGCGATGACTATTCTTGGTGAGACGCAATACAACGGCGTATACCGCTCTCTTAACGGTGGGGCAAATTGGTCATCTGCACAAACCGGGCTGACTGGATCAGGGGCTTGGGTCGGTCCCATCATTTCCCATCCTGACTCAACAGGGATTTTTTATACTGCCCGCGCACAGGTATTCAAGACAACGAATTCAGCGGCGTCCTGGTTTCCCATTTCCAGCGGTACAAGTGGAACAATCAGGGAAATGGCGGTCAGCAAGAGCAACCCGATCGTTATGTATGCCACATCGGGAGGGCTGGTGTATCGTTCCACCAACGGCGGCGTGAACTTCACCTCGGTGTCCGCTGGCCTGCCGACGCGAACCATCACCAGTATTTATGTTCATCCCGATTCTCAGAACGTCGCTCTTGTCACCTTCTCCGGCTTTGGTGCGGGTAAGGTCTACAAAACTACCAATGGCGGGACCAGCTGGACGAACATCAGCGGTAACCTTCCGGATACACCGATCAACGACATCCTGATCTACTACCCCGGTGGGCCGACGAGCACGTACCTCGTTGCAACGGACGTGGGCGTCTTCATCACCAATGATTATGGTGCCACGTGGTCTGAACTGGCCGATGGTCTGCCAAACACGGTGGCGATGCATCTCGATTACAACGTATCAGGCAACAAGATCCGGGTGGGAACACATGGGAGAGGGGTGTACGAAACAAGCATCGTGACAGGCGTGATCAACTACAGCAACGCCGCCCCGAAGGAACATCGTCTCTTTCAGAATTATCCAAATCCATTCAACCCGACAACGAGTATCCGGTATGCTGTTCCAGACAGGGACCACGTGAGTCTGGTGGTGTATGATGCTCTCGGCAGGGAAGTATCTCGCCTTGTGGATCAATCACAGGCGCCGGGTACGTACACTGCAACTTGGGACGCCCGGAACATGGCGAGTGGGTTCTACTACTACCGTTTGACGGCGGGTGGATTTGCGGAAACGAAGAAGCTCCTGCTTGTACGTTAGTCATACTCTCAATAAACACTGAAGCCCATTCTCTAGTGAAAGAATGGGCTTCTTGCTTTGTGGTTTATCTTTACTTGATGATTATCATCTTCCGAGTTTGAATGAACCTTTCAGCCTGTAACCTGTAGAAATACACACCACTGGAGAACCGTTCGCTTCCCACCACATATCTATACGTCCCCGCGTCCAGTTGTCCGCTCACCACGGATGCTACTTCCTGTCCGATGATATTAAAGATCCTCAACGTCACAAACGAACTCTTCGGGAGATCAAAAGAGATATTCGTTTCCGGATTGAACGGGTTTGGGTAGTTCTGATGCAATGCAAACTTCGTGGGGAGGGGTCTGCCTCCGTTCTCAACGGCCGTGATCGGGTCGACCCGGAGTGTCACGGGAAACGCGATGCTGCCGTTTGTTGCGTCGTTGGAGATGAAACGGAGTGTCGTTCGGTATGTACTGTCAGGTGTAAGCCCCGCTGATTTTATGGTCAACGTCGTTTGAGTGGAAGTGGAGGGGACGACCACGCCAAATGAGGGAAGAACCAAGAGCCATGGTGTTCCAGCCGAATCGACCATTCCCCAGAAAAGATCCGCGTCCCCTGTGTTGGAAATCGTGAGGACGAACGCACTGCTATCGTCTTGCGCAAGGGTGTCCGTCAGGCTGGTGGCGCTCAACGCGATATGCGAATTCCCAGAACTGGTGACAGTCATATGAACGGGAATGACAATGGGCGCAACACCGCTTGCGGCCAGCATCAGAGCAGCATCGTAGAGACCTGCAGGTTTGGCAGCAAGAACGGAGACGTCAAATGTTGCGGAGTCCCCAGCAGCAACGCTGATTGTTGTTGCGCTTTCCCTGATCCATGACACTCCGGTTTCGGTCCCAACAAGGCCGTGGCCGTATTCCGGCCCATAGTCCGCAAAGGGAGCTGTAGAAAGCCGGGTGAAAACGGCTCCGATGTTCAGATTCTGGTCCGCGTCATTGAGCCCAAGAGACCCAAGGGGAATCCCGCTCACAGTGACTGTCAAAACACTATCGTACGTGATAGTCGGGATTATGGGAAAATAAACGAAGGAGGTGTCTGCCGTTTTCAGGATTACCGCGATCGGATTGTATCCGAACCCGAGCGAATCGGAGATGCGACCGCTAATGTCAACCATGAGTTCGAACTCCGCTCCCAGGTCGCGTGTTCTCGGTCCGGCATTCCACGGGGTTGGCCACACACCCGTCCCGAAGTCTTGGTCAGCGTCGATTGTAAGGAATCCTGCCACGTTGCTATCGGGATTGATCATACGAACTCGCAGGTCGAGGACCGGGCCGAGAACCGTCGTTCGCGTTTGCGAGAGGACTTCTATCAGATCGACACCATACACGAAGTTGTCCCCACGCGCGTCCGCGAGTGACGTAGTAAAAGCCAGTGGATTGCCGGGCGTTGGAACGATTGGTGCTGGAAGAGACTGTGTTCTCAACTTCCGCAGACATGGATCGAGGTCGAGGCTCCCTCCGTAGGGACGAAGGGGAGCTGTCGCTGCAGTAAGCGTGGATTCGGTAAGGGCAAACGTTACCGGAGTAGCGCCGAAATTCCTGATCGTAATTGCCTGATCGAGTCTTGTTCCCGGTCGCCCCTGCAATGTGAGCATCTGTGGCGTAACCACAATCCCCGTGGTATCGATGTTTGTCGAGTATCCATTGATGCGAACGTCATCAACGTACCACCCATCAGCGGTCACTGAAAAATCACTTGTCAGCCTGAATCGGATCTTCACCTGCGAAGACCCGCCGGCCAATTCACTGATATCAAAGGTCTGCTGGGTCCAGGTGGAGAGCGTTCCATCGTAGCTTGCGACAGGTTGCCAGGTTGTCCCATTATTGCTTGAAACTTCCACGTTACAGAAATCATATCCCGGTTCGGTTGCATATTTATGAAAGAAACTCAGAACAAGCACAGGAGTAGAGGTAGCATCTATGGGTGATGCAAGAGTCATGGAATTATCGACGTTGTCTCCATAGTTCCCGCCGGGGGTGTCTGTGAATGATGAAGGTGCTGAGCGAAATTGCGCGGTAGTGACATTCCAGGTTCCGTTTGTCGTCCAGCGAGTGAACGTGGTGCCTGTGTCGTTCAAGACAATAGCTCCGGTTCCCACAAGAACGTATGCAGGAGAAGAAAAAATTGTCGTTGTATCAAGTTTGATGGTCAACGACGTTGAGATCGCTGAGTTGTTTGGAACGGACGCGGAGATGGTAAATCCAAAGATTGAACTGTCGGTCGCAAACGACTCCAATGACGGATACGTAAACTGAGTTGCGGGTATGCTGATGCCAGGGCTTGACGAAGTCCATGTTACTTGAACGTTACTTGCAACCATCAGACCTTTGTTCCTCAACACTACTTTGTAGGAGCCGGATTGTCCCGGCGCGTAGGTTGGCTGGTTGAACGCTTCTGACAGGGGATTGACATATGGTCCGGCAATCAGTGACATGTACTGATTGTTGAAAAGCATACCTTGGGCGAGCGGAATGATCTGGTTTTGCGCGGGCCAGAAGCTGTTACCTGTTTCAGGAGTGATACCAAAAATATGATGCCCCACGTGGGCCGAATCATTGTAATACCAGTCATCTGATCCTCCCCTGACCACATAGCCCACCGTCTGTGAAGGCGTTCCTGTTGTGTACACGGGATTCGATCTCTTCATGTCGGCAAGGAACTGATTGAACTTGTTATCATCAGGCGTTGGTGTGGGGTCCTGCCACGCCCAGGGCTTGATCAAGTAGTTTCCGTAAGTGTGGGCGCCAAATGCTGCATTGAAGTTCCTTGAATTCACGAAGTTCATTACTGCTTGCGTTTCAGGCTCTGAAAACGGGCTCGGCCCCCTGTACGTACCTTGACCACCGCTGCAAGGGTTCGTGCTGGAACCGCCGTTGGACGAGTTCCAGAATTGGTATATGCCGTAATTCCTGTTCAGGTCGACAAAACCGCAGCCACCTCCCGTGTCGTGTCTGTTGGCCCTCCAGTTCCCGCCACCGTTGGGGTTGGTTGTCTGATTGTACACGTAGCCATCGACGTTGAAGACAGATATCCAGTAGATTTCCCTGTTGTTCAAGATATAGGTTGCGACCGGGTCAATGCCATAATTCTCAAAGAGCCAATAGAAATAGTACATTTGCGTTTCCATGCTTTCCGGCTCGCGGGCATGGATCAGTGCGTGATACATCACTTCGGGTCTTCCGGTTGGAGAGTCCGGGTTTTTCGTTATGCGCACCCCCCAAATGGTCCTCCCCTCGATCGTCGTGCCGATGGAAAATTTTTGAGAGATGAAATCAGGATACTCGAGCCTCATCGAGTCGAGCTTCGCAACAACCTCGGCGTACGTGAGATAACCACCCATTGAGCCATAAATCGAATGCGAGACGTTGAACTGCCGGGCCGACTCCTGAATCGCCGCTTCTCTTTCTGATTGTGTCATCTTGGGGAGGCTATCGTAGTAGACATGCCAATCGTCAACCAATATTTCGTACGGAACGCCGGACTTTCTCAGCATTGCAATTTCAGATTCGGAGAGCCATGCGTCCGAGTAGTGCCCCAGCTTCGTATTGGCGTGGTCAATGAAGAGGCCGGCTTCAATAATCCTCCTGAAGTCGGATTCGCTCGTGGCAAATATCCTTACCTGGCTAAACTTCTCAGGGGAATCTGCAACGGCAACGCCAGTATACATTGCGACAAGAAGTGCTGCGGTCAAGAGTCTCATCGGTGACTTTCACTAGGGTGAAAGAATCGGGGGAACCATTGGGTGATGAAATGATAATGAATGTTCATGCAAATCTCAAACACCCCCGCATCACGGGTGGTGTCTCAGTTTGGCTCCCCGACATTCAAATCGAATAGCCTCAATTTATGTCCAACGAACTCTCCCCCTCCACTGGTAGTGCTCTTTTCCCCTCCGTTGCAAAGGGAGGGGAGCCACGGTTGACCGGAGAAAGGGGAGAGTTCTCGGGGGCTATCACCACGCGCATTCGATTGCTGATCCCCAAATGGGACACTACCGCATCACGACATTTCTGCGGTGTAGCGTTTTCCAACATCCCCGCTTTTCACATCACAGACGGTTGATTTTCAGACTCCGATTAGGTACTTTGAATCACCGATGGCCGATGTTTTCCTCTCCTACGGTTCTTACAAGTCTCGTCTTCACTAATTTAATCGATCGGAGAAATGGAATGAGTACGACGCACAAGATTTCTCTCCCGCGGTTGATGGACCGGTCGGAGCAAAGCGTGGTTTCTCAATCGCTCTGGGTCTTATGTTTCGCAGCGCTGACTGCTGTCGGCGCGAGGATCGAGATTCCGTATCAACCCGTACCATTCACGTTGCAGACTTTCTTTGTCCTACTTGCAGGTGCAATGCTCGGAGCCCGAAACGGTGCAATCAGTCAAATGATGTATCTGGCGGTTGGTGCGATGGGCGCACCTGTGTTTGCTTCGGGTGGTGTTGGGATTGCGAAATTGCTCGGACCCACAGGTGGATACCTCTTCGCGTTCCCTGTTGCGGCAGCACTCGTCGGATACCTTGTCCAACAACGGCGAAATCTCCCCTGGGCATTCTTCTCCATGACGATAGGGTTGGTTATCATCTTCGCTTTCGGCACAATCCAGTTGAACGTCGTCTACTTCCATGATTGGAATGCCTCATTCAAGTCAGGCTTCCTACTCTTCTCATGGTGGGATATCCTCAAGCTCTCGGCCGCTGCAATGACCTACCATGAAATTGCCAAGCGTTGGACGAAATTGCCCGGCTGATTCCATACGTTCTGTTTTCTCCAAGCCCCGGGCCGCAGCTCGGGGTTTTTTTCGTTTTATGCCGATGATGAACTCCTCAACAGCCCGGCTCCTCTGGCGATCCGGTTTTCAGAATCGAGAATTCTCGTGCGTTCCTTTGCATTCCTGAGAGAATCTGTAAGAGATAACTACAGAATTTGACCGATTCCAGCCATCGAATCTGGCGCAGGATATGATATTGTGTACTGTATTGGCCACCTTCACACTTCAAGGACGACCACATGGCAGGTACACAATCACGGAAGGCCGCCGGCTCACTGGTGATCACAGTAGAGCGGTGTAAAGGATGCGGATTCTGTATCGAATTCTGTCCAACCGAAGCACTCAAATTTTCGGACCAGTACAACGCCAAGGGATACCATCCGCCGATGTTGATCGAGCAGGAACTCTGCAACGGTTGCAACATGTGCGGTCTTCTCTGCCCCGATTTTGCCATCTACGGATTTATCACGAGGAAGAACAGGAGCGCCGCATGAACGCAGATCCCAAAGGCGTGCTGACCGGTGCTCACTTTCTCGATGGCGACCATGCGTGTTCAGAGGGAGCTATTGCCGCCGGATGTCGGTTCGTTGCTGGATATCCTATTACTCCATCCACGGAAGTTGTCGAGAGGATCGCTTCTCGCTTCCCGTATGTTGGCGGGATGTTCATCCAAATGGAAGATGAGATTGCCTCCTCCATTGCCATCCAGGGTGCGGTGTGGGGAGGAAAGAAGGCAATGACGGTTACCTCCGGTCCGGGCTTCTCCCTGATGATGGAACACATCGGACTCGCTGCAATGACGGAGACGCCCTGTGTATTCGTCGACGTCCAGCGCGCCGGTCCTTCCACCGGACTCCCGACACAACCGGCGCAGGGCGACATGATGCAGGCGCGTTGGGGTTCGCACGGTGACTATGGCATTATTGCACTTGCGCCTAACTCCCCTCAGGAGTGCTTCGATCTGACCATCAAGGCGTTCAATCTCTCCGAGCAGTATCGTGTTCCTGTTCTTTTCATGATGGATGAATGTGTCGGCCATATGACGGAACGGGTCCTCATTCCTGGTGCCGACAAGATTGAGATTACGCCGCGTAGGTTCTATCATGGCCCGAAGGAAGAGTACCTCCCGTACAAGGCTGATGACGACCTTGTTCCACCGATAGTGAAAGCCGGGGATGGTTACAACATCCACATTACCGGACTGACGCACGATGAACATGGCTATCCAAGCATGACTGTAAACACACAAGGGAAGCTTGTTCATCGTCTCACGAACAAAATCAGGTCGAACGCCGCCGATATTCTCGACTACACCGAGGACCAGGTTGAAGGGGCAGACGTCGTGGTTGTCAGCTACGGCATTACTTCCAGAACATCAATTCCCGCGATCGAGCAGGCGCGCAAGGAAGGAATGAAAGTTGGCCATCTCCGGCTCATCGTGGTGTGGCCATTTCCCGAAGAGCTCATCCGAAGTCTTGCCTCACGTGTCAAGGCGTTTGTGGTGCCCGAGCTCAACCTCGGCCAGATGGTTCATGAGGTGGAGCGGTGTGCGAGCGGCAAAGCAAGGGTGGAGCTTGTTGGCCATCCGGGTGGTACCGTGCACAATCCTGCGGAAATCTATCGTGCCATCATCCAGAGTGTGAAGGGATAACCCATGTCGGAAGAAATGTTTGAGGTCGAACAAAACGTCCCCATGAATACCGTGGAGTCCTTCCTCCGGATGGACCGGATGCCGCACATTTGGTGTCCCGGCTGCGGTATCGGCACAACGGTCAATTGTTTTGCCCATGCGCTGGAAACCAGCGGATTGGATCTGCAGAAAGTTGCCGTGGTCTCCGGCATCGGATGTACGGGCAGGGTCGCCGGGTACATCAATCTCGATTCCTTCCACACCACGCATGGCCGTGCAATCCCGTTTGCGACCGGCCTGAAGCTGGCAAACCCCGAGTTGAAAGTGATCGTCTACAGTGGCGACGGTGATCTGACTGCCATTGGTGGCAACCATCTCATCCATGCCGCACGCCGCAACGTGGATATGACAGTCATACTCGTGAACAACTTCATTTATGGGATGACCGGCGGGCAAGTCGCACCCACGACACCACTGACGGCAACTTCATCAACAACACCATACGGGAACTACGAGCAATCATTTAATCTCCCATATCTTGCTGAATCTTGTGGAGCAGTGT
>DASRUE010000023.1:0-2252 GCA_035687895.1 Bacteroidota bacterium | reverse complement strand
ACAATGCGCGGCCCCGCATTCAAAACGCCTACGGTGTCCAACAAAGGCGCGACGACAACTGAGGCCATCGGATTTCCAATGCTTATTTGATCCTGGTAGATGTCTGCAATGATCGATTCTTGCAGTTCAGGTGGAAGAGTCCGCTTGCCGTCCTTGTTCAACGAGCGAAACTTGTACTCCCGCCCGTCGTTTCCGACAAATCTCAAGTTCTTGGTCTGCAGGCTGCCCCCTTTTTCTGTCGGGGTCAGACCTCCGGCAAACGTGTCGAGATCTAGAACCTCAGCTTCAAATTCCGTCACCCATAAGTCTCTCCAGTGGGCACCCGCGAGAAGCCTGTGAAGCCAGCCCGCATCGTAGTCAACTCCCGGTGCAACTCTCACAGTCCTTGTGCTGCTATCATGACGCGTAGCCTCAAATGGATGGGCAACTGCAAGAACCGCGCTCGTGGAAAACAAGAGCCAGAGAGGGAAAGCAACGAAGTGGAGAGGGAGGGATCTCATGCGCCTCTTTCCATTGCGGAACCAGCACCCGGATGAACTTTTGACTTCCGCGGGAACAGTGGTTGACCTACCGCGCGAGGAAATGCAAGGTACGATGGAAGATCGGATTCCGGGTTAGGGCCGATGTTGCGTTTCCAATGTATGCCTCAGGAACAAGAAAGTCAAAGTCTGCATCAAACTTTCCATGATGATGTTGCACATTGTGACAGATATGCCTAATTTTCATTGCACGTTCAATCCGTCTATGCCTTCGCCAAAGCAGTTTCTCCGGGAACTCAAACTCCGCAACGTCCGCAAGACGATGACGATCTACGTCAGCTCCGCGCTAACGACGATCGGTGTTGTCAGGCTCTTCATGGAAGTCTACGGACTCCCCGCTGTGATCTTCCCGATCATTGTGAGTGTGCTTACTTGCGGGGTGGGTAGCGCTCTTCTTGTGGGATGGCACCACGGGGCACAAGGTCCGCAAAAGATTCAGAAGAAGGAGATCGCGCTTCACTCCGTGATCTTGTTGGCGGCAGTTGTTCTGGTTGTCAACGTCGTTGAACGATCCCGGCTGCCACGCCTTGCCGCTGCACGAGAGGGAAAATCCATTGCTGTCCTCCCCTTCAAGAATATGAGTGACAACAAGGAAGATGAGTACTTCAGTGACGGGATGACAGAGGACATTCTAACACAGATATCGAAGATCAGCGACCTGAGGGTTGTCTCCCGAACCTCGGTGATGAAGTATAAGGATACACACAAGTCCATCAGGGAAATCGGTGATGAGCTTGGTGTGGCGGCGATCCTTGAAGGGAGTGTGCGACGCGCCAACGGCCGGGTACGCATTGTAGGCCAACTCATCGATGCAATCTCCGATGAACACCTCTGGGCGGAAACGTATGACCGGGAGTTGCGGGATGTTTTCGCCATTCAAAGTGAAGTAGCCCAACAGATCGCCAACGCGCTGAAAGCGCAACTCTCCACGGCAGAGAGGGAGCGGATCGACAAGAAGGCCACCGAAAACCTCGAAGCCTACACCCTCTACCTCAAGGGACGGGACCTCTATAACCACTACAAGAAGGAAGACAACGAAAGCGCTATTAGCTTCTTCCGGGAAGCTCTCGCGCTGGATCCGTCCTTCGCGCTTGCGTATGCGGGATTGGGCGATGCATTCGGGCAGCGCGTCGAGCGGTTTCACTTTGAACGCCTGTGGCTCGATTCCGCGCTTGCCATGGCAGACAATGCCATCGCGCTCGACCCGAACATCGCTGAGCCATACAAAGCGCGAGGCGTGGCGTATTTCCGGATGGGGAAATTCCAACGCGCCCTGGCCGAGTATGGAAAGGCGGTGGAGATCAACCCCAACTACGGACCTGCCCTCGCGAATCTCGGATCCATTTACTGGTACAAAGGGCGGTACGACGAGGCATTGCGCGTGATGAAACGGAACGTACAGGTCAACCCGACACGCGCGTCGGGATACCACTCCATCGGTCTGGTACTTCACGGACTGACACTCGATAGCGCGGCAGAGCGATGGTTCGCCGCTGCACTACGATTGCAGCCGGACTTCACTCCCGCGGAGGCGTACCGCGTGAAACTGCACCTGACCCTTGGCAATATGGATTCGGCAAAGGCCGCGATCGATACGCTGGTCAGGAAGTTTCCCGGAGACCGGTTTATCATGGTGACTGCCGGCGATGTCCATCTCTTCGCCGGGAATCTTGCACAGGCAGCAGCGTATTATGACAGCGGTGGAACGGTTGC
>DASRUE010000022.1:0-2248 GCA_035687895.1 Bacteroidota bacterium | reverse complement strand
GCAGTAATGACGATCGTGGCGCTGGAGGTGCCGAGTGCTTTCTTCAACGGGAACTTGAGCAGTGTGTACATCATCGGAATGGAAAAAACTCCGCCTCCTACACCGGCAAGTGATGAGACAATTCCTACGACACCCCCCGTTGCCCCCAGCCCGGGAATGCCGAGGTTCGGTTTCTGTTCCCCCTTCGGTTTCTTCGATTCAATCAAGAGGCGAAAAGAAGCGATCGTCACGACCGTGGCGAAAATCCGTTGCAACGCCTTCCCCTCCAAGCCCGCGGCGATATTGCTCCCGATGAACGCCCCGACAATGCTTGCAACCCCGAGGACAATAACAGCCCGCCAGACGACGTGGCCGTTCTTCGCGTACTGGTAGGCTGATGTCATCGATGCAAAGATAACAATCAGGAGGCTTGTGCCGAACGCGACGTGGGTGGCAACGAGCGAGGAAACCGCGATAGTCTGGAAGTAGAAAAGAAGAATGGGGACGAGAATGATCCCGCCCCCCACACCAAAGAACCCCGCAAGAAATCCTGCAAGGCAGCCTGCAAGCAGAAGGATCAGAAGGCTGGCGATATCCATCAGTGCTTCAACTTCAGGGCGTACACTACCGGTGTCTTCAGGATACCGATTGCTGCAGCAAGCTGATCGTCGTTCGTGAGGGAGGCCGCAATTCTTCCTTGCTCACCCTTGGCACGCGCCATCAGCTCGATGTTCAGCTCATGCCCGATGTGGTTCTTGTACCTGTCGAACCCGCGCACTTTCTCCTTTTCCAACGCGCTGACAAGAAGGTCAAGATCGGCCAGCACTTCCTTGCTGTAATGCGATCGTTCGGCAATCTGGCGCAACTCTTTCACTTTGCCATCGCTTTCTTCCTGGTAGTCGAACTTCTCCGCTTCGAGGAACTCACGGAAGGAGACAAGCACGCCGTCTGTAATGCCGGTGAAATCTTCCTTGCGATGATCTGCCATGTATTTATTGGCGAACTTGAAGAAGAGGGACTTCCGGTAGAGTTCTCGAATCATCGGACCGATCTCTTCTTCCTTGACGACCGAGTCGGGGGCGATGCCGCCCAGCTCATAGACCTTCCGTCCTCGCACAGTCTTGAACTCCCGCTTGAGACTGTCCGGCACGGTGAGAAAAACACCGTTACGGTCCTTGTGCATGTAGTCGATCTCCTGGATACTGCGGCCACTGGGGATGTAATAGCGCGCGGTCGTGATCTTGAGTTGAGCACCATAGTTCAACGGCTGGATGGTCTGGACAAGGCCTTTGCCAAACGTCCGCGTGCCTACGATGAGCCCGCGGTCCAGGTCCTGAAGAGCACCGGCAACAATCTCGCTCGCGCTGGCACTGTTCCGGTCCGTGAGAACCACGAGCGGCGTTCCGGGAAGAAGCGGCTCTTCCTGTGAAGAGTATTGTTTGTCCGCCTCGATCCGCCTCCCTTTTGTGCTCACTACAGGGCTTCCGCGCTGCACAAACTTGCTGACAACATCCACGGCCGCATCGAGCAAGCCACCGGGATTGCCACGCACATCCAGCACCACACCTTTGATTTCTCCTTTGAGTTTGATCTCCGCAATCGCCTGCCGTACCTCATCACCCGCCCTCCGTGAGAACCGCTCCAACCTGATGTACGCGATGCCACCGTCCAACAAATCGGCATAGGTGACGTTTTTCACCTGGATCTCCTCGCGGATCAACACAAACTGGATCGGCTCCTTCTCCCCTTCACGGCCGACGAGCACTTTGGTTTCGCTTCCTGGTTCGCCCCGTGTCAAAGACCGGACTTCATCCGGCTTCTTGGATCCGATGGCGATTCCATCAACTTCGAGGATCCGGTCACCCGGCACAATCCCTGCCCGCTGCGCCGAGTACCCATCCATGACGGTGATGACCTGGATGGCCCCGTCCCGCTGACCGATGGTAACGCCGATGCCCCCGTACTTCCCGTTCGTCAGCAGGTCCACTTCATCGCCGTTTTCTTGATCGATGTACGTCGTGTACGGGTCGAGCGTCCCCAGCATGCCGTCGATGCCCGCCTGCATGAATTTCTCGGGGTCCACCTCATCAACGTAGTTCGCTGTGATCTCCTTGTACACGCGACCGAACACATCGATACTCTTGTTGATCTTCAAGAAGTAATCGCTCTCGGGTGAGCTGATGAAGCCGGCAAACCCGACGACCAACGCCACCACCACGCCCGTGAGTGCAACCGTGCGGACAACCTTCCCTGCATTCATACGCGTTCC
>DASRUE010000021.1:0-6159 GCA_035687895.1 Bacteroidota bacterium | reverse complement strand
ATCGAGACCCATGCGCTTCAGGCTCTGGTCCAGACTCGCCATCAGGTACTTCCGTGAACCCCATTCGCCGTAAGGTCCGGGCCACATCAAGTAGCCAGCCTTCGATGAGATGACGAGTTCATCCCGGTGCGCGGCAAGATCCTGTCGGAGGATGCGGCCAAACGTTTCCTCGGCAGACCCCGGTGGCGGCCCGTAGTTGTTTGCCAGATCAAAGTGCGTAATGCCCAGATCAAATGCGCGCAGAAGCATCGTCCTCGCATTTTCCGGACGATCGACCCCGCCGAAGTTATGCCAAAGGCCGAGAGAGATGAGAGGAAGTTTCAATCCGCTCCGCCCGCAACGCTTGTACAGCATCGTGTCGTATCGTGTGCCTGATGGTTGGTGCATGAGGTCAGAAGTTTGATGAATGTAACTGGAAGATCATTTCAACATTTTCAACATCTCTCGTGCAACAAGTCGGTTCCCCTCACCATTCAGATGCACGGAATCCTCCGTGAGCACCCCACTCTCCTTGTTTGCTGGATTGTTCACCTTGAGATACTCGATGAAAGCGTGTCGCAGATCGCAGAGCTCGATGCCTGTTTCCTTCGCAATCGATCGGCTGATGGCAGCATACTCGTCGAGTTGTTTATCCAGCTTGTTGGAGCCGTCCCATTTCTCACCGATGACGCTGGGCGTACACAGGATAACACGCGCACCGGTGCTTCCAATCCGGCTGATGAGATCCCGGAGACCCGATGCATACGCGTCTTTTGGTGTTCCGCTTAGCCCGGGAAGAATCGCATGCCATACGTCGTTGATGCCGATATAAACAAAAACGATGGTCGGTCTCCTGGCAAGTACATCCCGATCGACGCGCTGTTGCAGGTCGGTGACCTTGTTCGCGCTTACTCCTGCGCCAATTAGTTGCATGGACGGGTACCGATGCACGAGGGAATCGCCGATGAGTGTAATGAAACCGCCAGGTTCTGTGGCAAGCTCGGTGATAGAGTCACCGAAGAAGACAAGCCTGTCGTCCTCTTTCACTGCAAGCCCTCCCGTCGAGCATGACATGAAGGCAAGGAGAACCGGAATGAAATAAGAAGTATTGTTCATCATGACGGCGTGGATCTGTCGAGGTACTTCGAGTAATCCGTGATCTTCGGTGAGTATCGTTCATTGATCAGCGACGAGGAAATTACAAAGTCTGCGGTGGATTTGTTGCATGCCGTGGGGATATTGTACAATACGGAAATCCTCAAGAGCGCTTTCACGTCAACGTCGTGCGGTTGCGGTTCCATGGGATCCCAGAAGAAGATCAAAATGTCGATGTCTCCTTCAGCAATCATCGCGCCCAATTGTTGATCGCCGCCAAAAGGGCCCGACTTAAGCTTCAGGACCTTCTCGCTGATGGATTCTCCTCTGTCCAGTTTCTTTGCAATCGCTTCCTCGACAAGCCTTCCGGTCGTCCCTGTGCAAATCAGCTTGTGGTCCAGAAGGGACTTCCAGTTCCATTGCACCCACTCCACCAAATCCTTCTTTCGGTTGTCGTGCGCAACCAACGCAACGCGTTTTGAGACTTCCATACTCTCTCCTGCTTGACGTTCAAGTGTTCGCCTTGACTCCTACGCAATCTACACACTCGAAACCGAGAAGCAAGCAGAAAGTTCTCCCGCCGTGTCTCTGCCATCATTCCAGCTTCTTATGGAACCGCATCACACTCAGGCTAAGGATCGCAATCCCAAACACTAAGAGTGCGGTCGCCTGGGGCCAGAGCTCGTTCAGGCTGGTTCCTTTTAGGAAAATACCTCGCACGATGTCAAGGAAATACCGGAGGGGAATCAGGTAGGTAATGTACTGAATGATCACCGGCATGTTCGCAATCGGGAACGAAAATCCAGACAGGAACATGAACGGCATGAAGAAGAAGAATTGCGCAATCAGCATTGCCTGTTGCTGTGACTTGGCGATGGTGGAGATGAACAGACCCAGGCCAAGTGTGGTAAGGATGAACAGCCCACTGAGACCGAAGAGCAACAGCAGGCTCCCGCGCAGTGGGACAAGAAACCAGTAGCGCGCCACCGCCAGCACGATCATCACATCCAGAAACCCGATAATGATGAACGGCACCAGCTTGCCGATGATAAGTTCGTGTGGCTTGATCGGCGTGACCATCAATTGCTCAAGTGTCCCGATCTCCTTTTCCTTCACGATCCCGAGCGCCGTCAGTGTCATGGTAATGATCATCAACACCAGGGCCACCACGCCGGGAACCATGAAGTTGGAACTCCTCAAATCGGGGTTGAACCAGATACGCGGTTCGGGGACAACAACACCAGTCCTCCCCTTTCCTGCCATTGTGTACTCGGCAAGGATTCCTTGCGCGTATGAGCCGATGATCTGTGTGGAGTAGCCGAGGAGGATGTTGGCCGAATTGGCGTCGGCGCCATCCAGAATCACCTGTACCTGCGCCGTTTCACGAGAGAGCAAGTTCCTGCCGAACCCGCGTGGCACGACCAGCGCAATGGTCGCTTTCGCATCGTCGATGTAAGAGTCGACCTCGGAAATGACATCCACCGAATATTTCGGAACGAAGTAGCCTGAGTTGGTAAACTCCTTAACGAACGCGCGGCTCTCAGCGGTCCGGTCAAGATCGCAGACAACAAGGTTGGTGTTCGTAATGTCCGTTGTCGCGGCATACCCGAGGAGGATCACCTGGAGGATCGGCGCCACCACGGAGACACCGAGCATCCGTTTGTCTTGCCGGACCTGGTAGAATTCCTTCTTGACGATCTCCCGGATCACGTGCATCGATTTCTTCATGCCCATCCATTGGTTCATAGCGTTCTCTTCTGCATTCTCTTCGTGCTGACCCCGAGGGTCACGACGGCAAAAATAATCATGTAGATGAACTGCTCCCACACCGCGCTGAATCCGACCCCCTTCAGCATTACGCCGCGGACCACAACAAGGAAAAACTTGTTCACGGCAATGTTCGACAGTACCTGCAACGGGATGGGCATGCTGGAAATCGGGAAAATGAATCCGGAAAGGAGGAACGACGGTAGCAACGAGCTGAAAACGGAAATCATGAACGCCACCTGCTGTGAATCCGTGACGGTGGAGATCAGGAGCCCCTGGCCGAGCGCACCAAGAATGATGGTGAAGATGGCTGCATAGAGAAGGAGGAGGCTCCCCTTCACCTGGATGTCGAATAGAAAATAGCCAAGCACGAGGATCGCCGTGGCGGCCACCAGACTGATAGCGAGATACGGAACTGTCTTGCCAAGGATTACTTGCATCGGGTGCAGAGGTGACACCATGATCTGTTCCATCGTCCCCCGTTCCTTTTCCCGAACCACAGTCATGGATGTGGAGATGACGGCTGTAAGGACAAGGATGAACCCGATCAATCCGGGGATAAGGAATTTGGCGGAGACGAGGTCGGGGTTGTACCAGATCCGCGGCTGAAAATCGATCGGCACGTACTGTCGACGTCCCGTGCGCTGGAGGGCTTCCGTCACAAGCCGGGTCGAGTACTCCGTTGTTATCCGCGCTGCGTAGTTGATCGCCTGTCCGGCGCTGTTCGCGTCGGAGCCGTCCACCAGAATCTGGACACGGGCATCCCTGCCTGCCAGAAGGTCCCGTGCGAATCCGGCGGGAATGACAATCGCGGCCTTTGCCTCGCCGTTCAGGAAGAGCCCTTCAATTTCCTCGTAGGTTGATACCTCGAACTTGTACGCAAAGTACTCTGTCTGTTTGAACTTTTCGAGGAACGCTCTGCTCTCAGCAGTCTTACTCTGATCGTAAACGACAAGTGGAATGTGTTTGACGTCGAAGTTCAGCGCGTAACCGACAAGAATGATAAGTGCCGCCGGAAGAACGAGAAGCATCCCGAGCGAGGTGGGATCACGCCTGATTTGACGGAACTCTTTAATAATGATGGGGCGTAGGGCTCGTAGCATAAGAGCAGTTTATGGAGTCTGAGAGTTTATAGAGTTTGTGGAGTTTGTAGAGTCAAGAGTTTGTGGAGTTTAGAGTTTGTAGAGTTTGTGGAGTCAAAGGTTCGTAGAGACCGGAGTCTTGTCTTGATCCAATAGATACAGAAACACATCTTCCAACGAAGGGACGATCCGTTGAATGGACGTCACCGGAATGCTCTTCTCATGCAGAGCATCGGTAATGTGCTTCCTCCCTTCCCTTTCTTCACGCACCATAACGTGCAACGCGGTGCCAAAGACCGTTGTTTCCAACGCCCACGGTTTCTCCCGGATGGTCTCGAGCGCCTCAACAACGTTGCCGCACACAACTTCGAGAATAGGGCTCTTGACGTGTTCGGACTTCAACTCAACCGGGCTTCCGTTCGCAATCAATTTGCCGGCATTGATCAGGATGATATCATTGCAGTACTCTGCTTCATCAAGGAAGTGTGTGGTGACAAGCACGGTGATCCCTTCGGAGGAGAGTTGGTTGATGAGCTCCCAGAAGTTCCTTCGTGAGATAGGGTCGACACCGCCGGTCGGTTCATCGAGGAAGACAATCTTTGGCTCGTGAAGAATCGCGCAACCCAGCGCCAGTCGTTGCTTCCAGCCGCCGGAAAGTGTCCGTGTCAGACTCCCCTCCCGTCCTTTCAAGTCGGCCATTTTCAGTACCCACTCCATCCGTTCATTCAGCCGGCTGTTCCGGAGCCCGTACACGCCGCCATAGAAGCGGATGTTCTGCTCCACCGTAAGGTCGTCATACAGCGAGAACCGCTGCGACATGTACCCGATGTTGAGCTTCACCTGCTCGGTCTGTGTGTTGATGTCGTACCCGCCGACCGTAGCAGTACCCGACGACGGCTGGAGAAGCCCGCACATCATCCGGATGGCCGTGGATTTCCCTGCGCCGTTGGCGCCGAGGAACCCGAAGATCTCGCCACGCTTCACGGAGAAGCTGACGTTGTCCACCGCGGTGAACTTGCCGAACTTCTTGGTCAGATCCTGTACTTCAATTGCATTGTCCGTCATGGTTCGCTACCGTACCGCAGATGAACCCTGGCCCGTCGCCTTGTTGAGCCGTGCAAGGGCAAGCGCATACTCCACCTTGGAAGCCGACAAGCTTGTCTTCGTCTGGAGGAGCGCCACATCGGCATCCAGCAAATCGGAGGATGTGGCAAGGCCGTTCTTATACTTGTCGGTGGTCGTCCGGACATTCTCATCCGCCTGTTCAATGGCGAGCTGCGCAACAGCCACCTTCTTGCGCGCACGATCCACGTTGAGCGTCGCCCGCGTTACTTCGAGGGAGATGTTGTCCTTCATCTGCGCATAGAGCAATTCGTTTTGATGGAGTTGTGCCGCTGCTTGCTCCGTCTGGTACGAGGTTGCACCCCAATTCCAGAGATCGAACTGAAGCGTCAACCCAACGTCCCAGGTTGACTTGAACTCATCCCGCGCCGGCAGGTACCGGGAGTTCGGACGCGCATAATAGTAGTTTGCGCCAAGAAACAACTGCGGCCACCATGCACCCTTCGCAGCCGTGACGGAAGCTTCCGTAGCTTGAACCCTGAACTTCATCGCATGCAAGTCGGGCCTCGCTTCAAATGCCCTCATCACAAGACTCCCGGATTCCGCGTCCCCCTCCTTCAAAGGTCCACCTTGCGGCTGTTCAATCCCCGCCGGTTCCGAGGCAGGCTGCACCTGCGTCTCCAGTGGTTGACCAATCACGTTGTTGAGATTCATCATCGCAAGCCGGACGTCGTTGGTGGCATCTATCTGTGTGAGCCTGGCACTGGAGAGTTGCACTTGAATCTTCAGAAGATCGTTCCTGGTCGCCATCCCAACGCTCATCAGGCGCTCGGTGTCCTGCTCGTAATTGGTCAATCGGGCAACGTTCTCATCCACGAACGCACGCGTCTGAAGCGTCTGGTAGAGCGTCCAGTACGCGCTGATGATGTTCAGGTCAAGCTCGGACGCATCGTTCTTGTTATCGAATGCCGCCGCGTTGGCGAGATACTCCGCCGCACGCGCGTTGCTTCGGAGTTTGAAACCGGTGAAGATTGGCTGCTGCAGTCCGACCCGGACGTTGTAGTTGTTGAGTATCGTCGGAGAAATAACGATTGGCTGAGGAGAGAAGGGTACCGACACCTGGAAAGGATCCACATCGCTCAGTCGCCGGTAGATTCCTTCGAGCTTCAATGAA
>DASRUE010000020.1:0-21372 GCA_035687895.1 Bacteroidota bacterium | reverse complement strand
GTCTTTCGTGGACCCGGCGTACGGCCCCATGGGACTCGACCTGATGCGGGCGGGAAAGACGGCGCAACAGACTCTTCAAGGACTTCTCGCCACGGATCCGGGCAAGGATGTCCGCCAGGTGGCAATGATCGATGCGAAGGGTAATGTTGCCGCCCACACCGGGAATAAATGCATCGAGGGTGCGGGACATATTATGGGAAAAGGATACTCGGTCCAAGCGAACCTGATGCTCAATGACAAGGTATGGCCTGCGATGGCGAAGGCATATGAGAACGCCAAAGGTGACCTAGCCGAGAGGATGCTCGCTGCGCTCGATGCAGCGCAATCGGTGGGCGGCGATATCCGGGGGAAGCAGTCTGCAGCAGTCCTGATCGTGAAGGGAACATCCACGGGCCGGCCGTGGGCGGACAGAGTGATGGAACTTCGCATTGAGGATCATCCCGAACCGCTCAAGGAACTACGTCGACTAGTGCAGGTTCATCGCGCTTATGAACATATGAATAGCGGCGATGTGGCGGTCGAACTTAATGACGTGGATGGCGCCCTGCGCGAGTACGGAGCAGCAGAGAGGATGTTCCCTGACAATATCGAAATGAAGTTCTGGCATGCCACGGCGTTAGTGAATGCAGGCCGGGTCGAGCAGTCCCTTCCGCTGTTCAAGGAGATCTTTGCCAGGGAACCGGACTGGGCACTCCTTATCCCGCGCCTGCCGAAATCCGGCGCACTGAATGCCGACCAGGCAACAATCATCAAAATTCTCTCTGTTGCACCGAAGAAATAGTCGCCCGTTTTTGATTATCGGGAGGTTTTGTAGTATGTTGTATCAGCCCTGCGAAGGAGTCCTCGCAACGGTCCGCCCCTTTCCTGCATAGGTCCACATCAAGCACGGCATGGCAACAGAGTTTTCCGGTATCCTAGAAATAGACAGCCGTCGATTTGGCTTCGTACGGACAATTTCCATGGGTCTCGCGCAAGCATCGACCGACACGTTCGTTCCACCCGCGATGATCTCTCGGTATGGTCTTCGTACAGGTGTATTTCTCGAGGGAACCGCAGAACTCCGCAAGGGGAAATCGCCCGAAGCACGGGCTATTGCGAAGATCAACGACCTCCCGCCGGAACAATGGAAGTCCGTGAAGGAATTCGGCCAACACGAAGTGGTTTCTCCGGACGAGGTGATCCGGCTTGAAGGGCCAAAGAGCCTGCCCGCCAGCGAGAATCTTCAGAGGCAGGCGGGCAATCTGTCGATGCGAATCGTGGACTTGTTTTGCCCCGTGGGAAGAGGTCAGCGCGCTCTCATCGTCTCGCCCCCGAAAGCAGGCAAGACGATGCTGATGCAACACCTTGCCCACGCCGTCAGTGTAAACAACCCGGAGATCGATCTCCTCGTCCTGTTGATCGATGAGCGGCCGGAAGAGGTGACAGACATGCGGCGCTCAATCAAGGGACAGGTTTTTGCAAGTTCCAGCGACAGTGAACGCGGAAGCCACGTGCGGTTGGCGCAACTCGTGCTGGAGTATGCACGGCGGAAGGTGGAGGTGGGAAAGAACGTGGTGTTGTTACTTGACTCGCTCACACGTCTCGGTCGGGCCTTCAACATTCATCAAAAGAGTAGCGGGCGTACGATGTCCGGAGGAGTGGACGCACGGGCGCTGGAAATTCCCAAGCGGATCTTCGGTGCAGCACGCAATTGTGAAGGGGGTGGCTCGCTTACCATCATTGCCACTGCACTGGTGGATACGGGCTCGAGAATGGACGAGCTTATCTTTCAGGAGTTCAAAGGGACGGGGAACATGGAGCTCGTTCTCGATCGTGACCTTGCCAACGAGCGGATCTTCCCCGCCATCAATATCGGAATGTCGGGGACACGGCGGGAAGAGCTTCTCTTCGGCTCAGCAGTAACGCAGCATCAAGCCCTCCGCCGTTCCATTGCGCGTCTCGCTCCCCGAGAAGCAATGCTCAGCATCCTCAAGCTCGTCTCGCAGTACACGACCAACGATGTATTGTTGGGAAAGTTCTAGTCTCATCACACCTTCAGGTTCGATAATGCGCTCACTTCTTCTTTTTTTTGCCGTTGCGTTTTCTGTTTTTCTCCTCTCCTCCTGCGAGCCACAGGGGCGGAAGGATGCTTTCTTCGTCGACAGTCTTCGGGCGGACGCAGAACAACTCGTGAAAGCCCAGTCACTAATGGGCTGGAACAACTGGGCGTTTGGAATGCAGTCCAACCAGGATTCGCTCTACACAACGTACGCGCATCTCTTCACCCGCGAGAACATCGCACTCGTGCGCCGCGTGAAGGACGCAGAACGGGATTCTGTCCAGAAGAAGCGTCTCCGGTACTTCCGCCGCTACCTGACCACAGAGTATCTCTCCAAAGAAAACGCGAAGCTGAACGACAGGATCAGCAACCTGGAGGCAAGCCTTGTTGTGCAATGCCAAGGGAAGGATATCCCGTATAGACAGGTCTCCACTCTTCTTTCGAACGAAAAGAACCAGACCCGGCGCGAAGCACTGTACGTGGCACTCGACCCCGCCCTCGATTCTCTCAACCAACTGTATCTTCAAGTCGAGCAACAAAATCTTCGACTTGCCAGGGACCTCGGCTACGGATCATACAATGACATGGCTGAGGCGCTGAAGGGATTTTCGTTTTCGGAGTTCAAGCAGGTTGCCGAGCGCGTACTTGCAGAGACCGAGGGTACATACACAGTGTTGCTGGGAGAACTGACCACGAACCAACTTCGGATTCCTCCCGATCGTTTCTTCCGATACGACATCGGTCCACTGTTCCGGAATGCCCGGTTCGACAAGTACTTCTCCGCTTCGTCCATGATGCCTGTCCTGGAAAAGACCTACCGTGGCCTCGGCGTCAACCTCGCGACACAGAACAATCTCCGTATCGACGCGGAGGTGCGTGAGACCAAGAACCCGCGCGCCGTCTGCTACCCGGTCGACGTTCCCTCCGATGTCCGGCTGAGCATCAAGCCCATCGGTGGCGTGGACGACTACGCGGCACTCTTCCACGAGATGGGTCACGGTGAGCATTACGCCAACACCAGAGAGAACGCATTCGAGTTTCGGTATCTCGGCGAGTCGACAGTAACGGAGACCTACGCGTTCCTCTCGGAATATCTCCTGTCCAACCAGGCGTGGCTGCGTTTGCACACTCGCATGCCCGTGCGGGCGGAAAAGGAGTTCCTCAGATTTCAAGCATTTCATCGGCTATACTACATCAGACGATACAGCGCGAAGTTTCTCTACGAACTCGAACTGCACGACGGTGTTGCAGATCCCGCGGGACTGTATGCGCAACTTCAAAGCACGGCAACGGGAGCTCATGAAATCCCATCGGACAGGAAACGGTACCTCTCGGATGTCGATGCATTGTTCTATTCGGCAAGTTATCTCCGTGCGTGGTACCTCGAGGCACAGTTGAGCGCAAAGCTGCGCAGAGAGTTCGGGTTCAATTGGTTCGAGCACCCCGGCGCTGGCGAATATCTGCGGGGACTCTGGGGACATGGTGATCGGTGGGACGGGAACGAACTTGCCCGGATGATCGGCAACGAGGCTATCACGCCCGATGCACTGCTTGACGAAGTGAAGCTGATGCTTCTATTCTCAGCAAAGTAGCAATGTCCAGCACACCGCTCCGTCATTCCACTACTCTAACACTGCCGACCCCTGAAGGATTCGAGTTCTGGCGGACCGTTCGCAGTCATGGCTGGTACGCATTGCCTCCGTTCTCTCACGACGAGTCTTCAAGAACACTCTCCCGAATCCTCTCCTTGCAGGACGGAAGCACCGTCGCATGTGTTGCATCGGGAACCGATCACGCCGTCCGTGTCCACGTCAACAGCCACCATGCTCTCACGCGCGAACAATGCCTTGCGGTGAAAGAACAATTCGCACGGTGCCTCCGTCTCGACGAGGACTTTACGCCATTTCATATTGCAGTCAGGAACATACCGCGATTCAAATGGATCGCGGAATCCGGATCAGGACGAATGCTGAGGTCACCGAGCGTGTTTGAGGATGTCGTGAAGATGATTTGTACCACCAACTGCACGTGGGCGCTCACGACTGTGATCGTGACGAACCTTGTCCACAGACTCGGAAAGGAGTTCGAGAGCGGTCGCCACGCATTTCCATCACCACAGGCAATTGCGGAAACCTCCGAGAAGTTTTTGAGGAAGGAGGTAAAAGCAGGATACCGGGCACCATACCTCCTGGAGCTTGCCAGGCGTGTGGCAGACAGTGATCTTGACCTCGAATCATGGCGAACGTCGCCTCTTCCGACAGATGAGTTGTTTGCAGAGATGAGGAAGGTAAAAGGAATCGGACCGTATGCGGCAGGCAACATTATGAAACTCATCGGCCGCTACGATTATCTCGGACTGGATTCGTGGGTCCGGGCACGCTACTTTGAGCTTCACAGAAAGGGGAGACGTGTCAAAGACTCAACGATTGAAAGAGACTATCGACAGTACGGACGCTGGCGCGGGCTGGTCTTCTGGTTGGAAATGACTCGCACGTGGCACGAAAACAAGTTTTCCTTCTGATCATGCCAACCGAGATCGAAGAGGTGATAAAGCGGCTCAGGAAGGAATTCTCCACAGGCCGGCAGGCCCTGAGTGTGGGTAACGACGGCATGGCCCGGGTCTGTGCCCGGCGGGCGGCGGGCGTAGCGATCACCTTTTGGCTTCGGGAGAGCGGGCGAACCGGCTGGGGCGTCGATGCAATGAGCCAACTCCGTCATCTCCTGAACGAGCCGTCCTTTCCCTCTGAAGTCCAAACCGCGGCAACTCGCCTCGCAGCGAAGGTCACACCACAATCCACTTCCTCCTCCAGCGACCCGCTCAACGATTGCAGGATTATCGTTGAACACTTACTGGGAGCAGAGATGGCAGGCCAACTAGGATAGAATGAAGCGTCCCCGATCAATCACCAAAGCACGTCCCCACTGCCCGCGCTGCAGACAAGAGCTGCGAATCGAGAGGCACGAGCCTTTGTTTTCCCACCGCATCCTTCAAGGGAACGGTGATGACAACGTTTCGCTGGAGGCTGGTCATCACCCCAAACTCACCACGCGACGCCGCTTCCAACGCCACAGCGCCAAACCTCGTAGCGAGAATTCTGTCATATGCCGTCGGGCTTCCGCCGCGCTGAACATGACCGAGCACCGTTACGCGCGTTTCCAGACCGGTCTCCTGCTCAATCCGCTTGGCAACCAATTCACCAATCCCACCAAGCCGGACCGGGTCGGTCCGTTTCTTGTCCATTTCCTTCACCATGACGTCGCCCCCTTGTGGCTTCGCTCCCTCTGCAACCGAGATGATACTGAACTTCGCCCCCTTGCTCCGTTTCAGAACCGCTTCAAAGACGGAATCCCACGAGAACGGAATCTCGGGGATCAGGATGATGTCTGCACCACCAGCCACCCCGGCACCCAACGCAATCCACCCGGCGTAACGCCCCATTGTTTCCACCACGATCACCCGGTGGTGCGCCGACGCCGTTGTTTGCAGCCGGTCGATGGCCTCCGTGGCTACAGCGCGCGCTGAATCGTGACCGAACGTAATATCCGTTGCATCCAGGTCATTGTCGATAGTCTTCGGAACGCCGATGACGTTCAGCCCCTTGGCCGAGAGCTTGTCAGCGATGATCTGCGTCCCGTCGCCTCCAATCGCGATCAGAACATCCAGTCGAAGGTTGCGGTAGTGCTCTACCACCTGCTGGGATGCGTCAACGATCCGGACGTTAGGTGCTACACCCATGGGAAAATGAAACGGATCCCCCTTGTTGGAGGTGCCGAGGATTGTTCCTCCAAGGTTGATAATGCCGGTAACGTCGCCTGGCGCCAGTTCGCGGTGGCGACCTTCCACCATTCCCTCATAGCCATCCATGATGCCGATAACCTTGGCGTTGAAATGTGCCATCGCCGGTTTCGCAACACTCCGGATGACAGCATTGAGTCCCGGGCAGTCGCCGCCGCCCGTTAATATACCTATGCGGTGAAGTTTCATGACACTTGTTGATTGTTGATTCTGGAGAAGGTAGTGTGACATTTCTGCAATACCTTCGACGGCAAGAACAGTGTGGGAATATCAAAATTGGAACCAATATATGAAAATCGCGGACAAGATGTGAACATGACATTTTGAGACGCCTCCCTCTGTTCATTTACTTCTTGAATATCAGATCTTTTTTCCTTACATGAGGATGGACCCATTGATGACTCTACTGGAGGAATACCGAAAGTCTCTAAAAATGGCTGAGGTCGAGGAAGTAATTGACCTCGCCCTCAACCGACCGATTGCCTTTGGCCTTGTCCGACTGATCTACCGCCTCCCCATCACCCCCAACCAGATTACGTTTCTCTCACTTGTCTCCGGCCTCGTTGCTGCATATTATCTGTCGCTTGGATTGTTTGCACTCGGTGGAATCTGGTATGCCCTTGCAAACCTTCTGGATTGCATGGACGGACAGCTCGCCCGGTTACAGCATAGCGGGACACCGCTCGGGCGTTTGGTAGACGGAGTGGTGGATTGGATAATCAGTGTTGCAGTCTTTACCGGTCTCGGCATAGGAATGGCATCGTTGGCAGGGACAGCGGGGGTCTGGTACCTCGTCGTTGCGGGAGGATTAACCTCGGCTTTCCACGCGATCGTGTTCGACTATTATCAGCAGGAGTATCTTTCTGCCGTTCGCGGAGAAGAGAACTTCCTCACGCGGGAGGTTACCAAGTCGCAGGGAGAGTTTGCACGACTGCAAGCTGAAGGAGGCCAACCTTTTCGCAAGATTGTCCTTTTTCTCTATCTCCAGTATCTTCGAGTCCAGCATCGTTCTCAACTAAAGAAAAGCCCTACCCGCCAATACCCACCCGATCTCTTTCGCCAGTACAACAGAGGCATCTTGCGTTGGTGGACCTTCCTCGGTGCCACAACAAATCGCTCAATGCTGATTGTGGCCGGAATTCTCGGCCAGCCGGAGGTGTTCTTATGGGTGGTGGTTGTTCCTGCCAATCTGTATCTTGTAGCCATGGTTCTCTGGCAGCGCCGGATCCAACGAGCCCTCGATGACGCACTTCATCATCAACTTGAACACCAGAGTAAGGAAGTCGGCGTGGGTCTCTAATGGAACAGTAGGGACTTTGTGTAGGTTCGCGGACACTTCTCACAGTTGACTCTTTAAGAAAGGATGACCATGGGTCAGATCCTCCTCGACAGAAACGAAAACCAGTACGGCCCTGCCCCTGCATGTTACGATGCCCTGAGGAAAGCCAATCTGGAGCAACTCAGTTTGTATTCGCGCGATTTCGCCCGGGGCAGGAAGAGTGAGCTTTCCTTCCGGCTGAGCCAGGAGATTGGCATTCCCGAAGAGCGCGTCCTTCTCAGTTACGGCAGTGAAGACATGTTGAAACAGGTCGTTCATTGCTATCTCAAAAAGGGTGGGACAATTCTCCTGCCGAGGCAATCGTGGTGGTATTACAAGTCGGTTGCGAGCGAGGTCTCGGGAACGCAGGTCGAGTATTCACTGCATGAAGGGAAGGGGACGTTCGAATACCGGACCGACGAGATCAAACGATTGTATGACAAACACCACCCCGAGCTCATTCTGATAGCATCTCCGAGCAATCCGACCGGGAACACCATGCGCCCCGACGATCTTTCCAGCCTGATCTCCCACTGCAGTTCCTCCATCATCGTGCTTGATGAGGCTTACTATGGATTTACCAGCGAATCACACAGCCACCTAAAGCGTCTTCTTGACTCTCATACCCGACTCGTCGTGTTACGCACATTCTCGAAGTATTACGCCCTCGCGGGATTACGGATCGGGTACGCATGTATCGGCACGGACCTCCAACAACTCATCGCCTTCAGCGCGCGCTATCTTGGCTATAACCAGTTGACGGAGCGAATCGCCCTCGCTGCACTTGATGAGAAAGAATACTACCGCCGCATCACCCGTCAGATGCGGGAGGACACGGAGGAATATTACCAGGCATTTTCCCTGCTCGATGGCTTCACGCCATTCCGTTCCGAGGCGAATTTCATTCTCGTCCGGTATCCTCTCACCATGAAACAAGCTCTCCAGTCGGATCTCAAGATCCGCGGTATCGTTGTGAAATTCCTGGATGATCCGGGTTTGCAGGATTGCATCCGGATTACAATCGGAACGAGGGAGCAAAATGCATTCGTCGTAGCAGCGTTCAAAGAGATCGTTGGCGCTCAAACCATCCCTGCCCATGACAGATCGTTGCACAAATGATTGGTGTCATTCTTGCCGCGGGTATTTCCTCACGACTGCGACCATTGACCGACACCACCCCAAAATCACTGCTGCCGGTCGGGGGGAAGCCGCTGCTGCAACGATCTTTGGAAGCAATTTGTGATAGCGACATCAGGCGTTGCGTTATCGTGACGGGATATCGACGGGAAATGATTGAGCGGTTCGTTGCCAAGGTCCGCCTCCCCCTTGATATCTCATTCGTGTACAATGAGCATTACCACACCACCAACAATAACTATTCCCTCTGGTTGGCGGGAGAAGCGGTGAAAGAGGAAATGGTGATGATGGATGCGGACATTCTGTTCGACAGGCGTATTCTGACCAGGCTTCTGGCATCAGAACACGCCAACGCGCTCGTGATCAGGATGACGGATCATCTTGGTGATGAAGAAATCAAGGTCCAGCTCGATAACGAGGGGCGGGTCGTGCGGATTGGGAAAGATATCCCTTCGCCAATCGCATCAGGCGAATCCCTCGGGATTGAGAAATTCTCGGCGGCAAACGCACAACAGTTGTTCTCAATTCTGGAGAAACGGAAGGACCGTGACGAATTCTATGAGGCATCATTCCAGGAATTGATTGAGAAAGGTGCAAGACTCTTTGCCGTTGACACTGCGGGCTATGCCTGCATGGAGATTGACACAGCTGAAGACCTTGTTGCGGCAGAACAGCTCTCACTCTCCCTCACCACATGAGGTCAAAGTACTCCTACAACGAGTCCATCAAGTCCACGTATTCCGATGAACTGATCAATACCTACCTTCTCCGTCCCGCCGCGGGTGTTCTTGTCCGTATAGTGTACCACACACCGATCACACCGAACCACCTCACCGTGAGTGCCACAATAGCAGGGTGTTGTGCGGCGATCCTGTATGTCCAGGGTACTCCGCTCGCCACTGCAATTGCTGGAGTCAGCCTGACGATCAAGGATCTCCTTGATTCCGCCGACGGCCAGCTTGCACGCGCTAAGCAGAGCTATAGCAGGGCCGGACGATTCCTCGATTCCATTGGAGATTTTCTGGTGAACATGCTTGTATTCGCGGCAATCGGCTGGGCTCTCAGGGGATATGGTTCCTGGATTTCACCAATCGCCTTTCTTTCCTTCGCAGGCACCACACTGCGCGTTTCCTACCATGTCTTCTACCAGACGTCGTACCTTCATTTGCAGAAACGATATTCAATGAACCGTATAACCGAACAAGCAACGGAGGATGATCGAACAGAGGACAACACCACCAGAACGTTGCATTCGGTTTTCCTCTTCCTCTATGGTTGGCAGGATAGGTTGATGGCATCGATGGACGCCTGGAGTAAAGGGTCACCGAATTCGTCGGAGGGCAAGGAGGATTTGTGGTATGGCGACAAGATCGGGCTCCGGTTATCCGGACTGCTGGGAATGGGGACAGAACTATTCCTGTTGACTCTCTGTTCCCTGGCCAACGAACTGGAACTTTATCTACTCTTCAACTTCGTGGGAATGAACCTGGTGTGGTGTCTTGCGGTGGGGTATCGGAGGCTCGTGCTATCGCGGCGTCTCGCGCTTTCATAACGTGCTGTCTTGTGACATTTCGCGGCGGAGGGTGGCCTCCACCGTGAGATGATCTTCAGAAGATATGCCGTACATGGCGCGGAGATTCTCCCGTGTCGCCACGTCGTCCGATGAAACGATGCCTGCCTTCCATGCCGAGCGGAGAGCTTCGGTGTATGCTTCGAGCTGGACTTCCCGTTCGAGCGCTGCGTGGTCGCCGTCACTCACACCTAGCGATCGTCGCACTACCTCCACCATGGCGCGTTCCTCTTTCGTGGGCTGACCGTCCACCCACGCCTGCTTCAACATGCTGCGAAATGTACTCATCGATTCCAGCCGGAGCAGCTCTCGCGTTGCGGTGGCAATCCTCTCCTTTTCCTCCTCCTCTTTCTTCCACGCTTCACTCTCACTCGATCGTTGTTGCGGGACGGCCTTCGCTTCCACTTTCTTCTTCTGAGCACTCAGGATCTTCACCTCAATCTGCTGTGCTGCCGTGTTGCCAGGATCCATCGCGTAGACGGTTTCAATTTCGGACAGCGCTCTCTCGTGTGCGCCCGAGCTTACGTACTCTTCTGCCCGCCGGAGTGTTTCAGAGATCTTTGCGTTCCGGATTGCGCGCCGTTCTTCTTCTTCCCGGTCCTTCCGTTCCTGCTCCTCCAGCTTCTGACGGATCTCCTCAAGCTTCCGCTGTTGTTCTTCCTGAAGGCGGCGAGCCTCCTCCTCACGACGGAGAAACTCCTGCCGGGAAGCATAAATGGTTTGCTCAAGTGACCGTGCTTCTTCGTGTGAGGGATTAAGCAGAAAGACTTTTGTCACTTCCTTAAGCGCTTCTTCAAACTGGTTGCGCACGATCAGTTCCTTCCCCCTGTCGACGTAGGAACGGATCTTCTTCGCTTGTGCAAGACGCCTCCCTTCCTCGATGGCCTCACGAACAGCCTCTTCGTATCGGCGAGTCTCCTCAGCCTCTCGCAGGCGTTTCGCCTCCAGTTCCTGCTGGCGGTGCTGTTCCTCCTCCTCCTCTTTGCGTCGGGTTTCATCGGCCTGCTTCCGTTCTTCCTCTGCCTGTCGTTGGCGTTCCTGTTCGGCCTTTTGTTGCGCATCTAACTGGATCCGCTCCCGCTCTGCCTCGAACCGTCTCCGCTGCTCCTCGGAGAGCCGTTGCTTCTCTTCCTCCAGTTGTTTTTGGAATTCGGCTTCGAGTTGCGCCTGCAACTCCTCGCCCTGCACGGTCCCTCTTTCTGCGGCTTCCTGGTGCTCCGCCTGGAACTCACCGAATTTCTTTCGTTCGTTTTCGAGCCTGGTTCGAAATTCCATTTCCAGCCGGCCCTTCTCGGCTTCCAACCTGGCTCGCTCCTCTTCCAGCGCCCGGAGCGCTTTCTGCTCGAAATCCTTGAACTGCTCTTCCTTTTCCAGTCTCTTTACTTCCGCTGCCTCTTGGTCTTTCCGGTTCGCCTCTTCCAGCTTGCGCCGGTCCTCCTCGAGACGGAATTTCACCTCCTCTTCGAGGCGCTTCTTATCCTCCTCGATTCTCTTCCGTTCCTCTGCCAGGCGTTGGGTAAGATCTTCCTCCAGTCTTTTCTTTTGAGCTTCCAGTCTCGCCCGCTCCTCCTCAACGCGCCGCTGCTCGCCCTCCTCCAACTTGAGGAGCTCCGCCTCCTTCGCCCTGCGACGCGCTTCGGCTTCTTCCCGCTCCTTTCGCCTCATTTCCTCTAATCGACGCTGCTCCTCCACACGGCGTTTTTCCATCTCCGCCTCGAGCCGCTTTTTTTCTTCTTCAATCTTCCTTGAAAGTTCCTGGGCAAGGCGGTTACGTTCTGTTTCCAACTGCTTCTGTGCATCTTCGAGGATCTTCTGCCGGACCGTCTCTTCAGTCCGTTTTCGCTCTTCTATCTCCTTCTTGCGGCGTTCCTCCTCACTTCGTTTTCGCTCTTCTTCTGCCTTCAAGATACGGCGTGTCTCTTCTTCGTGCCGCTTTCGTTCCTCTTCCAGTTTCTTGTTGGCTTCTTCCAGTTTCCGGCGGATCTCTTCCTCCGCCTTTCGTTGGGCCTCCGTTGCCTGCTTACGGCGTTGCTCTTCCTCGGTCCTTCGCCTGGCTTCTTCAACTGCAATGCGGCGGGCTTCCTCTTCTGCGCGACGACGGACCTCGAGTTCTTCAAGGCGGCGTTTTTCTTCATCACGGGCGGCCGCTTCGTTCCGGGTGCGCAGGTCTGCGTCAGTTGGTGTGGGCTTTGCTTCAATTGGAGGAATAGCAGCGGACTCGGACGCCGGAGCCGCTTTCGTGGTGTCGCGTTTCTCAATTGCGTAGCGGACGCGTTCCTGGTAGGCTATTGCGTACGGATTGCGGGAATCAGTTTCCATGGCCAGCAGAACAAGCCGCTGGGCGCCTTCAAAATCCCCACTCTTAAAGAGCTTGTCAGCCTGTTTGAGGTAGTCACCGGCGAGTCTTCGTTTATCTTGCTTTGCGGCGTCGTCTTGTTCAGCCATGGAAGAGCGTTGGATGATGTCCCTCCCCCGCAAGTGCTCCCCAGTCTAAGATGAGGTAACAGCGGAGGTTAGGGTCGTGGACCCCTTTTTTTCCGAAGTCAATATATTCATAAACACCTTGAATGTCAACGTACTAGGGACACATCAGAGCGGGAATGTTACATTTTGGTCAGCGTGTGATGGTGGAGTGAAAATCGGGGTCGGTGCGAAGGGTATAGAAATCCATGTCTAGAATACTTGCAAGTTTGTAACGCAAGTTGATAGCGCGGCCAAGAAACTCCAATGCCTTTTCTTTCTCTTTGTGGAGCGCATACATTCTCGCCGTGTTGTAAAGAACGTCAGGATTTGCGGGAGAGAGTTCCCGAGAACGCGCGTTAGCTTCCAAGGCACCCCTGAACTGACCCAGACGTGAATGGACAAGCGCAAGATAGGACAATGCGAGAGCATCCTCCGGATGTTGACTGAGTTGGTCATCCAGAAGTGCACGAGCACGTTCAAACAGGTTCTCCCATTGTTGTTTCGGTTTGCCGGCGAGTTGGTATGACCGACCAAGCTTGTAATACTCGATGTAGCTCTGGCGAAATTGGGCAACACGATCATTCAAAATTTGGATGGCGCGGTCGGTTTGCTGGTTGTCCTGAAGAACATCCGCATAGAGCCCACCCATGTACCCACTCTTGTCGGATGTAAGTAACAAGCCGACACCGTAACTGACAAGCGCGTCATGAATATCCTGCCGCGGGTCATTCCCCTTCATCCGATCAACCATGGCCCTATACTGGTGGACCATTGCAAGGATTGTGTGAGATTCAACATTGCGCGGGTCATCCGATGCGGCACGTCTTGCAGCTTTTATCGACTCATCGGGCCTACCCCGAATCGCGTAAAGGATCGAGAGCCGCCGCTGGGCTTCCGCGTCGCTGGGGGACACCGTAACGGCTCGTTCAAACTCCTCCGTTGCACGGTCATAGTCCGAGCGGAATTGCGCGAAGAGGGCGCGTCCCCGATGCATTTCCGAGGTCGGTGTACCGGAGGAAACTGCATGCCGAAGATGTCCCTGCGCAGAGGCAAGCAGACCAGGTGACGCCTCAGTCCCACGTTCGTACATCAGCAATTGAACCCATGCCAGTGCTGCATGGGCGTTGGCAAATGTGGAGTCCAGCTGGACTGCTCGAGCAAACGCCTGGCCCGCTTCGTCCAGTAAGCGGCCAGTTGAACGACGCATATGCGAAATCCCCCGAGCGTAAGCTTCGAAGGCCGGCGGGGATACCACAGGCACCGTTCTGAAATGCGTCTCTTCCTGCCGGGTCAGAGGAGCGTTCATCGCGGCGGCTATTCCTTCACCGAATTCAAGAAGAACTGACTGTAACTCGCGGGGTGATGTTTGCACATTTGTGGACCAGACGGGTGAGGAAGAAATGGTATCAAGAAGTGTGAGGGAAAGAATGAAGTTCTCACCGTTCCGCGCAATGTCCCACTGAACGACAAAGTTCGCACCGATTGACCTCGCCACTTGAATGCTACTGGCACCGGACCGTCCAAGAGCGAAGACCGTCGATGGACCGAAGACACGCAACTCTGTAATCACGGAAACGTTTTTGATAAAGTCCTCTGTAATGCCATCTGCAAGATAGAGAAGTGATGTGTCAGCTTCGGGACTCCTGGCTGGCAATACCAACAGAGAGTATTTGGCGGGAGATACCGCATTCTGGATGTTGTCAACGATGAAGTATGCAACGGCGCCCAGAAGGGCAATGCTCGCGGTGATCAGGATCGGCCTTACCGGGATGCGAACGCTGGAAAGACTCTCAACAATTCTCTCGATCCACGGTTGTTTCGGCGCTACGGGGGGACCATCATCATCAGGAACTTCAAATCCTGTGTCGGTCTGGGTCTGGTTCTTGCTTCCCCATACTTCTGCGTCCGTTTTTGGGACGGCCGGCACCTCGGGAACCGGTGTGGGGGCTCCGGCTGATTCTTCTTCCTTTCTCCGGGCCTCTTCTGCCTTAATTTGTTCAAAGAGTCTCTTGGCCTTCTCTATTTTTTCCCGAAGCTTGATGGCATCCTCGTTCCCCTCCTCCATTGCCAACACTTCGTGAACCGCCGCCATCCCCTTTTCGTATTTCTCCCCCTGGTAGAATGCATTTGCACTCTCCATCAATTCGACAATTTTCCTTTGCTGCGATTCACGCTTGGAACGCTGTTGGGCAGCTTCCTCTTTCGATTTCAGATCAGCTGCCCGCTTTTTTGCCTTCGATTGCTGGTGCAGGTCTTCCTGCAAACGGTCAACGCGGGTCTTGAAATCTTCCAACTCGATGTTGTCCGGCGCACTCGCGCGCAACTCCTCCAACAACTCAACGGCCTTGTCGGCCTTCCCCCTATCCAGAGCGATGTTTAGTTTGTCACGAAGTTCATTGATGCGGAGTTCTTTTGCCGGGATGGTGGGAGGTGCCGGCTCGGGGGGGGTGGTCTTGAGTGGCCTAACGCCTGCCTTTTGCTCTTCTTCTTCAATTCGCTTCAGCTCCGCCTCTTCCGCCCTTTTTCGAATTTCCTCCAGGAGCCTCTTCCGCTCTAGGTCCTTCTGATTGGCTTGGTCTTCCGGGGTCATGGCATCCAGGGCAGCTACCGAATGATGTGTGCGACTGTTGGAGTGAAGTCCCTTACGAGCACCGAAAATATATCCAAATCGTGTACGAATGTCAACAAAATCGGAGGTTGACTTCTGTAGGGATTCTTTCTAAGTTTGTCCCGCATCCATACTCACGCAGGAGATGTCCATGGAAATGGTTGGTGTTCTTCTCATCGTCATTGTAGGGGCAGCGATATGGACCATAGCGCAATACAACCGACTGATAACGCTGCGCAACCAGGTGGAGAATGGTTGGAAACAGATCGATGTGCAATTGAAGCGGCGGCACGATCTGATCCCCAATCTTGTTAACACCGTGAAAGGATACATGGAGTTCGAGCAGGAAACGTTGCAGAAAGTGATTGCCGCTCGCAATGCAGCCGTCGGTGCTTCGGGAGTGGCTGATGCGGCAACTAAAGAGGGTGCATTGACTGGCGCACTTTCACGGTTGTTTGCACTGGCAGAGAACTACCCAACGCTGAAAGCCAACGAAAATGTGCGGGGATTGCAGGAGGAACTCTCGAGTACGGAAAACAAGATCGGGTTCGCCCGTCAGTTCTACAACGACATTGCCACCAAGTTCAACATCACACAACAGGTATTCCCCGGCAGCTTGATAGCCGGGATGTTCAAGTTCAAAACGGCGGAACTGTTCCAAATTGCGGAAACTGCCGAGCGGCAGACTCCGACCGTTGACCTCTCGCTGAAGAAGTGACCCCGCTGGATCAATGGGACGACAGGCTCCCAACATCTACGAACAACAGGCAGCAAACAAGCGAAACACGGTGATCGTCATGGTGGCGTTCACCTTGTTCGTCGGCTTTCTGGGATACGGGTGCGATGCATTCCTCTTCGGGACCAACGGAATGCTCCCCATTGTGACGATCCTTGCGCTTGTGGTGGGGGGAGTAAGTGCATTCTCAGGACTTCAGAGCGGATCAAAGGTTGTTCTCGCTTCCGCCGGTGCACAGCCGGCCGCAGCTGACAACCCACAGTATCGGCAGTTGCATAATGTGGTGGACGAGATGGCAATTGCTTCAGGACAGCCCCGGCCGAACGTGTACGTTATTCCTGATCCAGACCCTAATGCGTTTGCCACAGGGAAAGATCCGGCACATGCGTCCATTGCGGTAACGGACGGATTGATCGCGAAGCTGACCCGTGATGAACTTCAGGGGGTGATTGCGCATGAGATGAGTCACATCCGCAACTACGACATTCGGATGATGACCGTGGTCGCAGCACTTGCAGGAGCGGTGATGTTGCTGACCGAATTTGGATCGCGATCCATGCGTTTCGGTGGGGGGCGGCGGTCATCTGGTCGAGGAGGCGGAGCAGGAAGAATACTCCTACTTGGACTCTGGCTTTTTGCATTGGTATTGGCGCCACTTGTCAGCCAGATCCTTGCCATGGCAGTATCGCGTCAGCGTGAATATCTCGCCGACGCGTCCGGCGCAGAACTAACGCGGCACCCTTTAGCGCTCGCCGCTGCACTGGAGAAGATTGATGGTGCAATCGAACCAACCCGCGCCATCAAGAAAGGAACCGCTCATCTTTGCATCGCCGATCCACTGGGCCGACACATTAATGAAAAAGAGGGCGCATTCTCAAATCTTTTTGCCACCCATCCGCCGATCGCCAAACGGATCATACAACTGAAAGCGATGGCATATCAACACATGTAACCGCCGGCTAATTCCCCTGCGCGGCAGCAAGAATAGCCAGCATGTCTGCTTCCAGCGAAGCATGCGGGCGCTCCGTGATCCTCCCCACTTCAACCTCATGCTTTAGAAAGATGAACGTCGGAACGCGTTCGATCGCGTAACGGTCCGTCATTCCGTCTGCGCTCTTTTTTGTTCTATCTAGCCCATATAGCCTGATTCTGTCCGAAGGAAACTCGATGGCGTCCGCCACCTTGAAAAAGCGAGGCACCTCGCGGTGACTATCGCTGCACCATGTACCGAGGAACACCAGCACGTCCACATCATTCTTGAGAGTGCCAATCAGACGCACAATGTCAGCATCAATGGTGACTGTGTCATAGGTTTCGCCAAAGCGGTGATGTGCGGGCTCGTTCAAAACCGTTCTCGTGATCCATCCCAGTTCCATCTTCTCGCGCTCAGCCTCCCGGGTTGAAACACATCCTGTGGCAAGAACCACTAAGGCAATCCCAAGAAGAAAGAATGTCATGAATCTCATCTGTTTACTTTCCCGCTTCAATGAGTTATATTTAGTTCACATTCAATGTAGCATTCCCATAACGCAAACACAACGCGCAATGACCCAGTCCCGGGGCCGCAGATATGATATCCAGGACGTTTCTACGATCGACGTCGGCGTGCTGGAGACATTCCCTTACGAGTATCCCGGTAAGGATATTGTCATTAATATCGACACTGATGAGTTCACTGCTGTTTGTCCTTGGTCGGGCCTGCCGGATTTTGCAACCATCAAGATTGACTATATCCCTCACAAAGTTATTGTCGAACTCCGATCCCTGAAGTATTATCTCCTTTCATACCGGACTGTCGGAATCTATCAGGAACACGTGGTAAACCGCATTCTCGACGATCTTGTCCGATGTGCAAGACCAAGATGGATGAAAGTGACCACCGACTACAAAGTGCGCGGAGGAATTCACACTGTCGCAAGCCGTGAGTACAACGCCCGCCTGAAGTCAAGACACTAACAATGGCACTCTACCTGACGATTGCCTTGTATGTCACCTGCGACCTTATTGCCAACATTACAGCCTTCAAACCCCTGGCCATCGGAGATATCGTTGTTCCCGGCGGTGTGTTTATCTATGCACTGACCTTCACCTTGATTGATCTCATCAACGAACAACTGGGCCGGAAGGGGGCGCGCAAAGTGGTCTTTAGTGCCTTTGCTGCAAACGCACTCTTAGCTTTGTAATCTGCGTTCATCATCACTGTTCCGTCACCAGCGTTCTTTACAGGACAGGAGGCAATTACCACGGTGCTAGGCAGTACTCCACGGATCGTTGGGGCAAGCCTCGTTGCGTTTCTCATTAGCTCACTGCTGGATGTAGAGATTTTCGCACAATGGAAAGCCCGGGTGGCCGGGCACAAATGGGCGCGGGTCCTCCTCAGCAACGGCATATCCACTGGAGTTGACAGCGTAGTGTTTGTGTGCGTTGCTTTCTGGGAGGTGTATCCGGTAGTTCCATTAGTGGCCGGTCAGTACGTAGTGAAGATGGGGGTGACCGTTCTGAGTCTGCCGCTTATCTATACCGGCGGAATGGGGATGAAAAGACTGAGTCGAGAAACAGACTAGATCCCCGTTTTCCGGAGAAGCACCGCTTCGCGAAGGTTGTTATGCGTCTTCTTTGCGATGCGAATCCGGTCGAGATCGAGAGAGAACGAGTGGATTGGAGAACGGCGGAGCTTGCGGGTTGAGAACACCTCTCTGCCCAGTGGATCGAACGCATATGAGTATCCCCCTTCATTTCCCAAGGCGTTACATCCCACAACAAAAATCTGGTTTTCAATAGCTCGCGCTTTGAGAAGGGTTCGCCAGGCATCGTCCCGTACTGATGGCCATCGCGCCGGGACAAAAATAACTGACACTTGTTTCAAGGCCAATTTCCGTACAAGCTCCGGAAACCGGACGTCGTAACAAATCACGATACCACCCCGAACACCCCTATCCCCAGCGTCAAGAGGAAATGTCGAACCACCGCTCCCGCGGACGAAGTATCGATCGTCGCCGGTCGGTTTGAAAAGGTGTACTTTGTCGTAACGCGATACTTGTTTCCCTTTTCTGTATACAAAGCATGTATTTGTCTGCGTCCAGTTTTGGTTAATCAAAGCGACGCTCCCAGCAATACACGTCAGCGAAAACAAACGAGATGCGGTTTTGAACCCTGTCAGGAAGGAGTCGGAGGCTCGATGAAACGCCGCCCCCCGAGCGAGGGCGGCATATCCACCATCAACGAGTTCCGGAAAGATGAGAACATCGAGAGATTGTAGTGTCGCAGACGAACCTGGTTGCGAAAGAGTTGAGCCGTCGTAACAGCAGCCAATCCGCAATCGCCCCATACAATCATCAGGTCCTGGCTATGTTGACGGCGCGCTTCCCCTTCTGCCCGTTCTGAATCTCAAACGTCACCAGATCCCCCTGTTTCAGTGTGTCTCTGAATCCAGTTTCCTTGACATTGCTCTGATGAAAGAAAATGTCCTCGCCCCCTTCAGCCGTGATAAACCCATATCCTTTGGAACCGTTAAAGAATTTGACCGTACCCTTCATGTACTTCTCCTCATTAAAATAAGAAAAAAAAGAAAACCCCAGCACAACTCTGCCGGGGCCGGGAGTGTAGAAATCCCTTGGCTTAGATCTTTGACACGTTGGATGCCTGAAGACCTTTCGGGCCCTTCTCAACGTCGAACTGTACCTTGTCTCCTTCGTTCAGCGTCTTATAGCCTTCACCCACGATGGCCTTGTAGTGCACGAACACATCCTCACCTGATTCGCGCTGAATAAAACCGAAGCCCTTGGCTCCGTTGAACCACTTAACGACTCCCTTTTCCATGGGACAACTCCTTACTAGAGGTTTTCCTGATACGTACGGCTACGCCGCCCACCTGGGGCACCAGATTTATTGCGTCTTAATAGCCAACAGGCCGGGGTAGCGGGTGTTGTCCCAAGACTATCACCGCTGTTACGAGTGCCTGCCGATCAACCGCTGGGCGATCATTGCAGACAACGAAACCATTAAGTGCAAAAAACGGTGTACTGTAATTTGCGGTGAACAAGATAGAATAATGCGTACAGAATTGCAAGCCTTTTTTTCACCGATGAGCGCACTGCACCAGAAGTATGGAAACATAAAAGGATAAAATGCTTCCATTTTACCCTTTTATCGCAACCTGAAGGCCCCCTCCCACCAAGGGAGCATCTTCAGAAAAGATCGTATCTTCGATCAGCTCAAGAAGTCATCAATATCATACAGATGGTTGTCATCTATCGGTTTGGTTCGGTCTTTGTAATCAACGACCGCAATCTTGGACTTCTTCAGGAATATCGGAAACGCAACTATCATTGCCAAAAGCGCTGTCAGCGTTATGACCTTCATTTTGTGCCTCTACTGAACGGTCAGGAAGATCTCTTCACCAAAAATCGTACTGTATGTAACGGCGTACCATGACTGAATCTCGATCTCTTCGAGAAGAATCATTTCATGGTACTCCTTCTCGTCTTTTGAGAGATTTCCGAATCGATAGTTCTTTTTCATGGTACCTCCTATTTCCTGTGTCCACTGCTTTGGTGTATTTTATCACGAAAGGTGTGCCACAAAAGTTCATCACCGCTTTCCCCTTTCTGAGCACAGGGAGCAATTGATTGTCTCCTTTTCAGAACAATGGGAGAAGATTTTGCATACAACCGGCTCTGTCACAGCAAATTTTACCATGAGCAAGCTCCTATTGCAAATCGTTATCAATCTTGCTACTAACGCGCACAGACCTCTCTTCCCTCTTGACCTCCATCACCTCAATTTCGCTCACTGAAAAAGCATGCTTGGTTATGGGTGCATCCCGCGAGGTATTGGCCGTGCGGTTACCATTTCACTGGCAAAAGCGGGAGGCAATGTCGCAATCGGGTCCCGTGAAGATAAGCCGGGAACCGACATCACGCAGAGAATCTGCGAGGATTTTTCAATGATTGTGCAGGGTGATGTGGCAGATCCTGCAGATTGCCAGAGGGTGATTGGAGACATCTGCGGCCAATTTGGATCGGTGGATATCGTGGTTAACAATGCAGCAATATCACCACGGGACTCTTTCTCCATGCCGTATGAGGCATGGGTGTCCCATTAGCGCCTAACCTTTGAAGCCAATCTGATGAGTGTGGTCAACACTTCGTTCTTGTGCAGTAAAACTGGTGAAGCGCGTCAACAAAGTGGAAAATAATCAATATCTCGTCTCGTTCCGCTTTTCGTGGGGAAACGGAATACTTTGCCTATGTGTATCCAAGGCATCTATTGTGAACTTCACTCGTCGCATTGCTCGTACGCTGGCAACTGACAATATCCTTGCTTACGCTGTGCACCCGGGTTTATTGGGACTGGCCTGGGGTTAGAGGAGATTCGGATGCATCAGGCTGAGATTCAAGCCCAAATCCCTCCGGAAGAATCGGACCGCCTATGGACCTTCTTATATTCACTCTATCTCTACTGTTGCAATCGCTCAACTTGAAAATCGTTCGCGGGGCAACTCACGAACAAAGCCGAAACCCATAACGGATCGAGTTGAAAACATCCCGGCGAGTACCGTCGCCTTTCCGATGGGTCATTGATGGCAGCGGAACATATCCGGTTCTTACTTTATTCTTTCTTCACATTTTTGTATCTTGACCGTGGTTGTTGAAGTGTTACCGCTCTTGGGAGCACCTTCACTTCAACTTCGTCAACTCGGAAATT
>DASRUE010000019.1:0-34237 GCA_035687895.1 Bacteroidota bacterium | reverse complement strand
TCTGAACGTCAAGTACCGGACCGTCGCCGACACGCAATCAGGGAGTCTCTCGCTCGCTCCCCATCCAACCTATCTTCCGCGAGCATTTTTCCTCTACTCGATCCATGTTGCCGACAACGAAGAGGAGTTGCTTGCATATCTAAAGAGTCCGGATTTCACTCACCGGACGATGGCAGTGATTGAGAAGAATCCGGCAATGCCCATTGTCGCTCCTGACACCACTCCCCGTTGGAAGGCACACATTAGCAGGTATGAGAACAATACCATCACCCTTGACGTGGAAACAAGCCATACCGGCATTCTGGTTCTCAGTGAGATCTTCTATCCAGGTTGGCGAGCATACGTTGACAATGCAGAGACAGAGATACTCCGAACCGATTACAATCTTCGCAGCATTGTGGTGAGGCCGGGTGGTCATGTAGTGGAATTCCGCTTTGATCCCCCATCATATCGGTATGGAAGCATGGTGACGCTCGCCTCACTTCTTATTTGCGGCACCGGGATTATCGTGCCGGTGCTTCGCTCCTGGAGATCGCGTGCCACACAGTCATCCTCCACAACGTGACATGGCAATGTACTCCATCATTGTACCGATCTATAATGAAGAGCAAACTCTTCCCGAGTTGCGCCATCGTCTGGATCAGGTCGCCGGGTCGCTTGACCAGCAGTGCGAAGTTATCTTCGTCGATGATGGGAGCAAGGACCGGTCATTCGCGCTGATGAAGGAGTTTCACCGCGAGGATGCTCGATTCAAAGCACTCCGTCTTTCCCGCAACTTTGGTCATCAAGTTGCTATCTCCGCAGGGCTGGAGCGGGCGCAAGGAGATGCAGTGATTCTCATGGACGGCGATCTTCAGGATCCGCCAGAGCTGTTGCCGGCTATGGTCGCACGCTGGAAAGAGGGGTACCAGGTCGTCTACACGATCAAGAAGAGCCGTCGGGAGAATCCGGTCAAACGTTTTGCATTCACCTCGTTCTATCGCATTCTGAATGCCATGTCGACGATCCAAATCCCTCTTGATGCTGGTAATTTCTCGTTGCTCGACCGGGAGGTGGTCCATGCGATGCGGACAATGCCCGAACGACATCGATACATCAGTGGGTTGCGTGCGTGGGTAGGATACCGGCAGATTGGCCTGGAGTATGATCGCGGTGCACGATTTGCGGGCAAGCCGCGCATGTCATTCCGGCGCCTTGTCCAGCTCGCACTCGATGGTATTCTCTCCTTCTCGAATGCACCGTTGCGTGTTGCGGTCTATATTGGTTTCACGTCGGCAATTATGTCTTTCGCAGGAGGACTATACGTCGTCTACGAAAAACTCTTCACCGACAAGGCTATTCTTGGGTGGACGTCCACGATTGTCTCGATTACGTTTCTTGGCGGGCTCATCCTCATGACGCTCGGCATCATCGGCGAGTACGTGGGGAGGATCTATGATGAGGTGAAACAACGGCCGCTCTATCTTATTGGCGATGCGGTCGGCTTTGAATCGCCGGAGAAGACACACCGATGAGGGTAATCATCGTCGGAACTGCCTACCCACTCCGTGGCGGCATTGCGCATTACAACGCGCTGCTGTATCAGGAACTCCGGACGAAGCATGACGTTCAGATCATCACCTTCAAGCGCCAGTATCCTGCGTTTCTTTTCCCGGGCACAACCCAAGTAGAAACCGAAGGCGAAATGCTCAGGGTCCCGAGTGAGCCACTGATGGACTCCATTAATCCTCTGAACTGGGTTGCAGTTGGCCGCACCATTCGGGGACGCAGGCCCGACGTGTTGATCTTCAAATACTGGCTCCCTTTCTTCGGACCGTGTTTCGGTACGATTGCGCGAGTAGCAAAGCGTGACACTACGAAGGTGTTGTTCATTTGCGATAACGTGATCCCTCATGAACATCGGCCCGGGGACGCTGCATTCACACGGTATGCGTTTGGCCCTGTAGACGGCTTCATTGCTCAGTCGGAAACGGTGCAGCGGGATCTGCTGAGATTCTGGCCAAAGGCAAAATTCAGGAACGTGCCTCACCCGGTTTATAACATCTTCGGAGCGTTGAAGGAAAAAGTCGCCGCGCGTGCAGCCCTCGGGATCACCGCACCGCGGATCATTCTCTTCTTTGGCTACATACGGAGGTATAAGGGTCTGCATGTCCTGCTGGATGCAATGGCTGCGCTTGATCCCTCGCTGAGCATCCATCTCCTCGTTGTGGGTGAGTTTTATGACGACAAGGAGAAGTACCAAGAACAGATTGCGGCCCTCGGGATCACCGATCGGGTGACTATCCGGTCCGAATATGTGTCCAATGAAAGTGTCGGCGGGTATTTTTCCGCCGCTGATGTTGTGGTGTTACCGTACATCTCGGCAACGCAAAGCGGTATTGCTCAGATTGCATACAACTTCGACAGGCCGGTCATTGCCACAGCCGTGGGGGGACTTGCGGAAGTTGTGGTTGACAATGTCACCGGCTTTCTTGTTCCCCCCGAGGAACCACAAGCTCTGGCTCGGGCAATCTCCCGGTTCTTCATTGAAGGGAAGGAAAACGTGTTTGCTGCCAATGTCCGCGAAGAGAAAAAGAAGTATACCTGGTCGGCACTGGTGAGTGCGCTGGAGGAGCTGGCCACTGCATGAGTGATGCATGCCCTCTATGCGACGAAACGGCGGCTGCCTTCATGTGCGCGAAAAATGGATTCGACATTGTGCGATGCATTGAATGCGGATTGGTCCGCGTGCACCCACTCCCTTCATCTGAAACGCTTTCTGCTTATTATAAAGCAGGGTACAACCAGTTCGTCTATTCCTTTGCTACCCCCAGTTCAGATCCGCCTTTGAGAAAGTCGCCGGAACTGAAGGTTCTGGAGAAGTATTGCCAAACCGGAACGCTGCTGGATGTGGGTGCCGCCCATGGTCATTTCATGGTCAATGCGCAGCGCCACGGCTGGAAGGTCACCGGTGTAGAGCCGCAGGACGAGGCACGGACTGATGCGCAATCACGTTTTCATCTGGCCATCTTTGAGTCGCTGTCAGAGACGAGGGACCACGATGCTGATGCGGTAACAATGTGGCATGTGATTGAACACATCGCGTCACCATTGGATTTCCTGAGGAATGCCCGTTCAAAACTCAAAGTGGGGGGCGCCCTGGCGCTCGCCACGCCGAATGTTGACAGCCTCGTTGCCCGGGCAACTGGCGAAAGCTGGGGCTGGCTCTCACCGCCGGACCACGTTTACCTTTACTCTCCCAAGACGCTCCCACGTCTCCTTGAACAGGCAGGGTTCGACGTGTTACATGTGGAAACCCGCCAGGGTGAGAGCCGGAACTTCCTGATTCTAATGCTGCAAGCCCTCGCCTACCGGCTGGGGCTGTTCAGCCGGATGAAGCGGTCGGTACAAAGGGCGGCTGAACAAGTTCACACGACAGATTCCCTGACAAGCAAACTGAATTTCTTCTATGTTACCGAGAAGGTAACCGACGTACTTTCCTATGCGCTCTATCCGGTGCTCATCATTCTTTATAGGAAGGGACTTGGTGATGAAGTGCTGGCCGTTGCGCGACGGAAGGAGAACGTATGAGCGAGAACCACACAAAGAAATACTGGCAATACGAGTACGACGTTTCAGCTTTGCACATGGCGCCATTGTTCGAAGGATGGGGTGTGCAATTGCAGGGCACGGACATCCTCGATATCGGGTGCGGTGAAGGTGGCGGGGTGTGCGCTCTCTACGACAAAGGTGCACGGTGCGTCGGTTTTGATGTCGACAAACACCGCGTCCAGGCTGCCGATCAGCTCAAAGGCGAACGACGCATTTCGATTTCACTTGGCAACCTGTATAACACTCGACTCCCTTATGCCGGAACCCGGTATGATCTGGTCGTTCTCCACGATGTGTTCGAACATTTGGACCACAAACTTCAAATGATCGCAAAGCTGAGGGGGTATATGAAGCCGGGTGGTCACATGCTCATCACATTCCCTCCCTATTATTCCGCCTATGGAGCGCACCAGCAGCATCTCCACGCCGCGTTTGCGAAGCTCCCCTTCTTCCATTTGATTCCTTTTTCTCTTTCGTTTATACTGCCGCGATTGAAGGGAGAGTCACCCGCCGTTGTGGAGGAGGTTCAGAAACTCGGTCGATTGAAAATGGGCATGCGGAAGTTCGAACAGATTGCAGCGCAGGGAGGACTCATTGTACACCACAAGCAGGCGTACTTCATCAGTCCGAACCACATCCGGTTCGGGCTCAAGCCAATACCGGCCGGACCCGTGGCCGAGATCCCGGTGATCGGTGAGGTGCTCTGCACCGGCGTTGTATACCTGCTCACCCAGGCGTGAGACAGACCATGACCGCCGAGCCGCTGGTCTTCATTGTCATTGTGAATTGGAATGGGAGAGAGATTACGCTCGACTGTCTTCGCTCGTTGCAGGGAATTACCTACTCCAACACGAAGACCATCGTGGTTGACAATGCCTCGTCGGATGGGTCGGTGGAGGCGATCCGCGCGGAGTTTCCCGATGTAGCAATCCTGGGCATGACAAAGAACCTCCGTTTCGCAGGTGGCAACAACGCCGGGATCGCATACAGTCTCGATCAAGGAGCGGACATGGTGCTTCTCTTGAACAACGACACAACAGTGCATCCAGAGTTTCTCGGTCGCATGGTGGCCCGTCTTCTCTCGGCTCCTGATGTCGGCATGGTTGCACCAAAGATCTATTACCACGATGACCCGCGGCGCATTTGGTTTGCAGGCGGTGAGCTCTCCATGTGGACGGGAACGATGAAACACACGGGCATCCGTGAGGTGGACAACGGACAACATGATGCGAGCAAAGAGATTGACTACACAACGGGCTGCTGTATTCTCACAACCAGAGAGGTTGTGGACAAGGCAGGGGTGCTGGACGAGGCATTCTTCATGTACACGGAAGATGCAGACTGGTCAATGCGCGTGCGACGGGCAGGTTACACTATTTTGTATGAGCCCAACGCACTTATCTGGCACAAGCTCTCGGTTACGAGCGGGGGACATTTGTCCTTCTTTAAAATGAAGAACAAATTCATGAGCAACCTTCGTTTCTTCTTCCGCTACGCGACATTGCCCCAAAAGTTCGTCTTCCCCTGGATGAACCTCCTGGTGAACGGATGGGCAACAGGAAAATATCTTCTGACAATGCGACGATAACGATGGAATTCGGAAAACACCTCGACAAAGGAATCTGGGGACTGGCAGATAAGACTCTCCCTGTGGTGTACGGGCTTGCCTATGTTTTACTGGTTATCCGGGCTTTGCCGGAGGAAGAGTTTGGCAACTTCGTGCTGGTGCAGGAGATTTTTCTAATCATTACGGGTCTCGCAACAGCGCTCGCACTACAACCGTTGTTGAAATTTGTCGCGGAAGAGAATGCCGACATACGCAGTTGGAACAGTGCGGCGGTTGCGGTAACAGTTGTTTTCTATACAGCCTGTTCTGTGCTGATAGTGATATTTCGCGTGCCAATGAGCGAGAGTTTGAAATCCCCATCACTCGCTCCTCTGCTTATGTACCTTCCGGCAATGTTCGCTGCAGCATTCGTCCGGAATTTCACACTTATTCTGCTGCAATCGCGTTTTATGATAAGGGAAATCTTCTGGACCGACGCATTTCACTTTCTTGGGGTTCCATTGCTCATCTGGATATACTCGCGTATGCACATTTTTGATTCTGCGTACGACCTGATCATGATCAATATTATGTCATTGACTGTGTCGTCCCTGGTTGGGCTCTTCCTTTCGCGGTCGCTGATTGGAATGCGACTCATTCCGGGGATTCGTGAGGTCAGAAAGATGTGGGACTATGGTAAATGGGCATTCGGTGGCACAGTCAGCGGGTTGGCAGTCTCAAAGGCCGATACGTTTATTCTCGCTGCGTTCACTGGTCCGATCATGGTTGCAGTGTATAGTTCTGTCAAGGTCTTTGTGCGCGTGTACGAGATGCTCACGCAGGTGATACAAATGTTCGTCATGCCTGCCGCATCCAGGCTTTCAGCCAAAGGGGATTATGCATCATTGAAAGTGATGGTGGAGAAGGCGATATTGTTTTCGACCATTGGGATTGTTCCGGTGTTTCTTGCGTTTCTCATCCTCCCTTCGTCATTGGTCGCCATTTTGTACAAAGGAAGATATATGGAGGCGATCCCGATCTTGCAGGTGTTTGCCGTCGCATCTCTCGCGGTCCCCCTCTCTGCCGTTGCCGGGAACGTGTTGATGGGGCTCGGGCACGCAAGAACAGTCTTCGTTGTGGGGGTGCTAATGTTCCTTGTGTCCATAGTTGCCTACCTTGCCTTTATTCCGGTGTTGGCGGGCACGGGAGCAGCTGTCGGGTATGTCATCACCAGCTATGCCTCGGCATTTCTTGCCGGTTGGTTCCTCAAGAAGCATGTACCAATTACGGCAAGAGCCGTATTGGGCCGGGCAAATGATATCGTCGTATTTGTGAAAAACCGGTTGGGGGCTTGACATGCCAAGCATGCTTACGCGGCTGCGCCGGTTGAAAAAACGATTCGATCAAATCAACGAGATTGCAGCCGCTGTTGATGAACTTCGAAAGGCCATTGGACATCTTGAAGCTCGCCTGACTCGACAAGAACTTGCGGTCCCTCCTTCGCTACACGATTACGAGTTCAAGGTCTATTCACAGTGGGGAGAAGACGGGATCATCCAATATTTGATCAACTCAATTGAAATCTCGAACAAGGTCTTTGTCGAATTCGGCGTGCAGGACTATCGAGAAGCAAACACACGATTTCTGCTGCAATGCAACAACTGGTCCGGACTTGTGATGGACTCCTCCCCCGAATTCATTCAACGTATTAGAAGTGAGCCCCTCTATTTTCGCCATAACCTTCGCGCAATCTGTGCGTTCATCGATCGGGACAATATTAATCAGTTGCTAAAGGACAATGGCATTACCGGTGATATCGGGCTGCTCTCCATTGATATTGACGGAATGGACTACTGGATTTGGGAGGCAATCTCTAGCATTCATCCGCGTATTGTTGTGTGTGAATACGACAGTTTGATGGGGAGCCAGCGCGCAGTCGTCACCCCTTACGACGGGTCGTTTGACAGGCTGAAGGCCCACTATTCGTTTCTTTATGGCGGCGCTTCGATCGCGGCCATTGATATGCTTGCGCGAAGGAAGGGTTATTCACTGGTTGGATCAAACAGCAACGGCGTGAATGCGTTCTTTGTGCGGAATGATCTTGTCGGCACCATGAACGTGCTGACGCCACAACAGGCCTATGTCAGGGGGCAATTCAGAAACTCCCGTGACCAGGAAGGGAATATGACGTATCTCGGTTTTGACGATGCGGTGCGGCTGATCGCCGACATGCCTCTTCTCGATGTCGAGAAAGATACGCTCATAAAGGTCCGCGACGTTCATAACCTCTGAGCAGGAAGACGACCGTGGCGGAAACGTTGGGCTCGCTGTGCGACAAGCTGACAATCGTCAAGCTCAAGCAGTGGCATTCAGAGAATCCGGAGAGGCTGCAAAGCCTCGCGACACAGGAGCGGCAACTTGAGGAAGAGATTTCCGAGTACGTTGCGGCGGTGGTGTCCGGTCAGATACCCCTGGAACGACTGACGTTTGCGGCAACCAAAGTGTACAAGAAGGACGGAAACGCAACAGCCGATGTACGGGGAACAATTGGACAATTGTTTTCCCGGCTTGCGGAGGTGAATTGCCGGTTGTGGCATGAGCAGGAGAAAGTGTATGAATTCGAGAAGATCCCCGTAACCCAAAAAGATAGCGTCGTAAAACAGTTGGCTCTTCTGAACCTCGAGCGCACAATGTGCATCGATGAACTGGACAAGACCTTTCGTGATCATGTTGCAGCATTGGCAGGTTCTCATCCGTAGCACATCGACTAACCACTCTTACAGAGGATTGTACCATGCATCTCGTTCATCGAAAAAGCTGCCGTGTGTGCGGGTCGACAGCACTGACGAAAGTAATAGACCTGGGTGAGCAGTTCCTGCAGGGGTCATTTGTAAAACCGGGCAAAGAGCAACCGCCAACCCGGAGAATTCCCACCATCCTTGTCCGCTGTAATCCCATGCTTGATGAGAATTCGTGCGGATTGCTACAGATGGAAAGCACCGTCCCTCCTGAGGTTCTCTACTCTGCCTACTGGTACCGATCCGGCACGAATCAGACGATGCGTTCGCACTTACGCGGCATCGCTGAAGCGGCGGCGGCCATGTTTCACAAGTCTTCTGCGAAGGTTCTCGACATTGGATGCAACGATGGGACGTTGCTCACGTGTTATCCAAGTGACTACATCAAGTTCGGGATAGATCCATCGGATGTTGCTCAGGAGGTGGGTGACGATATTCGGGTCATTCAAGACATCTTTCCCTCGAAAGAACTTGTGAACGCCATGCAGGGGAAACGATTCGATATCATCACCTCCATAGCAATGTTTTACGACCTGGAGAATCCGGTTGGCTTCACGCAAAGCATCAAAGCGATGCTCGCGCCGGAAGGCGTTTGGATCTTTGAAATGTCCTACATGCCATCGATGCTCAGGATGAACTCGTATGACACGATTTGCCATGAACACCTTGAGTATTACAGTCTGGCCGTACTCGAGAAGGTACTGCGCATGGCGGACATGAAGATCGTCAATGCCGAATTGAACAACATCAATGGTGGAAGCATTCGTTGCTACGCGACCCATAGCGAGAATTTTCTTTTCAAGAAGGAAGAATACACCCAACGCATCAATGAGCTGCGCCAATCGGAATTTGATATGGAGCTTGATACGGACAAACCGTATAAGAACTTTCAGGACCATATCAACATTCACCGGGAAGAATTGACCGCCCTCTTGAGGAAACTGAAGAAAGAAGGCAAACGAATCCACGTCTATGGAGCCTCCACCAAGGGAAACACGATCCTCCAATGGTGCGGCATCGATAACCGCATCGTGGACGCAGCTGCCGACAGAAACCCCGACAAGCATGGCGCCTACACCCTTGGGACCGAGATTCCGATTATCAGCGAGGACCAATCGCGTGCAATGAAACCGGACTATTACCTCGTGCTGCCGTGGCATTTTAAGGAGGAGTTTCTCGAACGAGAAAGAGCCGTGCTGCAGGCTGGAATAAAGATGATCTTTCCGTTACCGGAAATTGAAATCGTAGGTCAATAGGGAAGCCCGCGGTGGATTCAAACCAGCTTCTGGCAAGCATAAGGGAGCAAGAACATTTATGATTAGCTCATGTGAGGTACGGTGGGTGGCAAGAGCATCCTGATTATTTTCCCTTATCCACATCTTGCATACTCCCCCACAACGATAAACCTGTGCAAGCTGCTGAAGGGGCGTGGCAACAAGGTCACAGTGGTTTACGGGTTCGAGAAATTCTGGAGGGAGCAGGCAACGCGTCTAGATGGTATTACACTTAAGGACATTTCATATTCGAAAAGAACTATTCGCGTTGCCAAACATGTTAATAAACTTGTTTGGAAGCCAATTGCCAAGGTTCTCCAGAGGCTGTCGATCCTTCCTGTTTATAATCAGCTTTCTCTCAGAGAACTGTTGTTCTCCCGCATTATCAAGAAGGCTCTGCGTACAAAGTTTGATGACTTAATCGCAGTGGATAGCCTCCCCTTGTACTGGGCACAGCAAGCTCAACGCGACTGCCATTTTGTTTCTCTCGAAGTCGATGATGGCCTTCAACTCATCGGCTCTCTTGACACAACGAGAATCAAATCTGTTCTGATTCAAAGCGAGGAGAGGTTCCAAAGGCTGTTTGGGAACGCAGAACTCAGACGATTCTTTGTCCAGAACGCACCAAACTTCATTGAGCCAACAACACGAACGAGGGCATCGACGAGCCTCATCTACAATGGGACGGCATGGACTCCGTTTGGTTCATTGGACATTATTGAGTTTGTGAAGAGATATCCTGAGTACAGAGTTCATTTCAAAGGCAACGTCCATGAACATCTATGGGCTCTTGTGCAATCTCGATACAAAGACTTGATCGACTCGGGGACATTGAGTTTTTCAGAAATGTACCTGGACGATAGTGATCTAAGAGCATATCTTGCCGACTATAGCATTGGATTCTGCTTCTACGATTTCAATCACCCCGCTATCGCTCAACGGCGTTTCAATTATGAAACTGCCCCATCGGGTAAGGTGTTTCTGTATCTTTCTGTTGGAATGCCCGTCGTCGCAACGCGTATTAGGGGGTTTAGATTTATTGAGGAAAGACAAGCGGGTGTTCTGCTTGACGACCATAGACCCGAAACAATCAAGAAAGCGGTCGACACAATCTTGAGCGACTACAACAATTATAGCAACAACGCTCTTGCTACGGGCCGCATGTTCTCCTTTGATGAATCAGCCAAGCCGTTTGTCGATTTCATCAGTCAGTAAGGGGGAACCTTCTGTATATGTTTCGCTAACCAAGGAGTACCATCATTGAAGAAAGCACTGGTCACAGGAGTCACCGGACAAGACGGATCATATCTCACAGAGCTGCTGTTGGAAAAGGGGTACGAAGTGCATGGCATCATTCGCCGCAGCAGCTCATTCAACAGAGGGAGAATAGATCATTTGTATATTGCCGACCAGAATCTGATGAACAAGAAGTTCTTTCTCCATTACGGCGATGTAACTGATACCAGCAACCTCAATCGCTTGCTGGAGAAGATCGAGCCGGAGGAAATCTACAACCTTGCCGCACAGAGTCATGTCAAGGTTTCATTTGACATTCCGGAGTACACGGCGCAAGTAGATGCCATCGGTACCTTGCGGTTCCTGGACGCGATCCGTGAAACCGGTGTCAGCACAAGATTCTATCAGGCATCAACGAGCGAACTGTTCGGCAAAGTGCGGCAAGTGCCACAGAATGAACAGACACCGTTCTACCCCCGGAGTCCGTACGGGGTGGCCAAGCTCTATGGATTCTGGATTGTGGTCAACTATCGTGAAGCGTACAACCTCTTTGCGTGTAATGGCATTCTGTTCAATCACGAATCGCCCAGAAGAGGTGAGGCGTTTGTGACACGAAAGATTACGATGGCAGCTGCAAAGATCAAGCATGGATTGCAGTCCGTGCTCACACTCGGTAACCTCGACGCACATCGAGACTGGGGGTATGCCAAGGAATACTGTGAGGGGATGTGGCGGATGTTGCAGTTGGACGCTCCTGATGATTTCGTTCTCGCAACAGGAGAAACACACACCGTTCGTGAATTTGTTGAGATCGCATTCAAGGAACTCGATATGCCGATCGAGTGGAAAGGAAAGGGCGTTGAAGAGAAGGGAATTTCTGCGAAATCCGACAAGGCTGTTATTGATGTTGACCCGCGTTACTATCGTCCTACTGAGGTTGACCTGCTCGTTGGTGATGCAACCAAGGCGAAGGAGCAATTGAAATGGGTGGCAACCACAAGATTTCCAGACCTCGTGCGCATGATGGTACAGGCGGATTTCGAGCTCGTGGCACACCATGGACTTCGCGTGCTGTACTGAGAAGAGTCATGCCGGTACTCTCCGTCATCCTTGTCAACTACAAACGTGCGCACGATACCATCGAATGCATTCAATCGCTGCAACAAAGCACGTTCAGGGATTTCGAGATCATTGCTGTTGATAACGCGTCGGACGATGGTTCGGGAGAGAGCATTCGCGTGCGGTTTCCATCCGTCCGGCTCATTGAGAGCCCTACGAATGTCGGGTTTGCAGAGGGGAATAACCTCGGGATCCGGCAAGCGCTTGCGTCAGATTGCAAGTTCATCCTGCTGCTGAACAACGACACTATTGTTGATCCCAAAGCCCTCAGCGCGATGATCACCACAATGACCGACCATCCTGACGCAGGGGTTGTTGGCGCGAAGATCTACTATTATGACAAACCGCGAGTCCTTTGGTATGCCGGTGGCTATTTCAACCCACATTCCACATTCGGTGGTCATGTTGGAATTGGCGAGGAAGATCACGGAGCATACAACCGCGAGCAGCAATGCACACTGGTTACCGGATGTTGCATGCTCTTCCGCCGGGAAGTCCCCGAACACATTGGACTCCTCGATAGCGATTACTTTGCCTATCTTGAGGATGCCGACTTCTGTGTTCGGGCTATGCGTTATGGCTATTCGCTTTACTATCAACCCGAATCGAGCATCTACCATAAAGTCTCCAGCACTTCGTCGTGGGATAGTCCGGTCTACATCTATTTCAACTTGCGAAACAAGATTCTCTTTCTGAGAAAGCACGCGACGTTGTTTCAATGGCTTCCCCATCTGCCTCGACTGACCTACTACTATGCCAGACAGTTTGTCCGTCTATCGATGAAATGGCATGACACAGAAAAAACTCAGGCTGCCTGGTATGGGCTAGTGGATGGGCTCCGCAACCACGCAGGCACATATGGCGCCGGGAGGATCGGGCGATTTACGACGGATTGAGCCACCTATCCATGTGATCTGAATGGTCTGTCCTCTGGCTGTGCTTGACATTGCAAAAATGAAGCAGTACTTTGTAATCAACTCGTGACACGTTAGTTTTCCCCCCTCACACCAGCTCATTGTCAACTTCCCCACATTAACTTGACCGGGGGTCGTTATGAAAACGATCATTACTGTTGTCCTTTGTCTTTTCTGTGGTTCTGTTCTTCTCGCTCAACCTCCCACGCCATTCTCTCCCGACAGCAACACTGTCGGTCTGTGGCATTTCGACGAAGCATCGGGCACACTAATCCAAGACGCATCGTTTTTCCACAATGACGCGCATGCAATAGGAACGACCATCGTTCCCGGCAGATTTGGAAACGCACGCTACTTCAACGGCGCGGGTGACTATGCGTATGTGCCCGATCCCATCAACGGTTCTCTTGACTTTGGCGTTGAAGAAAGCTTCACCGTGGAAGCGTGGTTCAAGACAACTTCGTTTGCCGAGCAACGCATAGTGCGCAAAGGACTTGCCCCGATACAGGGATACGAGTTGGGATTAGCCCAGGGAAGGGTTTTTGGAATAATTGGGAATCGTGAAGATGGTACGCCGCCGGATACACTTCTCCGCGTCATAAGCGATGCCACCTACAATGATAATGTTTGGCACCACGCTGTTCTCATCCGGGACCGCCCAGTCAGCAAACTGTTCTTGTACGTGGACGGGACGTTGGCAGGAACGCCTGTCAATGACAACATCTCCTTTCCACTGGCTAATGATCTGCCGCTCGGCATAGGTCGTTGGTACGGAAGTATCATGCCGCTCTATTTTCAAGGAACGATAGATGAGGTGCGGATATCAAACATCACAAGATATCCCGGATTTGTTGTTGCCGACACGGTTGGTCTATGGCATCTCGACGAGGCAACTGGATCAACGCTTTTTGATTCCTCTCCCTTGCATAACAATGGAGTAGCGTACGGAGCATCCGTTGTTGGTGGTGTTGCTGGAAATGCCAGATACTTCAATGGGACCAGCAGTTACGCCACGATACCCACGAATGCGTCCTACAATTTTCAGAGTTCAGAGAGCTTCACAGTGAGTGTATGGGTGAAAACCAATGAACCTGAAGGAATAATTGTACGAAGAGGATTGGATCCCATCCCGGGTTTTCAACTGTCAATTCATTTCGGGCGGGCTATAGGAAGAATCGGAAACACAAGAGGAAATAGCTGGAGCGATACTCTTCTTACCCTGACCAGTGCACAGCTCATTAACGATAATGTCTGGCACGAGATAAGAATGGTGAGGGATCGAACTCTGGGGAAACTATTTCTCTATGTAGATGGCCTATCTGCCGCCACTCCTCAGGACGATAATTTTCTTATTCCACTTACCAATGATCGACCATTGACGTTGGGAGCTTCGTTGATACTTCCCGACTATTTCACGGGTCCTATCGATGAAGTGAGCATTTTCCGAGGTGCTCGACATCCGGTAACCACAACAAGCGACACCGTCGCTCTTTGGCATTGTGATGAACCCACAGGGTCATCTGTTATCGATTCTTCACCCTACCATAACGACGGATTCGCTATCGGCACAACAATCGTCCCCGGTCGATTCGGAAACGCAAGAAGCTTCAACGGCATGGGGGACTATGTGCGAATTCCCAATCCGATGAACGGGATTTACAATTTCTCCAGCTCTCAGAGCTTTACAATACGTGCCTGGGTTAAAACAACCGGCACGGAGGGAATCATTTTGCGGAGAGGTTTGGTTCCGTACCCTGGATTTCAACTGTCAATTCATTTCGGGCGCGCGATTGGAATCATCGGCAACCATCAGGGAAGCAGTTGGAACGATACTCTTCTTATGATGACCAGCGTACAGCCTATTAATGACAGTACATGGCATGAGATAACAATGGTTCGAGATCGAAGCCAGGCAAGACTGTTCCTCTACGTCGATGGGGTTCCTGCGGCAACCCCTCAGAGCGACAATTTTACCATTCCACTTACGAATGATCGACCATTAACATTCGGAGCCTGGGAAATCCAACAGAACTATTTCACTGGTGGTATTGACGAAATAGCTATCTTCCGCGGTGCGCATCATCCTGAAGGGTTCCGACTGCCAGATATTGATGTCGCTCCAGTTGAGCTGAATTTTGGGCCGGTGCTTGTCGGAGGAAGTATGACACAGGCGCTGGAGATATCCAACCATGGAGGCGGAGATGCGCTTGTCATTACAGGGATCCTGTCAAGCAGCCCGGTGTTTGGATCTGACACAGATTCTCTCGTTGTTTCCTCCGGCCAAACCCGAGTCATTCACGTGTCGTACACACCATCAGCAGTCGCCAGCGACACCGGCTCCCTTTCCATTGCAAGCAACGACCCCGATGAACCGGTCGTCCAGGTCCGTCTGACCGGACGCGGATACCAGGCTGGCGCCGCACCAGTGATCACAAGGGTCGCAGACGTTCCGGGAGATCAAGGAAAACAGGTCCGAGTGATCTGGTACCGCAGCATGTTTGATGCACCGGGCGATTCCATTCACATCGCCACATACGGAGTGTGGAGGAGGGTGGATGATCCTGGCCCAGTGGCTCCGCCTCAAGGCATTGCGCCAGGGACCATCTTTTCGGTCAACGGACATACCCTGATGGTCAGCGCGAATGAGCTGTGGGATTTCGTCGCCACGATTCCTGCTGTGCAGTTTGAGCAGTACGCGTTTGTCGCCCCCACGTTGTACGATTCGACACATATCAATGGAATGCATTGGTCCGTGTTCAGGGTGTCTGCACATGCCCTTGAGGGGATGTTCTTCTTCTCCGATCCCGACAGCGGATATTCTGCCGACAACATCCCGCCATCGCCACCGTTCAACCTCAACGGTAGCTTTACTGGCGGCTCAGTTTTCCTGACATGGGATGTCCCACCCGACCCTGACCTAAGCCATTATATGGTCCATCGTTCAACGGTACAGAATTTCATCCCTGATGCCACCACCACAATTGGATCACCACGGGTGAACTCCTATGTCGACACATCCCCCGGGGGCTCGCCGGCGGTGTACTATCGTGTTGTCTCTCTCGATAGCGCGGGGAACCAGAGCACTTTCTCCGACGTTGCGAGTGTGCTGCTGACAGGAACTGGCGGCAGCGATTTTGTTCCGGAGGTATTTGCATTGCACCAGAACTATCCAAACCCATTCAACCCGGAAACGATCATCAGTTACGATGTACCGGTTGCATCACATGTCACGCTTTCGATTTTTGACGTCAATGGAAGAGAAGTACAGCGCCTCGTGAACGGGTTCGAGCAACCTGGCAGGTACTTCGTGACGTGGACGCCACGGACCTTCGCAAGCGGTGTCTATTTGTGCCGGATGATCGCCGGGAGTGCTACATTCACGAGAAAGATGGTGATTCTTAAGTGATGCAATGTTAGAATCCAAACAGTCTCAGGAAGTTGGCCAGAGCGCGGTGAGCTTTGGCCACTTCTTTTCTCCCTAACTCACTCGGTGTGGCAAGCAACCGCGCGATACTTCAATTGACCTCCGTTCTCATTTACAACGCAAGCTGGTCCACGTTCGGCGGTGGGGAGAAGTACGTCTGCATGCTGGCAGATGTACTTTCACAGACAGGCATCCACGAAGTCTCCCTCCTTTCAGATAACCTTTCCATAACAAAGGACGCCCTTCGGCAGTATTTCAATCTTGATCTGGCGCGAGTTCACCTGCTGTCGGTCAGAACAGATGAGATCCGTGATTGCCTGGCACGTGCAGATATTGCTGTTGTCGTTTCGAACTTCAAACCCTACGGCAACCGGGCGAAGAAGAACGTGTACGTGCTCCAGATTCCGTACCCAAAAATTACTTCGCTCCGGCTGACCAGCAAAGCGCTGCGCGGACACTGGAAGGAGGCCGGCAAAGATGTATTCCGGCAACGGCTCCTGCGGGATGCTCGCTCCGCTGATCTTGTGTTCGTCTACTCCGATTTCGTCGGGAAGACATTGCGCACCCACCATGGCATTACATCCGAAGTACTCTATCCGCCCATCGACGACTTCGGCGGGAAGGCAACCGTCAAAGAGCATGTCATCCTGAGTGTCGGCCGGTTCTTCACCGGTCTTTACAACGACAAACGCTACGACGTCCTCATCGAGGCATTCAAGAAACTCCGGGAACAACTACCCAACACTTCCTGGCAGTACCGTTTGGTGGGAAGCTGCACCGAGGACGATGCCTCTCAGCGATACCTTGCCACACTACGGAAGGCAGCCGAGGGTCACCCTATCTATTTCCATGTGAACAGTCCGTATGCAGATCTGCGCCGCCATTACCACGAAGCCACTCTCTTCTGGCACGCCACGGGGTACGGTGTCGAGGAAACACGCTACCCGGAACGGATGGAACACTTTGGGATGTCAACCGTGGAGGCAATGTCCGCGGAATGCGTGCCGATCGTGATCAACCGCGGCGGACAGAAAGAGATTGTTTCTCATGGAGAATCAGGATATCTTTGGAACACGGTGGACGAGCTTGTGCAACTTACCGCGCAGGTGATCCAGAATCCGGCAATGGTTGCCCGTGTGCGGCAGAATGCGCGGGCCCGCTTCACCGGGTTCGACCGGCAGCATTTTTCCGACAGGCTGCTCTCCCTCATGCGCCGCCTGGCATAAGACATCCGGGACATTCGATTCCGATCCATCCGCTATGCAAATCAATCCGCTTTCGAAGATTCTCGCTGGGAGGAGAGCGAAGCGATTCTTCCTGAGGCACCGCTTGCACCGTCTGGTGGATCCATTCAGCAATGGCATCATGAAGCTCGCGTACCTCTCGAGACTTTCCAAATGGTGCACGGATCAGGGTACGCCGGAGTGGAACGACCGCAGCGATCCCGAGTACCGTGACTCAAAGCGCTACGACCTTTTCCGTCACGTCTTGGAAAGGGAAGACCTTCACCAGGGGATCGATTACCTGGAGTTTGGGGTTGGCAGGGGCTATTCCTTTGACTGGTGGGTCGAGCACAACACCAACCCCTCGTCCAAGTTCGTTGGTTTCGACACTTTCACCGGGCTTCCTGAAAAGTGGGAGTACTTGAGTGAAGGCGCATATTCAGCGGAGGGGAAGTTTCCGGCGAAGAGTGACGATCGATGTTCCTTCGAGACCGGCCTGTTCCAGGAAACACTGGACCGCTTTCTCCAAACTTTTCCCTGCGACCGGCGGACGGTCGTGCATCTGGACGCAGATCTATACAGCTCGACCCTTTTCGTGCTCTCACGGATGGCACCAAAGCTGAAACCCGGGGACATCCTGTTCTTTGATGAATTTGGTGTTCCAACACATGAGTTCAGGGCATTCACCGATTTCGTGTGGGCGTACCGGATCACCTACAAACTCCTCGGCGCGGTCAATAACTACATGCAGGTCGCGATCAAGATTCTCTAAATCGATTTCCCACCATGACAAAGCATAAGAAACCGGCACTGAAAAGAGAACAGCCTTCAATGTTCTCGTCCCTTTCTCCGACGAAACAGGATCTCCTGTGTGTCCTGTTTCTCTACGGCGTTACACTGTTCCTCTTTCGTGCGATCATTTTTGAGAACGGTGCGTTTGCCGCAGGCGGCGATACAGCGACGGCCGTGATTTTTGAGAAAGCTGGTAATCATATCGCGGCAACCGAGAAGATCGACCCGGTTTGGATGCCTTATTTTTTCAGCGGTATGCCCACGTTCGGCAATATGGCGTACATACCACATGCTGTCAGTTACCTCCAGAATATTATCGTCAGGATTCTCAACCTCTTCTATCTGAACGGCACCTGGACGTGGCTCGTGGTCTACTCTTTCCTCAGCGGTGTGTTCATGTTTTTTTTCATGCGTGTAATGAAGTTCGCTCGCACTGCATCTCTTCTTGCCGCACTGACATTTATGCTGAGTCCGTACGCCATCGGGCTGGCGGGGGAAGGACATGGTTCGAAGTTAATGGCGTTGAGCTATCTGCCACTCGTGTTCATGTTGACCCACCTCCTGTTCGAACGTCGTGACGTACTGAGCTTCGGCTTGCTCGCTGCATCCATCGGCACGCTACTCCTGACCAACCACGTGCAGATCGTTTACTATGTCTTCATCGTGATAGGCCTGTACCTGCTATACCAGATCATTCTCGACATCAGGGTGGAGAAGCTCCTTGTCGTGAAAAAGTCCGCTCTCCTCGCCGGGGCACTCATCATTGGTTTTTTCATTTCGTCCTATATTTATCTGTCCCTGCATGAATACGCTCAGTACTCGATCCGTGGTGGTGGTACGACCGGAGCGCCGGGAGGATTGACGTACGAGTATGCAACCAACTGGTCCTGGCATCCCGCCGAGCTGGTGACGCTCCTTGTGCCTTCATTCTTCGGGCTTCAGATGCCCTACTACTGGGGGACCATCGAGCCGTGGACCAACTCGAGCGTCTATGTTGGCATCCTCCCCATTTTCCTGTCGATAATTGCGCTGGTCTACAGAAGAAACGCAACAACTGTTTTCTTCGGACTTCTCACTGCGATCGTGGTACTGATGTCGTTTGGTAGGAACTTCTCTCTCTTTTACGGACTTCTCTTTGACTATCTCCCCTTCTTTAACAAGTTCCGGGCGCCTGCAATGGTGTTGCATCTGTTGGCTTTCACCTTGGGGATACTCGGTGCGCACGGGTTCGCGTATCTCATCGAGGTACGGGACAGGCCAGGAAATGGTGACCCGGCCAAGTTAAAGAGATTTCTCCTGTATGGCGCGACTGCCTTGGGTCTTTTTCTTGTCCTCATCGTGTTGACAAAGGGATCACTTCTCACCGGTTTCGCCGACTTCACAAGAGAAGGAGAGCAACAGGAACTTCAACAACAGTACGGGGCACGGACACCCCAGGTGATGGCACAGTTGAAGCAGGAGCGCATTGATCTGCTTTGGAAAGACCTCGTTAAGTTTTCCTTAATCGGGTTGGCGTCATGCGGAGCAATCTGGCTCTTTCTCTCCAAAAAGATCTCTGCTGGAGTGTTCAGTGCCGCGGTGTTGGGGATCCTCCTTGTGGATTTGACTATCATGGACATGAAGTTTATTAGCCCGAAACCCGCCTCCGCCTTGGAACAGTCGAACAAGCCTGATGCGACCGTGACATTCCTAAGGCAGGACACAACGTTGTTCCGGGTGTTTCCGCTTGGCCAGCAATTCCAGGATAATACCTTCGCCTATCATGAAGACGAGGAGGATGACAGGCGCATTCAGTCAATTGGCGGCTACAGCCCCGCCAAGTTGAAAATTTATCAGACGATGCTCGATTCCTGTCTGTACAAAGGTGCAGACCCGAATTTCCCGATCAATATGAACATCGTCAACATGCTGAACGTCAGGTATATCTATGGACCTTTCCAACTACCGCAGGATCGGCTCGAGCTGGTTTATACCGATCAGGCCAAGCGGATGTTGACGTATAGAAATCCTTCCATGCTCCCTCGGGCGTTCTTCGTAAAGGGGGTCATGGTAGCTGGAAACGAGCACGAGGTTTTTCAAATTCTGAATTCCCCTATGTTTGACGCTGGGACGACGGCCGTTGTTGAGAAGCCACTGCCGGAACCGGTTACCGCGCCCGACAGCGCGATTGCTGAGGTTCGTGAGTTTGCTTCGCGCAGGATAGTCCTGGACGCGTTTACCTCTTCTCCTTCTTTACTGGTCCTGAGCGAGGTCTACTATCCCGCGGGATGGAAAGCGACCATTGACGGAACAGAGACCGAAATCTACAAGACCAACTACATCCTGCGTTCTGTTGTCCTACCAGCCGGAAAACATGAAGTGGTCTTTACGTTCGATCCGCCCATGTATGCGACGGGTTATGCACTCACCCACGTTGGATGGGGGGTGGTGCTTATTTGTGTCGCAATTGGGTTGATCCCAACGGTGCGCGCCCGCGTCGAGCGACAGCACGCGGAGCAGGCACACGGTTGACAATATGCTCCCGCTTCGGTATATTCCAAGTGCTTCGTTGATCGCCCGTCAAACCAATCGATAATAGGCAATTGAGCCACACACACATTTCACAAGGAGAAAACCCCTCATGGCGGACTTGTCATTAGATGCACTCGGGATGGTTGAGACCAAGGGTCTCGTCGGTTCCATCGAGGCGGCCGATGCCATGGTGAAGGCGGCACGCGTACAATTGATCGGCAAGGAAGTGATCGGCGGTGGGTACGTCACCGTCATGGTCCGTGGAGATGTGGGTGCGGTAAAAGCGGCAACAGACGCGGGCGCTGCGGCGGCACAGAGGGTGGGCGAACTCGTCTCCGTTCACGTGATCCCACGCCCGCATGCCGACGTGGAGATGATTCTTCCGAAGCGGCCCGCAGCAAAGTAGTTCCACCCTATTCTCACTCACAACGCCGGGGGCACGTTCCGCGGCGCATGGTATTGGCATCACACACATGCTCGAATACGCACTGGGAATGATCGAAACCCGTGGCCTTGTTGGTTCCATCGAGGCAGCAGATGTTATGGTGAAAACCGCCAATGTCCAAATCCTCGGCACAGAATATATCAAGAACGGCCTTGTCACGGTTCAGATCATTGGTGAAGTTGCTGCCGTGAAAGCTGCTGTTGACGCCGGCAGTGCAGCGGCGGCGCGTGTGGGGCAGGTTGTTTCCACCCACGTAATCCCCAGACCCGCGGAAGAAGTCGAGTCAATCCTGAAGAAGGTGGCTGTCCCAGTTGCGGCCGGGTCGGCTGGACGTCCGGCTCCTTTGAAGAAGAGATCCCCCACACCACCACCACCTGATCTGTTCGCTCCTACTACCGACGATGAGGCGTATCTTGCCCACCTTGAAGCGATGACGGTACCGCAATTGAGAACGCTTGCACGAAGCATCGGCGGACTCGGGATTGCAGGGCGCGAGATTTCCAAGGCAAACAAGGAGGAGCTGATTCGTGAACTCATGAAGAAGAGAACCGGCACATGAGAAACATTCACCAGAGGTGCGACTCCATCGGTGTTCGGCTGATGGAGTTTTTTTGTTGACATGCATTCCCAATGAAAGACAAGCGTTACCATATTATTCTTGCCACAACCCTTTTCGCCATCCTCCTCTGGGCATCGGTGAACCTTACCTACGAATATCAGACGACCGTAAAGGCACCGTTAGGGGTAGAAGGAATTCCGGCAAACCGTGCAGTCGCGACGCCGTTTCCTCAATCACTCGCAATGCGCTTCAGGGGAAACGGCTGGCGTATTGCCGCACTTTCAATGAGTGGCGACCTCCGTTGCCGACTCGACTACGAGACGCTGCCGCCACACCGTAAAGCCTTGACACTCAATGACATTGTGGAGAGGCTAACCCTCCCCCTCGGCATACAACCGATTGATATGAAGCCGGAGTCTCTCTTTCTCGCGCTGGAGCCTTATGCAGAGAAGCGCGTTCCCGTTACACTGGAACACGCCATTTCGTTTCAGGAAGGGTTTGGGCAAGTGGGGCCAACCACAATATCGCCCGAGAGCATCACGGTCGGCGGTGCGAGTTCTGTGGTATCGCGAATCCATTCATGGGCCACTGCTCAAACAGCATTTCTGAAGCTGAAAGCTCCAGTCGACACGGACGTTCCTCTTGCCGATACTTCCTCGTATCTGCTGACGTTCTCCCCGGCATCTGTCCGCGTGCGATTTAGTATCCAGCCGTTTGCTGAAAAGACCATCCCCGGTCTTTCTGTCGAAATCCGTTCGACCCCTACCAGCCGCGAGGTGATCTTGATCCCCCCGAAAATTGAGATTGTGGTGCGCGGAGGAATAGAACAATTGGCCGACCTTTCACCGGGGGAATTTCGCGCATACGGCAACTATTCCTCGATCGTCTCCGATACCACCGGCTATCTGGAAGTGGAGGTTACCGCACCACCCGATATCCAGCTCGTCAGCAAGCGACCGGAGCGATTGCAATACATCGTGCGAACTAAATTGTAATGGTGACTGAGAGAGTGGACACCGCATGCGATTAGCAATTAACATCGATCATATCGCCACCCTGCGTGAAGCCCGGGGAGGTGTCGAACCCGACCCGGTAACGGCCGCCCATATCTGTGAACTTGCAGGTGCGGAAGGAATCGTCTGTCATCTTCGTGAGGACAGGCGCCATATCAATGACAGGGATCTTCGGTTACTGCGCGAGTCCATCAAAACAAAACTCGACCTCGAAATGGCGGCAACAGAGGAGATTGTTAAGATTGCTATCGAAACTCTCCCAGAGCTGGCCACGCTCGTCCCGGAACGACGGCAAGAATTGAGTACGGAGGGTGGGCTTGATGTTCGCGGCCATAAGCACTATTTGAAAGACGTCGTCAAGGAACTGCAGAAACACGAGATCGAGGTGAGTCTCTTCGTGGATCCCATCCCCGATCAGATTGAGGCGGCACGTGATGTTGGGGCGGACAAGATTGAGATTCACACCGGGGAGTTTGCCAATGCCCGGAGCGAACGCCATCAACTTGAACTATTGGAGCCCATCCGGCGAGCCGCACAGATGGCAGTGGAAATGGGAATGGGGGTAAACGCGGGCCACGGGTTGAACTATCTCAACATCGCGCACATCAAGTCCATCCCGGAAATCGAAGAGGTGAGCATCGGACACGCGCTCATTTCGCGGGCGGTGTTTGTGGGATTGGAGAAGGCCGTAAAAGAAATGCTGGCTCTCGTCAAATGAGCGTTCCTCTGGTAAAGTGCCGACCTGTTCCGGTTTGATCAAACAGGAAACACAAACGCCCCGGCAACACCGGGGCGTTTCAATTCCAAGAGGAAAGTATCTTTTCAGTCTCGCATTTCCAGTTTTCGTATCTCGTCGCGCAGGGCGGCCGCCTTCTCATAATTCTCCTTCTCAATGGCCTCCTTCAGCTGTAAGTTCAGCTGTTCAAGCTTGGTCATCTTGGTGGCGGGTTTTTGCTCCTTGGGCTTCTGTTGTTTGGCTGTCGGGAGCTGGTCGTCTTCCTCCTCCTCGGGGACGAATGCCGCCTCATCCATCACGCTGGAGGCAACGAAAATCTGAACGCCGTAACGGACCGCAAGCGCTATCGCATCACTGGGCCGTGAATCGATCAGGTGACTGTCGATGCTGAGCTTTGCGTAAAACGTGCCGTCACGCAACTCGTCAATCGTGATTTCCGCCAACTCGGCACCAAAGGCAGAGATGATGTTTTTCGTCAAGTCGTGCGTCAACGGACGCGGCGGTTTGATCCCCTCCATCTCAAGGGCAATGGATTGTGCCTCCGACGCACCGATGATGATCGGCAGCCGTCGATTCCCGTTGACCTCCTTCAGGATCAATGCGTAGGCACCACCGCTTGCCGGATTGGTGGAAAGCCCGAGAATATCAACCTGCACTCTATCCACGCAACACTCCACTCGTGATGATGAGACACGCACATCTTGAACCGTGCGGTGCTACTTCCCCAGTGCTTGCTTCAACTGCGCTGTCAGTTCGGGGAGGATCTCAAACACATCTCCGACAATGCCGTAGTCCGCGACCTGGAAGATCGGCGCGTCCCTGTCCTTGTTGATCGCAACAATGTATTTGGACGACGACATCCCTGCAAGGTGCTGCACCGCTCCGGAGATCCCGCATGCTACGTACATCGTTGGCGAGACCGTCTTCCCCGTCTGCCCCACCTGCTCGTCGTGCGGGCGCCAGCCGGCATCCACCACAGCACGCGATGCTCCCACCCCTGCGCCGAGCACATCCGCAAGATCCTCGATCAGATGGAAATTCTCGGGGCCCTTGAGTCCCCGCCCGCCCGAAACAATGATGTCAGCTTCCGTAACATCCGGCCTGCCGCTTGCGACTTTTACTTCTTTCACAACACTTCCGAAGTCCTTTGGCGTAAGAGTTACCGATGCTTTCTCCACGGTTGCCGCCCCATTGGACGCAGTTGCTGTAAAGACATTAGGTCGGAGTGTGAATATCTTCACCGGTGTCTTGACCTTTACATCCAGCAACGCTTTCCCGGCGTAGACAGGGCGTGTTGCAAGAATGTCTCCATTTTCGGCTTTGAGCGTTACACAGTCTGCGGCAAGGCCGGCATTGAGCTTAACCGCAACCCGCGGTGCAATGTCCTTCCCCATTTGACTTGCTGGAAGAAAAACAATGCTCGCATTTTCCTTATTAGCGATCCCAGCAATCACTGCTGCAAAGGCCGTATTTGAATGTTGGGCCAGGGATGGATCATCCACCACAATGACCCGCGTTGCACCGTAAGCTCCGAGCTCGGGGGCAATACCTTCTACACCACTCCCGATCACTAGTACTACACATTCTGCCCCCAGGTCATTCGCAACGCTCCGTGCAGCCTTGACGGTCTCAAACGAAGATTTCTTGAATCTGTTGTTCCGTTGTTCTGCAAATGCGAGGATTCTCATCAGTGTTCAGCTCTTGTTAAATGACCTTGGCTTCTTCATGAAGAAGGCGGACAAGTTCGGGTACCGCGCTCTTATCAGTCCCGAGGATCTTGCCGGTCCCTTTGGCAGCGGGCTTTCGCATCGCCACGGCTTCCACTCTCACCTCTGCCACGGGTGCGGGCTTCTCGAGAATCGGCTTCGTTTTCGCTCCCATAATTCCTTTCAACGATGGATAACGGGGTTCGTTCAAGCCTTTTTGAGCCAGAAACACAGCGGGGAGCTTCGTCTCGACCATTTCGTGCCCACCCTCAATTTCCCTCTCACAGAGGACCGTTTTGTCGTCACGGATTTCCATTTTCACGACCACTGCAACAGAGGGAAGCCCGAGCATTTCAGCCACCATTGTACCAACCTGTGCATCGTCATAATCAATCGACTGCTTCCCAAAGAGGATCACATCGGGGCTCATCTCCTTCAACTCCTGGGCAAGTCCATAGGCAACCGCATAGGAATCGCGGGCGGCATCATCCTTCAATAACACCGCCTTCTCAACTCCCATGGCAAGAACTTTCCGCAGCGTCTCTTTGTGTGCATCGCCCCCCAGGCTCACCACCGTTACCTCTCCCTTCGTCTTCTCCTTGATTCGCAACGCTTCCTCAACCGCAACCTCATCATAGGGGCTGAGCATATAGTTGACGCCTGTCTTGTCAATTGATAATCCGTCAGAGCCAACCTTGATCTTTGTCTCCGTATCTGGAACATGATTAACGCACACCGCGACCTTCATTCATCCTCCAAATTGTCCCTCCGTGCTGGTGCAGGGGTGGGGTGTTCGGCAGTACTCTTCGTGCAGTATGATATGAATATACTGAGAGGGCGGAAGAAAGGCAAGGAATGGCATAAAACCAAAGAGGGGCTCGCGCCCCTCTGGTGATCACTGCCTTCCTGTTCTCAATACACTAGCGGAGGAATATCATCTTCTTGATCTGCGAAAACTCCACCCCCGCAGACTGTGAAGCCGTGAGTTTGTAGAAGTAGATGCCGCTGGAAACGAACCGGCCTCGGCTGTCACTTCCGTCCCAGACGACTGCATGCGTGCCGGCGGGGAGAGCGCCATTGAGGAGCGTTGTCACTTCCTGACCCAGCAGATTAAACACTCTCACCGTGGCGGCTCCGCTGTGAGGAAGTGTAAATCGGATCGTCGTGCTCGGGTTGAATGGATTTGGGTAGTTTTGATCGAGAACATACTGGCGGACGACGGGCGTGTCTCTGCCACTCGAGGTGAGCGCTACCGGCGCAAGTATGAAATCGATGTTACTGATCGTCGTCGCTTCACCCGCGATACCCACTGTCGTTTCTCCACTCATATACCTCTCTCGGTCTGCCATCACACCAATCAATCCGGGGCGCACGGCATCAATGGTATACAATCCTCGTGCATCGGATACTCCGACACCCTCCACAAGACCCTCAGCCGAGGTGGCAATAATGCTAACGCCGGCAAGCGCACCACCCGCAGCCGATCGTACCTGCCCACTGAGACGTGCAATGCCGTTGCTCCGGATCGGAACGACACCAATGTCGATGCCTGTCACGTTTCCGTTAGCGGCTACCGTATCGGCTTCCGACCAACGCATCACACCATATTCTCCCTCCTTGTAGAACGCCGGTGCATAGTTGCTGAAGGGAACTGCAAGGACGAAGTAGTTCCCCGTCCGGACTCCGTTGATCGTGTATTGGCCCAGCGAGTCAGTGTGGCCGAACCGAACGACGTTAGGCATCGGGCCGTGGCGCACTGGAAGGAGAACGACGCGGGATGGAACTCGCGTGCCCAGCGAATCACGGACGATCCCGCTGATGCTGTTCTGCAATGTCGGATTGAGGCTCAGCGAGAAGTCGATGCCGCTGGTGTCGCCCGAAATGTGAATGATATCTGCCTCCAGAGGGTTTGTCTTGTTGTCAAAATACTCTGGCAGATATCCTTGCTTCGAAGCGAGCGCTATGTAAGAACGCCCTAATACTACGCGGGCTCTATAGTTGCCGAGCGAATCCGTCCATCCACGCCAGACCACGCCACGCGTGTGGCCCACACCATCCAGCTCCATGGTCTCGGTTCCGAGCCCGGGGATCTGGCCCGTGGTTGCAGCAAGATAATTCATCTCCTGAATCGTCCTGATGATGGCTACCGAGGCGTGGGTTAGCGGTACACCCGTTGCATCCGTGACCCGGCCGAAGATGTAAGCATATGTCGGCGGAGTCGGTCTGCTCAACCCGAAGTCTGCAACGAACAGCGAGCTTTCCGCCACCGCAATCGGTGTGGCTCCCTGGGGATCGGGCGAGTTGTTGTAGAACTCGGGTCGATAGCAGAGGGTATTCGGTGTCATGCAGAGGGCCTCGGCCTTGACTATGTATGTTCCGGTGTCTAACAGGGCATGATAGTGGCCAAGGGAATCTGTGAAGGTATACGGTGTCATGGTCCCGATCACACTGAGACGGAAGAACCGCATCCGTACGTGGGAAATCGGCGCACTTGTAGAGTCATCTGTCACTGTACCGGCAATTGTTCCTTTTGGCCGTGGCACAGGAACACCGAGGGTTGCCTGCGCAAGGTTGCTACGTGGACTTTCCACAACGGGTGGCTGTGTGGTATACGACGTTACAAAATAGTAGTAGGTATTCCCGGGCCATACAAGGCGATCATGAAACTCTCTTATCCCTGTTGTGCCGATGGGGGTGAAGTGGTCCGTATCGTTGACGGAGCGATAGATTTTGAACCTCCACGGACCTGCCGGTGCCTGCCATTGCAGGCGAATCTCCATCGTGTTCATTCGAACGATCTGCGCCGTAAGGTCGGTCGGAATTGGTGGAACTTGGGCGTTCGCGCTCGCGAGACCAAGCATGGTCACCAGAGCAACAAAAAAGCCAACTACATGTTTCATAGTGATGCCTCCTGAATAGCTGGGAAGAAAAAGGAAAAGAACTTGTGAGGACAGTTGTTAGATGAGGTCTTTGTTCGTGGGTTTAATCTACGTCGGATCGACCTTCAATGTCAAGCGCTCGTGTGAAAAAGGGCCTTATGCCAGACCAAAGCTGAGAGAATCTCAACACTCGATGTGATACCGGGCGAAAAGATGTCACTTTCCCAGAGGTGTTAATTTTCCCACCTCACATTCACGGCACCGTCTCGGTACACAGTAGAACTTGAAGAGTTGAATCGCCCCCTGCTGCTGCAGGGCAGAATCCAGCCTCATCTTCTGTTTCAGGAGTTCAGATTGCAGAGCCCGCTCTATGATGTTGTCTTGCCCCGGGGACAACCAAGCGAGAAAGGAGAGAACGGTGCTCCGAACGACAGAGTCTCTGAACACCCGGGCGTAGACCAGAACAATCGGAACAATGGCGTTCACTATGATGTCATGTAGTCTCGCATCTCCGATTGTGATACCAGCTTTCCCACGGTATTCCTTGAAATGGTGGTGTGATTTCCAGAATCCATCCGGTTGAATTCTGAACTGGTCACGCAGTATCTGCAGACGCGTGTCATGTGACAGGATCTCCTCCTTCATCGTGCGGATCAGTGTGCGGAAAGAATCGTCGGCGCCCAACCAGGGGAGAAGAAAACACATCGCCGCCAGTCTCGCAGTGGGAAAATTGACTGGTCGGAGACGGAAGAAGAGCCAATCCCCTTCATGCAATGTCCCTCCTTTGTATTGCGGCCGGAGTTCCCGCCATCGTCTCTTCAATGCAAGAAGATATGCTCTGCTTTCACGGTCGGCGAGACCGCGCGAAGACGGGAGAAGGCCACCCGCCCCAAACAGAAAAGCCATCATCGTTTGCGTGTCACGAACATCGTGCTCTTTGAGAAACCTCAACTGCACCGACTGCGCGAGCGAGAGAAACGGCGAGTGGTTCTTTGCGTACCCCATACATTCCATGATGCCTTCATACAGGAGTTGCTCCCAGAGCTGTTTCGATGCATAATCCCTTCTGGTATACTGTTTTTGCGGAACCGGGATCTCATCCGGGTTGCCGTAGTAGCGGGGATAGGGCTCACGAATCACGAGCTTGCTTTCGTCGATCAACTGGGTCAGACGTTCTTCGAACCTGCGGATTTTCAGTTCAAGACGTTCGTGGGCAAGGTGGTTCAACCATTGCCTGATCACCTCGACTGGAACCGGATCATTGTACGGGTGACACGGCAACGTCCGTCGCCGCTCTTCGCGCTCATCAAGGATGGACTGCATCCATGCGACACGGAGAGTGGTATCGAGGAATGGATGGAGAACAAGGAGAGGAATTGCTCGTCGCGATGCGGTTTGTGCTGGAGGAGTGATCGCATCGGCCGTCAGAACAACATGAAGGATAACGCGGTTGTAATGTGGATCAAGATCATGATTGTGGGTTAACCACTCGGCGGCATCATGGTGCAACTCCACATCGCCCCGCAACGTCACATTGCCGACCCTGATGCGCGCATTCAGGAAGTCCGGCCCACCGTCATTGTTGCTCGCCCCCGGGGAAAGAATTCGCACCGGTTTTCCATCCGCCGCTTGCAGTGAGTCCGTGGTGAATCGTTGTTGCTGCCAGATCTGGCGAAGGAATCGTTCGGGGATATGTGGGGCGCTCATGGTTTATCTCACCCTCTTTTCCGCTGCGAGGTTCGGGATGTTTCAGAAGAACTGTGCGCGGTACGCGTTGATCTCATCCCGCAACTTCATCGCGGCCATCCGTGATGCCTCCGCAAAATCCTCCCCGTTGGATGCGTAGATGATACTCCGGCTCGCGTTGATGATAGCCATTTCACCACGCACATCGCAGCCATAACGAACCGTCGACTTCACATCGCCCCCCTGTGCACCGATACCGGGGATAAGGAGAGGCATTTCGGGAACCAGCTTCCGCACACGCGCCATCTCTGAGGGGCGGGTTGCACCTACGACCAGCCCGAGGTTCCTTTTTGTATTCCACTTCTTGACAGTGGCAATCACACGCTCGTACAATGGCTTTCCGTTGACACTCAAGTATTGAAAGTCCTTCGCCCCTGGATTCGATGTCACAGCGAGAACAAAGGCTCCCTTAGCTCTGTTCTCTGCAAATGGACGTACTGCATCTTCGCCCATATATGGGTTGACAGTACACGATGCGAAATTGTAATCATCCATAATCGATCTTGCATAGAGTTCTGCCGAGTTCCCGATATCCCCCCGCTTGGCATCGCCAATTGTCACAACCTCCTCAGGAATGCAGGCAAGGGTCTGTTGAACAGTGCGCCATCCACACTCACCCATGGCTTCGTAGAATGCGAGGTTAATCTTGTAGGCGCAAACAATGTCCCTCGTTGCTTCAATGATTCGGCTATTGAACTCCTGGACCGGGTCTCGGTGGCTGAGCAGAAACTTTGGGATCTTTCTGACATCCGTATCAAGGCCGACGCAAAGAAGACTCTTGTGCTCACGCTGAATGGAGCGGATGGCTTGATAGAATGTCATCGGGATGAAGAAATATGGAGTTACGAAACGGTGTCAGTGCGGCGTCCAGTGAGGGTAGATATCCCCTTTCGTGGAGAGTGCGATGTCGGTGCGGTTGTCAAGAGCCAACATATGCAGCCCGCCTCTCCTTGCGTAGATAATGCTCTGCCCTCCATGCGCCCATGCAGGCGTGCGCTCTGCATCTTCGTTTGTCGTCAGTCGGACAATGTTCTCTCCGCTGACCGTCATTGTATATAGATCCAGATTACCGGCTTGATCAGAAGAGAATACCACCTGCCCATCAGCCTCGATGGATGGGTTCATGGAATTGCAATTGGCCGAAGTCAACACCCGAACAGATTTTTCCGGAACACTGTACGCGGCAATAGCAAGTCGTCCCTTTTCATTCATCGTGAACAGGACGATATTTCCGTCAGGCGTCATTACAGGAGTGTCCTTAACCGACGGATCAGCGCTAACGCGTTGAACGTCCTGTCCGTCGGCATCCATGAGATACAGATCGCCGTTCACTGCGTCCCGTGTCGACACGAACAGAATCTTCTCCCCGCCGGCAGCCCAACTCGGGGCTGTATTGGCACCGGGTGGTGTTGTGAGCCGTGTAGGGTGCGATCCATCGGGAAAAACGGTGTAGATTTCCCAATTACCATCACGGTCGGAAGCGAAAAGTATCCGCTTGCCGTCCGGTGACCATGAGGGCGTGACGTCGTTGGCGGGAGAATTGGTGATGCGACGCTGATTCTCTCCCTTCGCATTCATCACGTATAATTCAAAGTTGCCGTCCCGGTTCGACTGAAACACAATCCTTCCCCCGGATCGATCTCCGCCACATCCTGCAAAAAGAATAACGAGGATAAAGGGAAAGAAGATTCGCGTGGACATGCCGTCTCCGGGCAGTTGCAGAGCTGGAGGTGCTTGTTGTGTCTCGCGCACGATGTTTGGCGCGAAAAAAGATACGTGAATTCAACGCGACATGCAACCCATGAACGGCGCGAAACTCCCCTTGCACCTCTCTCCCCTTTTCTGTAACTTTTTTTCACGATACCCATCGTCACCCTATGATCGAGGCGCTCTCCCCGTTCGATGCCAAGGAAATCCCGGCCACATAAGGCTGCCGCCCCACCTCCTGTCGATCCCAGCGAACAGAGAAGACTTCAATCACGCGAAGAGGATTCCCGACTGATCGAGTCGGCGTTGAAGGGTGACGACCGCGCCTACAAGAAGCTCATGCGAAAGTATCATCCTGCCATTTTCAACTTCCTTTTCCGGATGGTGCGCGACCGGGAACAAGTGGAAGACCTTACCCAGGAGGCATTCATCAAGGCGTTCAACTCTCTGAAGAACTTCAACGAGGAATTCGCTTTCTCTACATGGCTCTACAAGATCGCCACCAACAACTGTATTGACTACATCCGCAAGCGGAAACTTCAGGCATATTCAATAGACAAACCTATCGAGTTAAAAGACAGTGATTATACTTTCGAACTTCCGGACGACTCCTATGAAGCGGACAAGGAACTGATCAGCGACCAAAGGACCCGCCTCCTTAACGAAGCGATTGCACATCTTCCAGAGAAGTACAAGAAGGTTATCCACTTGCGGCATGTAGATGAGAAAAGTTATGAAGAGATTGCGTTACTCCTAAAACTCCCAATCGGCACCGTCAAAGCGCACATTTTTCGCGCCCGGGAAATCCTGTACAAAGCTCTGCGGGATAAAATCCGCAACTATTGACCGGCCCGCACGTAATGAAGTGTGGAGACCATCCACCTATGCGAACGCTTTCGATCATAGCGGCTTTTGCAGGACTCGTCGCCCCTGTTGCTTCAGTGACGCTCTCTCTGCCGTTTATGCCCGATCCTCCGTCTAAGGAGATCGGCAGAACCACAGAGAAGGAACTGAAGGTTGTCCTTACTTCTTCGTTCGGGAGTGTTGTTATTTCCAGGGGAGAATCAGAGAAGATCTTGATTGCCGAGGCCGCTTCCAAGAAAGACGAATCCCCGAGAATGGTTGTCGACTATTCAATCCGTAACCGCGTAGGTTATATGGATGTGGTGCTGGGGGAGGGAACGGAGGAGGAGAGAAACCACAAGGGTTCCTTCAAGCTCAGCTCGCTTGGCGAAAGTGGGAAATGGTACATGCGTTTCAGCGATGCGATCCCGATCTCGTTCGATTTGACGCTCGGCCTCGGAAAAGGCGATTTTGACCTATCGGGATTGCAGGTAAAGGACTTCAACCTCTCGACCGGCGCCAGCGATGTGACGCTCTCGTTTGACGAACGGAACACCACCACCATCGAGAATATGAACATCGAGTCAGGTGTGAGTAAATTCGTTGCCCGCAATCTGGGAAACGCGAACTTCAAGCGCTTCCGATTTCAAGGGGGGGTCGGGTCCTATTTCCTCGACTTTACCGGAAAGATTGAGAAAGAAGTGGATGTTGAGGTGGAGGTAGGCCTCGGGGTTCTGACAATGATCATCCCGAAGGAAGTCGGGGTCCGCCTGATGTACGAAGAAACCTTGGTGTCCCGTCTTGACTGCGATGCCGATTTCCACACAACATCAGACAACGTCTACACAAGCGACAACCTCGGAACGGCAGCAACCAGAATGAATATCCGAGTCGATTCAGGGCTCGGGAGTGTGAAGATCCGGAGAAGGTGAACAGGCAGAATAGAAGTGACTTGAGAGGGGAGCAACGGCTCCCCTTTTTTATTTCCCCCAGAGAAAGAATGGCGCCCAAACATGCGGCGAGGAATACTCTTTCGCCTTGATCATTTCAAGCTGGGCGAGGCGGAATGCGTGCTGACTTGCTGCGCCGGTAAGGAGCGCTGTGTAGAACATCTCCCCGAAATACTTCCTGACCTTCCGGGAGGGGGCGTACGAAGTGAGACCAACCGTGCCAGTTCCGTCCATCAAGAGAATTGAAGGAAGGGCCGAATTAATTCCCGACCAATTTTCCGCAAGGTTGGAAACGATGACTGTTGGAAACGGTGGGAGTAGATAAAGCTGGCCCCACCGAACCCCACGGAATGTAGCTGCTGATTTCCCATCGGATAGCATGATGAAGGAGTTGTCCGGGCTTCGCTCGCTGAACTGTATCTCTGCAACAAGATGGAAGACATCTGCCCGTTCCTTCTGGGCAAAGGCAAGTGTTGCCTGTTGCTGGAAGTACAATCGTGCATCCTTGAAGAAGGCGCGGATATCCCGTAGCTCGTACTCTACGTCCCACGACGTCCTCCCCGGATGGCCGAGTCCCACGATGTCGCGAGATGGCGCGATCGACCTTCCGTCGAAGGAGAGTGCATACACTGATGGCAGGTAGCTCACAGCATGTTGTTCAATCACATAGGGGCTTGCTAATCTCCCCACAGTCTTGCAAAGCGCGTGGACGGGAAAGGAAGCCAATTCCTGCGGCAGGACAACCAGCACTTTGGTTGCGCCAGCGACCAACGACTCGACCGGGCGTATGAACCAGGAGTAGAGGACCGGCGAAAGCGAATGGATTCGCTGTTCGACCTCTCGCTGCTCGTATTCCAGTGAGTCCGCGATTCCTTCTCTTTGGCGAAGTGCATCAATGTACGCGCGGGTGGTGGAAAGAACCCGGCTTTTCTCAATGGCGGCAACCTGGACGCTCAATGAGCTGGAGGTCAGAACAAACAGATACAATGCTCGGGGCGTTGGGATGGCCTCAATAAGCACAGCCCCGGGTGGAAGGCGGCGTTGAGCATCCGCCAAACCAAGCGTACTGATTTTTGCTGCGGGGCTGAACACCGGATTTGCTTGAGCGATCTGTGTTGCTGCCTCCATCATGCCGGCAGCAGAAGTGGTGAGTTGCGCCTGCACACCATCAAGCATCTGCTTATGGGAAGGGCCTTCGGCCAGCAGCTGAGCATGCTGGCGCTCT
>DASRUE010000018.1:0-5179 GCA_035687895.1 Bacteroidota bacterium | reverse complement strand
GCACGGTACATAAACCCAAACTTGGCGTTCACGCCAGAAAGATCGCTCTCGACATTGTCTTCCAGGGTAAGCTGATCAAAATCGTATGGAAGAGCCGTGTAGATACCGTTGTTGTCTTGCTCTGTGAAAGTCCGTTCGTAGGTATACGTGCCCGATATATAGGTAAGCGCAAGACCGACCGAAACATTCCGGCCAATGTCAATCGCACCGCCGATGGACCAGTTATTCAGCCCTCCCCCTTCCAGAACACGGCCAGTTTGTGTCACCCTGTTCCTAATCGGACTAATGAACCGGCCGGTGTTCGTATCAATGTCAGCAAGGTAGAGCTGATAGGCAATGTTTCCGGAGAGATCGGAAGGATAGAATGCACTATCCCGTGCGAATGTCTGAATGATGCTGCTATTCGGGTTGAACCCCTGAAAGGAGACTCCGGTGGTGAAATCACTCTGGCGGTTGTATCCAAATGCAAGCACGGCGCTTCCTCGTCGCACGGGAAACGGGAACACTAAGCCAAGGGAGTTCAGTTTGGTGGCGTTGTTGGTATAGGGCTCGTTTGCATTAAAAAAGGTGCTGTTATCCTTGAAGTTCAGATGTGAGAGGCCGAACGAGAACTCTCCGTGTTCAAGCTGTGCAAGTCCGGCGGGGTTCCAGAACAGCGCGCTGAAATCGCTGGCAACACCGGTGTACGCATTTCCCATCCCGAGTGCACGTGCGCCGGTGCCAAGCCCTGATGTAGAGAAGCGGAGTGCGTCCTCCGGAAATTGTGCATACCCTGACGAAAGGAACCCAACAACAAGTACTCCTGCCCACCACATACGTTTCATTATTCGCGACATTCCTTTCCGCTTAAGAATTTCCAAAGTTAGTATGCGCCGAATGAACACCTACCGCCGATTGCCGCCGCGTGCACCGGTGTTTGTTGGCGGTGCTGATTGTGCAGGCGGAGGACTGCTCTGTGCAGGTGGTGATGGGGGTGGAGTATACGAACGCCCACCCGACTGACCGGCATCTCCTCTTTGTGTTCCCCGGTCTTCACGTGGTGCAGGCGCAGGCCTTGGTGCAGCTTCGCGTCGAACACGGGGAGGTGTTGCCTGCTTGCCTCCGCCCGAACGTGTATTCCCACCACGGACACTTTCGCCGCTGCGTGAGCCTCCACGGTTTCCTGCATCACTTTTTCTTCGGCTGGTCGATACCTTCGGTGTCGCCTCTTTGGCGCGACCCGAACCACCACTCCCTGAGCGAACACCTGTCGGCAGAGCGGTACTACCGGAAGAGCTGCTACCGCGAGAGATTGTGCCGCCATCCCCTCGTGTCGAACCGCTTCCCCGCGTTGATCCTATCGTGCGTGTCGTGCCTCCCCGTCCTCCACCATATGTGTATCTGTATCCACCACCAGAATAGTAGGGTGGATAGTAATACCCGAACGGAGGATACCACCCTGCGTAGTACGCGGGGTAGTAAGTACCGCACCAGAATGGATCGTAATATGAATACCAGAGTGATTGCCTCCAGTACCACGGCTCATAGTAACCGTAACCGAAACCCATCGAGAACGTTGGATAGTAATAGTTGAATCCGTAGCGGGGTTCCGCGTAGCCGTTCCCATCAAAATATTCATTCTCCCCTTGCAACGAATCATTGTCATAGGTCTCGCCGTCGTCCGTGGTGCTCTGTTCCTGGGTGGAATTCTCAGGACCCTCTGGACGGACCGTCCCCACCTGGGTGTAACATCCCGCCAGCAGCCATCCCGAGAACACAACCAACACCATGAATGGAATTCGTTCAAGCGTTTTCATATACCTACCCTCGCTTCCGTGAAAGATTTCCGTAAGCACTTATGGTGATTACAATATTGGTGCCAGCCGACAAATCAGAACGACGGCCTTCTTACCCCCAAATCACCCTGTTTCAACCTTTTGTTTACGAGTCCCGCCATCTGTGTCTGTCAACTTGTGCATATTATTGGACAAGAACCAATCGGGCGTTCAATATACTACACATCAGAAGGACTTCGCATATTCGATTTTCACGGTTCTATTTCCGACGTGAACGGTATTGCCATTCTTCAGAAGATCCTTCAGGTTCACCCCAAGCGTAAGGCCACCGCTAATGGAGCACTTCAATCCGGCATTCAGGTAACCACGCCCTCTGCCCGGAGCATCCCCATTCGTATCGTTCGCACCCAAATTGTACTCCAGCAGCACGGACACCACCGGACCAATCGTCTTTTCGACACCTCCAAAAAGATTGACGTCCTTATCGTCATCGCCGCGCTCAAGACTGTAATTCACTCCACCGTGAAGAGAGAAATACCCAAGCAGTGAATAGTTCTTGCTTGCTGTCGCGTAAAAGCCGGGGGACTTGATCACATAGCGATTCAAATCCTTCAGATATCCATCCTTTCCCTGCGAGTCAAACCCGATGGCGATCGCTGGTAACACCATGTTCTCTTCGATCACCCTGATCTTGATGTTCGCGCCGGGAATCGGGTTCATCACAGGCTCATCTGAACCGAGAAGGTTCGAGCCCCCGTACGAAAGACCAAAACTGAGCCGGTCGAGGATTCCTGCCGAGAGGCTGAGTACTACGCCACCCTGTTGATAGAAGTCTACGTCGAGGCCGAACATCCCCTTCCCCAACATTCCAGCTGTGGGAATGTCGACAAGGTACCGTGGCTCTATGTTCCCCGCAGTACCTGCAGAGCCTTGCCCCAGTAAATACGGCGCTACTATTCCAAACAGAAAACAGACGCAAACGGTTCGACGATACACACCAACTCCCAAGGCAAAGGCTCGTTCTTCAAAGTAGGGAATGAGGAAGGAACAATCAAGCGATGGTGGAAATGCAATGCAGTTAGAAACCTTCGTCTTCACCGAAGATGCGCTTTACATCCTTTGAGAGTTCCGGTTTCGGGCCGGGGGCTTTGGGTGGTGGTAGGGCCGGAGGTGGCTGCATGTTCACAGAATTATTCTTGATCTCAAAGACTCCCGGAGGAGGTTGGATGATCTGGAACCCTTCTTCAAATCCCTCCACCCCTTCTGCGGGAACGCGTTGTTCTGGAACAAACAGAAGAACCTTTCCCCTCGTCCCCGCGGGCCGCTCCGCCGCCAACTCCTCCGGTTCGGATGGAAGTGGACGGGAAGACACGGGGAAGAACCGATCAAATGTCTTTCGGAATCCTTCCACCACATCTTCTTCCGACATCGTCATGATCTCACCTCTTCCTACATAGAACTCACCATCGATCATGACGTCAGAAATGTCGCGGGATGTAAGAGACCGAACGAGGAGGAGCGCCAATTCTTCCGCAGTTGGGCGGCTCGCAGTGAACGGCACACGGATGTCTGAGAGGTTGAAGAATGTCAGGTCAGCGCTTTTCCCCGGCTCCATGGAACCAGTTTCCGCCGAAAGACCCAGGGCATACGCGCCATTGATGGTTGCCATCCGGAGGAGCTCCATGGGCGAGAGCTGACGGATGCCCGAGACAAGCAAGGGGAGCTCGTGGAGGAATCGGAGCTCAAGAAGCACGTCCTGATTTGCCCAGTCCGTGCTTATGCAAAGGCGCACATTGCGACGCGTGAGAGAGCGCAGAGCTGGATAACCCGTCTGCTTGAATGCGGTGGAGCGAGGCGCAATGGCAACAGTGGCTGATAGTTGCTCGACCAGGTCGATTTCGGATTCTGTAACATGGTTCAGATGTACGAGCAACGTGCCCGGCTGGAGGGCGTTGTAGTCCCGTAACAACGCCAGCGCGTTCTTCTGAAAGTTCTTCTTTACAATTTCCACATCGTCCCGCTGCTCTGCCAGATGAGCGATCAACGGAACACCCAGATCCCGCGCGGCCCGGGTCAGGTTTTCAAAGCTGTAAACCGTAAAGTCCTCCTCCCTCCCGATGCTGACCATGAACTTTGGTCGCTTGGGGCCGAGTTCATTTGCCTGCCGGATCTGGTCCCAATTCTGGAGCGTGACCACACTCTTCACTTCCGTCCGGTCAATTGCCTGCAGGAGCTGAATCAACCCCTTGCTGTCAACAGGAGGGCCGAACTCTCCAACGCTGGTGACTCCGGATTTCAGATGGCTGAAGTACGACGCGAGATAAAGACTCCGGACATCATCATAACTGCCGGGCTCCAGGAGCTTTTTGTCACATTCCTGAAAACGGATATCGTGTTTCCAGAGGCCGAAATGCATGCCGTTCGTGCGCGCTTGCAGGAGGACGCTGTCGGAATGGAAGTGCGCATTGACGAAGCCGGGAACAATGAGTTTGCCGGAGGCGTCAATAATCGTTGCATAAGGATGGAGTGCCGTAAACAGGTCGAGGCTATCGGAGATCTCGGCAATGCGACCATTGCGGATGAGGAGATTATACGCTCCCCCGCGATTCTGGGGGTCGCAGGTGAGGACGAATCCGTTGGCAATGATTTTGAGTGCATCCATCGGCGGAGAGATCAGCTCACAATGTTCGTTTCCATGTTGTACCCTCTTTTCTATCCTCGAGTGCAATTCCCAGTCCGGCCAGGCCATCGCGAATTTTGTCCGAGAGCGGCCAGAGTTTTTGTGCGCGGATCTCCTGGCGCAGGGCGATGATCAGGTCCATCAATCCGCTTTCAAGCGACGCGTTGCTCGACCCCGCATCGGTGTCGCTTAGCGTCATCCCGAGAATTCCTTCTGCAAGTTCCTTGAACAGCCCCTCGATCCCCTGCAATCCACCGCCTGCAAAGGCCTCAATCGAGGCAAGGTGTTGGTTCACGTCGCGACTCAGGTCAAACAATACCGCGATCGCTTGAGGCGTATTCAGATCGTCGTCCATTGCCGCGAGAAAATCAGCTTTGTACTTTGCGAGGTCAGTAGGAATGTGTTTCCCGCCGGCCCCGGTGGCCCGCCTTTTCTCCTTGAGTATGCTCATGGTGTTGGCAAGGCGCTGCAGCCCCTTTGCCGCACCTTCGATCGCTTCGTTGGAGAAGTCGAGCGTGCTGCGATAATGACTCTGGAGAATGAAGAACCGAATCACCTCCGGCCTCCACTTCTTGAATGCATCTTTCAGCGTCGTAAAATTCCCCAGGGACTTCCCCATCTTCTGGCCGTTCACCGTTACCATGTTGTTATGGAGCCAGTATTTTACGAACGGCTTTCCCGTTGCCCCTTCACTCTGCGCAATCTCGCATTCATGATGTGGAAA
>DASRUE010000017.1:0-37183 GCA_035687895.1 Bacteroidota bacterium | reverse complement strand
CATGCAGAAACAGAAGAAGCGTAATCCAGAACTTGGCTACGCAAAGGACTTGGTGCCGTTGGTCGAGCACATCCTCCCGACCTGCATGGAGAAAGACATCAAGATCATCACCAACGGCGGTGGTGTGAACCCTGCGGGATGTCGCGATGCAATCTTCAAATGGGCCCGCAAGAAGGGAATCAAAAACCTCAGGATCGGTGTCGTCCTCGGCGATGACATCCTCGATCAATTGCATGCCCTCAACGCCAAAGGCATTGCCCTCAACAACATGGAGACCGGAGAGGGACTCGATTCCGTTCGAGAGAAAGTGATGAGTGCGAACGTGTACTTCGGCGCCTGGCCGATTGTGGATGCGCTGAACAAGGGAGCGCAGATCATCATCACGGGTCGGACAACCGACACCGGGTTAACGCTTGCTCCGATGATCCACGAATTTGGGTGGAAACAGGACGACTGGGACAAGATTGCGGCCGGGACGGTTGCGGGCCACATCCTCGAGTGTGGGGGGCAGGCAAGCGGTGGTAATTTCTCGGCAGACTGGCGGGCTGTGCCGGATATTGCCCACATCGGGTTCCCTATTGCCGAGGCATATCCGAATGCGGAGATCGTCATTACGAAGCACGAGAATACCGGCGGGCTTGTCTCTCTCCAGACCGTGAAGGAACAACTCCTCTACGAGATTGGTAATCCCTCGAACTATATCACTCCAGACTGCGTTGCAGATTTTACGACGATTCAGTTGGAAGAGGTTGGGAAGAACAGGATTAAAATGTTTGGTGTAAAGGGGAAAGTGGCAACCGACTCATACAAAGTATCTATGTCGTATCTCGATGGCTACACCGCCATCGGCACGCTGACGTATGCATGGCCCGATGCGCTCGACAAGGCAAAGGCGGCAGACCAGATCCTGCGGACGCGGCTGGCAGACCTGGGGCTGAAGTTCGATGAGATCAGGTCGGAATTCATGGGATACGACTCATGCCATGGTCCGCTTTCGGTAATGCCTGGCGAGATCAACGAAGTCGTGCTCCGGTTCGGCGTCCGGGGGCATGACCATGCTGCCGTAGAACGGTTTGGCAAAGAGCTGGCCCCGCTAATTCTTACGGGCCCTCCGGCAGTGACCGGATTTGCCGGCGGCAGACCCAAACCAAGCGAGGTAATCGCCTACTGGCCGGCTTTGATGCCCAAGTCGGCAGTGAAGCCCGTTGTTGAAGTAGCAGAGGTATGAAACGTGCTATGAGAATCAAGCTCCTAGACATTGCACACGCCCGCTCCGGCGACAAGGGAGACACCGGAAACGTCGGAGTCATTGCCCGGAAGAGAGAGTATTACCCCCTCCTTACCAAGTACTTGACGGTCGATCGGGTGAAGAAACACTTTGAAGGAATCGCCCTCGGGAAGGTGGAACGGTTTGATATGCCCAATCTCTGGGCGATCAACTTCCTCCTGCACGAGGCGTTGGGAGGAGGTGGCACAAAGTCTTTGAAAAATGATGCGCAGGGAAAAACCCTCAGCAGCGCCATGCTTCGGATGGAGCTGGATATCGATGAACGGATTACATTGTAAAGGATCAGATCATGTTTGAAGACGAGAAGCAGTCGATTAAGGAACTCCGCCAGCAGATGACCTCGCTCCGAGGTTATCTTTGACCTCGATACCAAGGAACAGGATGTAGCTGCGCTTCAGGCAAAGACCGAGTCTCCCGACTTCTGGAACGACAACGTTATGGCCCAGAAGGTGATGCAGAAGATCAGCGCGCAGAAGGAATGGATTGACGCCTGGAATGGCCTGAAGCAGAAGCTGGAAGACGCCGAATCGCTGGTGCACCTTGCAGAAGAGTCGAATGAGCCATCTTTCGTCGATGAGGTTAACCGCGAGCTTGCAGGGGTGAGGCAGGGGATCGGCGAGCTGGAGTTCCGCAACATGCTCAGCGGCGAGGATGACGAACGGAATGCAATCCTGACGATACACTCCGGCGCAGGTGGAACAGAGGCGCAGGATTGGGGTGAGATGTTGCTGCGGATGTATATCCGGTGGGCAGAGCGGAAGGGATACAAGGTTGCACTTGTTGATCGATTGGATGGTGACGGGGCGGGCATCAAGAGTGCGACTGTCGAAATCTACGGCAAGTATGCCTACGGATACATGAAGGCGGAAAATGGTGTCCACCGCCTCGTGCGTATCTCCCCCTTTGATGCCAACGCACGCCGACACACCTCATTTGCCTCAGTGTTTGTCTATCCCGAAATGGACGATGACGTGGAAATCGAAATCAACCCCGCCGATCTGAAGGTCGATACCTACCGCTCCGGTGGCAAAGGGGGGCAGAACGTCAACAAGGTGGAGACGGCCGTCCGGATTACGCACATTCCCTCCGGCATTATTGTGGCATGTCAGCAGGAGCGGTCGCAGTTCCAGAATAAGGAGCGCGCGCTGAAGATGCTGAAGTCCCAACTGTACCAGCGCCGGAAGGAAGAGGAGGAGGCCCGCCTCAGCGCGATCGAGAGCACAAAGAAGAGAATTGAGTGGGGGAGTCAGATCCGATCGTATGTTTTCCATCCCTACAACATGGTGAAAGACCACCGGACCGACGTGGAGACTAGCGATGTTCAGGGTGTCATGGATGGCGCCCTGGATGAATTCATTAAAGGATACCTGATGGAGTTCAGCTCGAAAGGGACCGGCTAAGGTTCATGTCCTACACCACACTCATCGCGAAACGCTATTTCCGCTCACGCCAGAACGGCGGATTCATCTCATTCGTCACCTTCATCGCGATTCTCGGTGTCGCACTGGGGACGGCTACGCTCATCATTGCGCTGGCCGTACTTGGTGGATTTGAGAAGGAGATTACCGAGAAGGTGGTTGGGTTTACGAGTCATGTGCAAGTGCTCGGTTTTCAAAACCAGGCACTGATGAACTATGAGACTCATACGCGGGAGATCGAGGACAGTGTTCAGTTTGTCCGCAGCGTTGCGCCGTTTGTCTCACGTGAGGCATTGATTCGTTCGCGCGAAGGAGTGGATGGCATCCTCCTCAAAGGCATCGATCCGCTTAAGGACATTTCCACAACGGCGAAGTACATCGTCGCGGGCAAGTACGAGATTGACCGGGGACAGGGATCGTTACCGAGGCTCGTGATCGGGAAAAAACTGGCGGCACGGTTGGCACTTGAGGTCGGTGACCGCGCGACAGTCTTCGGGATTGGTCGGCTGGTGGAGCAGGGGCAGTTGCGTGTCATGCAGTTCAGGATAAGCGGCATCTATGAAAGCGGGATGGCGGAGTATGATGATATCTATGCCTTCACCTCGCTCGTGGATGCGCAGACGATCTTTCAGATGGGGAATGCCGTTTCCGGGTACGACGTACTGCTCACACGGATCGATAGTGCGGCGGTCGTGTCCGACCGGATACAGGAATTACTGGGGTACCCCCACTATGCGCGGACCGTCTTCGAAACCTACCGCAACCTGTTCAGCTGGATCGAATTGCAGAAACAGCCGGTCCCCATCGTTCTTGGCCTTATCATTATCGTGGCAACAGTCAACATCATCGGCACGCTCCTGATGATGGTACTCGGCAAGACGCGTGAGCTCGGCATCCTGATGTCGTTGGGGGCCTCCCGGTGGGGGATTGCCAGGATATTCCTCAAACAGGGAGCGGTCATAGCTGTTGCAGGAACGCTTCTTGGCGACCTGCTTGCGTACCTTCTCTGCTACGCGCAGATGGAATACAAGTTCTTCTCACTCCCGAGCGACATCTATTTCATGACATCGGTTCCCATCTTAATGAGCCTCTGGCATTACGCAGTGGTCTCGGGCATTAGCGTTGGATTGTGCCTTATCAGTGCCCTGATTCCTGCCCGGTTGGCCTCCCGGATGAATCCCGTCAACGCCATCAGGTTTGCCTGATGCGGTACGAACGGTTCATAGCGCAACGGTACCTCCGGTCGAAGCAGCAGATGCGGTTCATCAACATCATTATGCTTGTTTCCGTATTGGGTATTACTGTCGGGGTGGCAGCCCTGATCGTCGTTCTCTCAGTCTTTAACGGGTTCAACAGTGTGGTCACCCAGGTTCTCGTGGGGTTTGACCCGCATATCAAGATCGAGGCGGAAAAGGGGAAATCTCTGCAACTCTCGGATTCTCTTCTTCAGATTCTTGAAGGGGATGAACAGATTGCCGGTTGGTCACCATACATCGCCAACAAGGCATTGCTGGTGGCGTCGCAGTTCAACCGTGTTGTGTTGATCAAAGGCGTCGTGGACTCAACGGTTGATCAGGTATCCGGTGTGAAACAAAGCACGATGCTGGGAGAGTTTCGCTTTGCCGACGTGCCCTCGTCTGCCGGCATCGTGATCGGTCTCGCACTTGCCGACCGGCTTGGCGCAACGGTGGGGTCGGAGATCACGATCGTCAGTCCGGTCGGTGTGGAGGCCATGTTGATCCAATTCGGTCAGCCAACCATGAGGAAATGTCGGGTGGTGGGGATCTATGACTCGAACAACAAAGACTACGACGCGCACTATGCATTCGTTTCGCTGGAGACGGCGCGTCAACTCTTTCAATTTCAAAACACCATCAGTGGTGTTGACATGCGCCTGCATTCCATTCAGAACGCAGATGCAATGAAAGGCTCGCTCCGCGCCAGGCTGAGGGAAGGCTATATGATCTCGACGTGGTACGATCTTCACAAGGATCTCTATTCAGTAATGCAGGTGGAGCGGTGGGCCGCGTATATCATTCTGTGCCTGATTGTCGGGGTTGCGACATTCAATGTCCTCGGATCGCTGACCATGGGCGTGATTGAGAAGAGGAGAGACATCGGTGTTCTGAAGGCACTCGGTGCGACGCATGGGAGTGTCGTTCGTCTGTTCATGTTTGAAGGGATCCTTGTCGGGACAATTGGAACAGTGGTGGGTACGGTTATCGGTCTCGCTGTTTGCTATTTGCAGATCGAATATCAGATCTTTCCGCTTGATCCTAACGTATACATCATCCCTGCAATTCCGGTGGAGATCCGGGGGAGTGACTTCGTAGCGGTATCGGTTGCTTCGATGGTGTTGTGCACACTTGCCTCTCTGTACCCAGCGTTGCGTGCCGCACGTATGTTGCCTGTTGAATCCATTCGTTGGGAATAAGAATGACCCTGAAGAAGAAACCGGCTCCCACGATCATTCGCACGGAAGGCGTGACACGCACCTTTCTTGCAGGTGAAGAGTTGGAGAAGAAGCTCTATGTACTTCGAGGAATCAATCTTACCGTGACGAAGGGAGAGATTATTGCCATCGTAGGGGCGTCAGGAGCGGGTAAGAGTACCCTTCTGCATATCCTCGGGACCTTGGATCGGCCGACAATGGGGAAGATCTACTACGGTGAGACAGATGTCTTTGCTCTCCCTGACGACGAACTCGCCCGATTCCGGAACAAGCAAATTGGCTTTGTGTTTCAATTTCATCACTTGCTGCCAGAATTCACAGCTCTTGAGAATGTGGCCATGCCCGCCCTGATCATGGGAAAGAAGCTCGCGCAGGTGAAGCCTAGGGCTGGAGAGTTGCTCCGGGAGATCGGTCTGGAAGGAAAAGAAGGGCAAAAGCCCACCAAACTGTCGGGGGGAGAGCAGCAGAGGGTTGCGGTCGCTCGTGCTCTAATGAATGCACCCCAGGTCGTTCTTGCTGACGAACCCACGGGGAACCTCGATACATCGAATGCGCAGCTCCTTCACGGACTGCTCTGGGATTTGAGCCGGAAGTTGGAAACTACATTCATAGTGGTAACGCACAATGAGTCTCTTGCAAAGAAGGCCGATCGCGTAGTCCGGATTCAGGATGGAGTGATTCATACTTCATAGTTGACGGCAGGCTGCTCATACTATCCTGCAACTGACTCCACTAAGATTTTACTTGACAATGGCTGGGATTTGTGTAAATTTACAACAGACCTTTACGACAGTTTCTCCCCTGACTGTTGTAAGCAAAGGGTCCAGCCCGGCGTTCCCCCCAACGCTGGGCTTTTGTTTTCACCATGAGCCCTCGTTGATTTCGGCGGCTCGTTGTATATAGATGAACAACGGTAGGAGAACGAATGGCAAAGCCAATCCGGCGACGAGAAACAAAGCGCAAGACATTTCGCGATGAACACATCCCACTCACGAAGACGAATTTTGTCATCATGGGGATCGGACTTGTCGTAATCATCGCAGGATACCTCGCGATGTACAAGCAACCGGTGGAAGGATTCCTCCCCGTTGTCCTTGCACCGATCTTGCTCGTGCTCGGTTACTGCGTGATTATTCCCCTGGGAATTTTGTACAAAAAGTCTTATATTAGGTTGAACGAGCCGTCGGTTGGCCAGACATCCGGGCCGGAGTGACGCCGGAATCCGGACCAAACCATTGCACGGGCGTGTAGCTCAGGGGTAGAGCATCTGCCTTTTAAGCAGAGGGTCGGTGGTTCGAGCCCACCCACGCTCACGATTGATTCCCTTACTTACTTGCGGTCACCAAGCAAGTGACAATTTAGTATGGAATTGCGATATGCGCGGAAGTGGCGAAATTGGCAGACGCACCATCTTGAGGGGGTGGCGCCCACAAGGCATGCGGGTTCAAGTCCCGCCTTCCGCACTCGCAAGCCTCGATTGTTTCCATCGAGGCTTTTCTGTCTTTTGCGCAACATGTAGCCCATATCTATGGCCGCTCACGGCATTCCGCGTGTCCTGATTCTTCTTGCGATCCACGCTTCCGCTGGCGACCTCAAGAGGGTATCGAGATCTTACACTAAAGATCTCGGTTCGAGCGGCTTGCTTTCCTCAAAATCATAGAGACAATTCTCGAAATTCATCTCTTTATTGGGTTCCCTGCGGCCATTGAGGCTTTGATTCTCTTGCGCCAGTGTCGTATAGGGAAAGCACAGAAGACACGTCCAGACCGAAGCACACGAATGTACTACGAAAGGGGGTGAAGGTATGCGTCACGTATGGCGAGAACTTCGAAAAGCTGATGAAGAATATGCAGGGCCTTCACTCAGAGCTGGCCCGGTGGATCATTGAAGATGGATACAGGAAAGTCCTGGCGAGGCCCGGACCACATTGCTTGAACGCGAACTCATTGCTGTCAGGATTCTTGCAGCCGGTGCTGGCTGAGACAATTAGAGTCTCATCTGAAGAGTGCTGCTAACGTGGGAGGGAATCGCCAAACACCATTGAAAACATTGGAGATTATCCGCCTGTTTGTGAAACCCGGTAAGGCTAAGCATGTTGACTCATTGTTAGCAAGGGTGGTCGGAATGGGAAAAATCCCAAAAAGAGCTTGACTTTATGGGGGTCGCGCTTTATATTCTTACAGCATATCTCCAGTTCTATTCCAATGCCCACTCGAATCTTATCAATCTTTCTTCTGACCCTTCTCATTTCCACCGTTGTGCTTGGTGGAGTCGTCAAGGAGGGGACATTCTCCGCGAGCAGCAATAGCGAGAATATCGTCATTCGTTGGCTCAGCGAACAGGAAGCCGGTGTTGTCCGCTACGAGCTTGAACGGAAAGCAGGAGTGAACGGACAGTTCTTCCTGTTGGTTCAGATTGCTCCAAGAGGAGATAATTCTTCGTATGACTACGTTGACGACGCAGCATTCAGACTAACGACAGAGACACTGTACCAGTACCGCATTAAGGTAGTTTTTGCTGACGGGTCGTCGTTGTACTTTGGTCCCATCAGCGTGAGCCATACTGTGAATAATGTCCGGAAGACGTGGGGCAGCATTAAAGCAATGTTCCGCTGAGGCCGGTTTGATGATGCTGAGTTTATCTGCATTCCAAGGCGATACTGTAGTGTCGCCTTTTTTGTTGTCGGTCTCGTGTGCAGTTCTTTAAGCCGATTGTTCTCGCCTCGCAGTCGCCACGCAGGATTGCGCTCCTCAAGCAAGTCGGTTTACATCCCGATGTGATTCCCAGCCGCATTTCTGAAGAGTTTGATCCTTTGATGACCGCGGTAGAGAACACGAAACGCCTCGCACTGGAAAAGGCACTGGAGGTGGGGCGAGGGCTTGAAAATGCTCTCGTTGTTGGCGCCGACACCACGGTTGTTCTCGCGGACCAGGTGTTGGCAAAACCAACCGACCCCGAAGATGCTATACGAATGCTGGAACTGCTCAGCGGGCGGACACACGTCGTGCATACCGGGTTTGCACTCCTTGATCGTCCTTCGGACCGTTACGTGGTGGACGTTGAATCAACCATCGTGACATTCCGAAACCTGCCACGCAGTGAGATTGAAGACTATGTGGCAACCGGCTCTCCCATGGACAAAGCCGGCGCATATGGAATCCAGGACGATTACGGCGCGGTGTTCGTGTCACGGATAGAAGGATGTTTCTATAACGTTGTAGGTTTTCCTCTGTCGAAGTTCTACACGCGACTTGCAGAGTTTCAATCGCAATTGAGTTCTGATAAAGGCTGAGCGCCATGTCAAGAAAAATTCGAGTGCTTGTTGCAAAGGTCGGCCTCGATGGACACGACCGGGGCGCAAAGGTCGTAGCCGCGGCCCTGCGCGACGCGGGAATGGAAGTGATCTACACGGGGCTTCGGAAGACGCCTGAGATGATTGTGGAGGCTGCTCTTCAGGAGGACGTCGACGCAATTGGCGTGAGCATCCTGAGTGGCGCACACATGACGGTGTTTCCAAAAATCCTGAATCTGTTGAAGCAGAAAGGGCTGGATGATGTTCTCTTGTTCGGGGGGGGCATAATTCCCGACAAGGACATCTTGGAGTTGGACAAGCTTGGCATAGGAGCCATCTTTACGCCGGGCGCCTCGACGACATCCATTATCGAGTATATCACGAAATGGGTGGAGGGACACAGGAACTGATTCGATACAATGCTTCTTGAAAGCAGAACATCCCTTCCTCGCGGAATGGATGTTCGCATTCTTGGTTATGGCTGAAGACAATAGGCGGCTACACCTTTGCAACGTTGACGGCCTGTAGTCCTTTCGCACCCTGCTCTACGTCGAACTGCACCGCGTCTCCCTCCTTGAGACTCTTGTACCCATCGCCGGCGATCGACTTGAAATGTACAAAGAGATCTTCGCCGCTCTCTCGCGTGATGAAGCCGTACCCTTTCGCGTTGTTGAACCACTTCACGGTACCTTTTTCCATACGCGTGCACCCTTTCTTCGATAATGAAGTGAATGTGACACCTTCCTTCCAGCTCATCCGGTCATCGGAGTCCACGCGCAGCACTCTGTAACTCGAGCAGCCTCGCTCTTGAAACAGACGGTGTTCCGTAAATTGTGTGGGAATGTTAACAAACGGTTTTGAGAAACGCAAGCAAAGTTATTCCTCGAGCCAAATGCCGGGGCGCACGGGTTCGTCGTCTGTTCCAACGACGCTGCTGTCCGCTGGGAGATCAAGGGTCAGAAGCGTGATTCCTGTTGGGCTGAACGGGAAAAGGTCGTCTGCTGAAAAAACGGAGCGGAAGTCCTGGGGGAGGAACAGGGGCTTGAACTTCTCTGAAAACTCATCAAGTCGCCGGAGGTAGAAGGGCACATTTTCATCGGGAAAGTTCGGGTCCCAATCTTCCGCCGGTTTGCAGTTCTCGAACGACCTCGGACTCGGGTCATTGCCGGTAATGTAATAGGCCACCCGATCCCCGGGCCGATAGGTCTTTCCGGTCGCAATTGCCACTTCATACGCTGCACTCTTGTTCCTCTTGCCCGATTCCACATCCAAGGTGTACCGTTCAAGGGGGTCTTTGAGCGCCTCGATGCGTGCGAAGTCCTTCACATCCAGTTTATGCTCTTCGATGGTACGATGGAGTTCCGTGTAAAGTGTGTGAAGTCCCTCTATGTTATTGTTCAACAAACACTCAATGCACTGCAAAATGTAGTGCCGCCCGAAGCGCTCCATGCTGCGGGATGTAAGGGAGGATCCTTTGGTCTTGATCCTGTTGTCGTAACCCAAGAGCGCGTAATTTTTCTTCTTATAGCTGAGCATCTTCTGGTACCGGCCATCCAGGGCCACGGTGATGCCTTGCGGCATCTGACGGGAGAGTTCCTCAACGAAATTCTGTTGGTCACGCTCTTCCTCAATCCCTTCCGGTGGGACGAAGAAAACGCCATCCGTGTCTACCTCAATAACCTTCCCCCCTCGTTGCTGTATATGCGCCATCATTTGTCGCAACAACTCCTGACCTGTCTTGGTCACAACATCGGCCTGAGCATAGTCGTTGAAAATCGCGCGACCATATCCCAGGTAACCATAAAACGAGTTGATCACAATCTTGAGAGACGATTGCATGGCGTCCAGACGGGATTTCTCACGGGCGTCGGTTTCTCCCTTCATCTTTCGTTTGGTATCCAGACGCATCGCTGTGAGGTTTCGCAGCAGCTCCTGAAATATGCCCTTGACATCTGAGGCAGGAGCAATTGCGCGACTTATCATGATAGATGGATACAGAGACTCCACATCGACGTGCAGAACCGGTCCCACGATGCCAATGACGAACACATCGGTGTACCCCCCAGTCGTCTGCACTCCCTCGGAAGGTTTGGGAAGGGAATGCCTCTCTCGAAGGTACTCGCGTACCATCAGACTCTCGATCTTGATCGCCGATCCACTCCGAACTACTTGTGCGTACCCGAAAGGAACAAGCTGCGTGAGATAGAACGATGAACCGGAGAGCTGTTCACTGAGTCTGCGGGTTTCAGTCACGTCGTCGAGTGCATACCGCATCAGCGGCTCAGCGTCGTGGTCCCAGTGCCACGAAATCTTGTCGCCTGCAATGTAGGTCCGTTCGGGTGCAGCGATGCCGAAGTAGCGGGCGGCGTATTTCAGGCCGTAGCTTTCCATATCGCGTTTGCCGGTGTCATAATTCTGCACCAGCAAATAGGTGTCGACCACATGGCGTCCGGCGATCTCTGTGAGGGTATACTCAAAAGAGCGCTCGGCAAAGGATGTGCGGGTGTCATACGTCCGTGGTGCGGAACCGTCTCTCCCTACGGTTAGGGCTACGCTGTGAAGTTCGCATCGCTTGAGGATATAGGGAATGTCGAAGTTGTAGATGTTGTGTCCTTCAATGACGTCAGGGTTCTTCTCGAGGATAATCCGGCGGAGTTCAAGCAACATCTCGCGCTCGTTCATCTTCTTGCCATTGATGACGTGTTCCCATCCCAGGTTGTCGGAAAGTGCAATCAGGATGATCCTGTCACCGGCCCTGCTTGCATTGCTAAAGCGGAATCGGGGAGAAGTATATGTCTCAATATCCAGTTGGAGTCGGTGGACTTCATCGAACGTCATCCCTTTGAACAACGTCCGGCCGGACTGTAGGAGATATTGCGTGACGGGGTCGGAAAAAAGATACAGAATGTCAAGGTTGGTGTAGCTTTCAGCTTTCGTAATCGCGGTGCGGTTATATTGCTCAAGAATATAACGCACTGCCTCCCAAAGTGTCGTCCACTCCTCGAATGCGCAGAGATACTGGTAGAAGCCATTGCCATCCAGTTTCTTGATCCAGTGCTTTCTGGAGAATGCATCAATGAACTGTTTCTCGGCAAGGAAGAAAAACGGGAAGAACCTATCATCCACGAACCGCACCCCGCCGCGTTCCCGAAAATAGAGGCGCATCGTGCTGTCATCCTGTGGGTGAACGGCGACGATGCGCTGGTCGTTGTTGTGACCGTAGAGTAAGGGATTCATTGCTCCCGCTATTTCTTCTTGGTGTAGTTCTCCAGGAAGGGCGCGATCAAGTCGATCGGGATAGGAAAGATGGTGGTAGAGTTCTTCTCAGACGCGACTTCCGTGAGGGTCTGCAGGTACCGGAGCTGGAGTGCCATGGGATGGTTCTCGATGACCTTCGCAGCGTCCGCGAGTCTTTGGGAAGCCTGGTACTCGCCTTCCGCGTGAATGATCTTTGCGCGTCGTTCCCTCTCTGCCTCGGCTTGACGGGCCATCGCCCGTTGCATTTCGACCGGCAGGTCGATGTGCTTCACCTCGACATTTGACACCTTGATCCCCCACGGCTCCGTTTGGTGGTCGATGATCTTTTGCAGTTCCGCGTTAATCTTGTCCCGCTGGGCCAGGAGTTCATCCAGCTCCGATTGCCCGAGAATACTGCGGAGTGTGGTCTGGGAAAGTTGAGAGGTTGCAAAGAGATAGTTCTCCACATCGACGATTGCCTTGTCCGGCTGTACCACGCGGAAGTAGAGAACAGCATTGACCTTGATGGAGACGTTGTCCTTGGTGATGACGTCCTGCGGTGGCACATCCATCACCACTGTCCGGAGGCTGACCTTTACAAGCTTGTCCACAAGCGGAATGAGAAGGATTAGTCCCGGTCCCTTTACGGCGATCAAACGTCCGAGTCGGAACACCACCCCCCGTTCATACTCACGCAGGATACGGATCGCATTTGCGAGAATGATAACGGCAAAGATGATGACGACGACGAACACAGCGCTCATAGCTTCCATGTGCTTCCTTTCGGTGCTAGGTTAGATGTTCTTGACGACGGTAAGGCGAAGGTCGTGGATCTGATGAATCTTGACCTTCGTCCCTTTCTTGATCTTTCCTTCAGCACTTGTTGCGGCCCAGATCTCACCGTGGACTCGCACCCGACCCTCCGGATTCAAGTCGGAGAGTGCCTCGCCGATCTCTCCGACGATTCCTTCCACACCGGTGGTTGGTTTCCTTCGTTGTGCCTTGATGCCAAAGCCGATGGCCACGGCAAAGAACAGCGCAGTTAGCAACACAGCCGGGACGATAATCCCCCATGAAATTGAGATGAACTCGAGGGAAGAATCGGAGTCAACCAGCATGATTGAGCCAAGGAACAGGGCGACAATACCCCCCAGGGAGAGAAGACCATAGCTTGTGATTTTTATCTCCAGGATAAACAGGATGATGCCGACGACGATCAACGCAAGTCCCGCATAATTGATCGGAAGTGTGTGGAGCGAGTAAAAGGCGAGGATCAAAGAAATGGCCCCGACAACGCCGGGGAGAATAGTGCCGGGATTGTAGAGTTCAAACATGAGGCCATAAATGCCGAGAAGAAAAAAAATATAAGCAATGTTTGGATCACTGAGGACATTGAGGATTTGGTGCCTCCAATCCATCTCACGCTCAATGATATCTGCGGAGGCAGTGCTGAGTGAAAGCGTCCTGCCGTCAACGGTCACTTCCCGTCCATCTACTTCCTTCAAAAGCTCCTTGAGCGACGATGCGACCAGATCAATCACACTGTCCCGAAGGGCCTCTGTCTCAGTGATGGAGATGCTTTTGCGGACAGCATCCTCGGCCCACCGGACATTCCTGTGGCGCTTTTCGCTGATAGTTCGAATGAATGCGGCAGCATCGTTGGTGGCTTTCTCGTTCATGATCGAATCCTTTTCCCCGCCTTGCATACCCACCGGGTGCGCAGCGCCGATGTTCGTGCCGGGTGCCATAGCCGCGATATCTGCCGCCAGAGTAATGAAAACGCCGGCCGAGGCGCTCTGTGCCCCGGAAGGGGAGACGTAGACAACTACGGGGATTTTGGCGGTGAGAAGATCGGACACCATGACGCGTGTGGATTTCAGGAGCCCTCCCGGTGTGTTGAGTCGAACAACCAGGCACTCTGCTCCCGCGTCGGTAGCGTTGGCGATCCCTTCGTGCAGATAGTCCGCGCTAGCCGGATTGATGGTGCCGTCAATAGTGACGACGTGAACGGTCTGCGCAAATGCAGAAGAGGCGAGAACACAGAAGAGAGGAAACAGAAGGCGTGCGACGGTACGGTTCAAGGCGAAGCTCCTCGCTCGCTACGAAGCGGGCTTGAAATGAGGCAGGTATCCCAGGTGTTTTGGAGAATCTTCTCGCGGAGAGGGTGGGATTCGAACCCACGATACCGTTGCCGGTATACCACCTTTCCAGGGTGGCCAATTCAACCGCTCTTGCACCTCTCCAGATGCTGACTACTGTTCCCGTGTGTATTGAGGGAGATTTTGCTTACACCACGATCTGCCAGCGCCGGTCTTCAAGAATGTTTCTCGTTTCCGCGCCGCCGACAAATCTGAAAACTCTTCAGAATGAACTATGCTCCAAGGAATTCCTCCCTTGGTGAATCGGTTTCTTCCGTTGTTGTGTTCAGCTAGACGACGTTCTACATCTTTGGTGCAGCCAACATAGCGCTTCTGCAGTTTGTAACTCCACAAGATGTAGACGTAGAACATAACTCATGCTTTGATCGGGATGGGATTCTCCGCCGGAGGCGGATGCGCCTTTGGCGCAGAACCCACGATACCGTTGCCGGTATACCACCTTTCCAGGGTGGCCAATTCTGCGCCGGAGGCGCATGAGCCTTTGGCTCAAACCACTCTTGCACCTCTCCGGGCACAGTAACAGATCCATTTGAAATTGCCCTCGCCGATGATTACGCGTAAGGCTCCACTCAAGTATTCCAAATGATCTGGAGTGTTGGTGGCAAAAATATACAAAGATCAGGGAGGAAATGCAATGAAGCGCTTTGCGACAGTCTTTGATATTGGGACAAAACGTTTTATATTCTTCCACACAGTCTGCGATTTCACCACTCCACAAGTATGTCCGAACCTAGCGCAACGTTCAAGAGTGCCCTCTGGAATCACGCCGGCCGTGTGGTAGAATACTTCCTCATCTATGTCACGTCCGTTCTGATCGCCCGTTCGCTTGGAGTGGAAGGTAACGGGACATTCGCCAGCCTTATCAGTATTTCCCAATTGTTGATGGTGATCGTGTCTTTTGGACTCGAAACATCATTGAACAAGCACATTCCCCAGCTGCCTGAAGAGAACCGGGCAGCTCGTCTTCGATATCTGGTTCGCCGGGTCTTCCTTGTCCGCTTTGGGCTTGTAGTGTTCTGTTCTTTGGGAATGTTTGGAATCGCATGGAATCTCTGGGGTCCCGCGACGAATATTGCAGTCGGATATCTCTGGCTGCTGGTTGGATACACTGCGGTGAGGTCTCTGGCATCGATTGCGACGATGGTTTTGATTGCCCAGCTTAAGACTGGTCTTTCGGCGAAAGTGAATCTCGCGGCCCGTTTGCTGGAATGTGGAGGTGTGGTCGTGTTAGGGAGCATAGGTATTGATGCGGCGGGGATTCTCCTTCTCTTTGTCTTCACCGGCCTGTTTCAGGTTCTTACTCTTATCATTTCCTCAAGAGATGACTTCGTCGGACGGGCAGTCAAGACTGCTGTGGCGCCAGTGTTCATGTTTGGAGGAATATATTGGGCGAACACAATCGTCGAGTATTTCCTCGGCCGTCAGGGCGATGTACTCTTTCTCAGCCTGTTGCTTCACGAAACATCACAAGCATCGTTGTATGATGTTGCATTCTCCGTTAACCAACTGGCCGCGCTGGGTATGACGGCAGGGTTGGGTGGGGTGACGTTTGCGATGTTCTCGCGCCTCGCGGTTTCTTCCTCCGAGGGAATTGAACGGTTTCATGCGTTTCTTGTTCGCGTTACGTCGCTCCTTTCCATTCCGCTATATGTGTTCATCCTTTTCAATGCCGACTCTGTGGTCAGGGGGCTGTATTCGCCGCGCTATGCCGAAGCAGCCATTTTGATTCAAGGAATCGCAGCATTCCGCATTGCCAGCCGGGTGTTCGGTGGATCGGAAAACTCAGAGCTGATGCTTTCCAAGGGGATGGTGGGTACCATGGTATTGGTTGGTCTGATAGGCGCCGTTGTGAATATCACCCTGAACATTCTCCTGATTCCCGCATTTGGTGCCAGTGGCACTGTGGTGGCAAGCGGGGCAGCGAACCTGCTAATCAGTTTCCTCGGGGCCATCGTGGTCATGCGAACGGTGGATGTGCATATCCAATGGCAGTTCTGGCTCAAGCTTGTCATGACGTGTGCATGCGCATCGTGGCTATGCTCGATTCCCGTTTTGGAACCGACAATTCTTTCCTTTGTTGGTCGCATCGGACTCTATGTAGTGCTGATGGTCATTATGCTCCTCATTGCAAAACCTCTTACGCACATAGACTCCACACTGTTTGCGAAGCTTGACAGCCGCCTGGAACACATAATCGGGTTCTTCGTTCATGGCACACAACCAGCATCTGTTGGCGAACCAAGAGATCCCCGGCAATGAATCCGACAGCGCCAAAATGAGAATTGGAGTTGCGAGCCTGGAATACAACCGCACGCAGGGTATTGAACGATCTTCGGCTGAAATTGCTGATCGTCTCGCAGCATGGGGTCACGAGGTGCACTTCCATTGTGCCTCCTCGAACGATACAGGGTCTACACGCGTCAGGTTCCATCGTGTGCACACCCTGGACATTGTGAACTCCACGCGAATATCGTCGTTTGCTGTGTTGGGATCTCGCGATGTGCGAAACGCCGGCTACCAGATCACACACTCTCACGGCCTGGCCGTAGGTTGCGATGTTATTACCGCGCATAGCTGTCATCGAGCCGGTATGGAGGTCAGGCGTAAGATCCGGCCTGCGAGGCTTCAATCGAGAAACCTGGGAGTGGCAGACAGGATTCGTCTCTTCATTGAGTATCAGAATTTTGGACGAAGGAGATACAAGAACATCATTGCTGTGGCGGAGGGGGTGCGGCGAGAGTTGAGTGCGTATTACGGTATTCCCGACGATGATGTGGTCGTGATTCCTAACGGAGTCGATCTGCATGAGTTTGCGCCGGATGAAAGTGGAGTGTCCCGTCGAGCAGTGCGTAGGGAGTTGCACCTTGAGGACGAGGACACGGTTATTTTGTTTGTCGGAAATGAATTCGATAGAAAAGGTCTTGAATATGTCATCGAGGCTCTTCACGTCCTTCATGATTTGTCCGTGCGACTTGTCGTTGCCGGCAACGATGATATATCGCCATACTTGAAGAAAGCAGATGCTCTAGGAGTAAAACAGCAAGTCGTCCATCTGGGCCGGTGCCGGGAGATCTCGCGATACTACAAAGCGTGCGATCTCTTCTGCCTGCCGACAGAATATGAAGCCTTCTCTCTTGCTACACTCGAAGCCGCAGCTTGCGGATTGCCATTGCTTGTCACGAAAGTGAATGGAACGGAGGAGTTGGTGACGGACGGGGAGAATGGCTATTTCATCTCGCGGGATGGTGAGAGAATTGCCGAGGCAATCCGGTCTCTTCTTCACGATCATGGACGCATGAAAAGGATGGGGCTGAATGCGCATCGGTCAGCGCAATCGTACGGATGGGATGAAATTGCCAGAAGGGTTCTGGCAGTGTATGAAGGGGTTCTCGCCCGATGAGGGTGAACAGTCAGAAACGATGGATCATCTGCGGTATTTTGCTCACCATGATCAATGTTGCTCTCATTTGGGTCTTTCGCTTTCTACCGATGTATGATTACCCGATCTGGTTGTTTGAGGTGAAGGTCCTTCAGGAGCTAGTTGCCGCGACTGGCGCGTTCTCTGATTACTACAAGATCCTTCCGTTGCCTGTTCCCAACCTTGGTTTCCTTGTTCCAGTGTGGGGGCTATCTCATGCCGTTCCGGTAGAAGTCGCTGGGAAGTTGTTTCTGTCACTCTGTGTTGCCGGGTTTCCATGGAGTTTCTGGTATTGTGTGCGAGCGTTGTCTGACGATCCGAATTCAGGAATGGCATGGTTAGGATTTCCCTATTCGTTCAACCTATTCATTTTTGGCGGCCATGCATACCTGCTTGGAATAAGCATGGCTCAATTTGCCATTGGTTACTTTCTCCCCCGGATTCTCAATCTTTCCCGAGCCCAACTCGTCGTTCTTTCAACCATTTACCTGAGTCTTTACCTTGTCCATGCTCTTGCATTCTGCGTAACGGCGTTGATTCTCGTCGCGGCCACCTTCGCTTTTGGTAACTGGAAGAAATCGTTCCGAATGTTGGTTGTCCTGATCCCATCGGCAGGTGCCGCTTTCTGGTACGTCATAGACTATCCTTTTCTACCTGCCATGCCTTCGCACTGGGGGTTGTGGACAATTGCGCAGAACCTCCTCAAACCAACTCTTCTTCTGACAAAGAGCTACGGGATTCTTTCACCCGTCCCATTGACACTGGTGAATGTAATGTGGTGTATCGGAATCGGGGGGCTTTTCTTGTGGAGGTTTCTCTCCACACTTCAAAAGGGGACGCTCAATAAACCTCTGATATTTGTAGCCGTCCTGTTCCTGTGTGGAATCATCTTTTTCCCTGATCCATTTCTTGGCATCACACAGCCCGGCTCGCGGTTAACGTTGCCATTGATTCTGGTATGTGCTCTCCTCGTCGGCAAGCGCGCATCTCCCAGAGGGCTCATCCCCACCCTTTTGATGGTAACTTTTCTTGTGAGTCTCCATAATCTCGACTATTTCCGTCGTGTCGACAAACAGATGTCTGAGATGTTCGAGGAATATGTTTCTTCCGCCGACGTAAATAAGTCCTTCATCGTGATCCGACTTGATTGGCCCGCAGCTTCTGGTCTCCGGGATGTTGTATCTGCATCGATCAATCCGCTATTCGGTGTTCCGTACTACGCCCATTTGCAGGGGACCGGGTGGGGCGGAATCCATGAGACGTCGCTCTTGCAAGTGAGAGAGGAGCATGTTGATTATGCACTGCGCTTCAGTGGCGAAACACCGGACGATCTCGCTGCCTCGGTTGGTCTAGCTTCTGAGGGTATGAAGAAATCTGCCAACGTGACAATCGTGGGGAGAAACAATGCAACGGATCGCACCGAGACAGTCCTGCAGACATGGGGATTTAGGGTGCGGCACAAAGGTTCTCTCTGGACAATTCTGCAGCATCTACCAGAAGGACCCTAACTAAGCTATGAAGCAAGAAAGAGCCAGACAATACTATACGTCCGTCCGCGAATATCACGACATCGTCGAAGAGTCCAGGGATAGACAGATGTTTTCGCTGGGCCTCATTCGCCGGTACTTAACACCTTCGGATATTGTACTGGACGTAGGAGGTGGCACGGGCGCAAATGCCGAACTGTTGGGGATTGTCCCCAATCAGTATATCTGTTGTGACCTCTCGATGAACGGGCTGAAACTGGGACAAGAAAAGGGACGCGGGGCAATGCTGCAATCCGATTCGTCAAGCATGTCAATCAAAAGTAACTCGGCGGATGTCGTACTATGCAGTTGGTCGCTCGAGCATATGAGTGATCCGGCGAAGACGCTGGAGGAAATGGCGCGCATTACCAGACCAGGAGGGAGGGTTATGATCTGGGGACCAAACTGGGACAACATTTTCCGGAAGGACTTTCCGCAGCTCTCGCACCGGTCCGTCCTTGCACGGGAAACGGTCCGCTGGAGAATCTTTCTCAAGATGCTCAGGAACGAGTTCCTTCCATTCCGTTATTCACCATATGTCACGGATGACGTGGCTGCGTTTGCTGATGCGGATCGTTATGTTGCCCACGACTATGACGCAGTCCATTGTGTCCTGTGCCAGGAAACTGTCAAATGGTTTCAGCAGCACGGGGGGAAGATCGTTTTCCTTGGTGATTTCGCTGACATGACTTTGTACGTTCACAACTCCGGATTTATTCGAATGGTTCGACTCGTCCTCAAGCCTCTTCTCCCCATAATCCGCAGAATTCCTCTTCTCCGCTGGTTTGTAATCCGGTTTCCGCTTGTTGTGGAGATCCCTTGAATACTCTGCGAACGGAGAGCAGTGTCGGTTGCATTGTCCTCAATTGGAACTCCGGCGAGTTTATTGTCCGCTGCCTGCAATCGCTTGCATCCTCAAAGGGGGTTGGGGTTGAGATTATTGTCATCGATAATGCATCAGCAGATGGTTCAGGGAAGGCGATTGCGACGAGGTTTCCGTCTGTTACGGTTGTGCAATTACCTGAGAATGTCGGTGTTGCGGCGGGATGGAACAAAGGTGTTGAGTTCTTTGTGCAGAGAGGAGTGGATTGGTTGTTTCTTGTAAACTCGGATGCCACCGTGGATTCTGAGTGTCTGCGTTCGCTCCTGGATACAATCCACGCAGATCCAACAATCGCTGCAGTTACTCCGCGTATCATGGATGGCGTGAAAGAAGGCAAGGTATGGTTTGATGGAGGGCGGATAAACATCTTTGGACATCCGTACCACCGGAATATGGGAAGACCGCCCGAGATGAGTCCGCAGCCGTTTGTTGAGGATTTTGGATCCGGGTGCGTGTGTCTTATCCGGCTCGAAGCGATCGAACAACTCGGCCCTTTCGATGAAGCATTCTTCGCATATGTTGAAGACACGGAGTTTTGCATTCGGGCAAAAAGAAACGGGTGGCAGATCGTGCATCAGCCATCGGCGCTTGCACTTCATTTTCCATCAGGCTCGGTAAAGAAGAACACAGGCAAGTGGTTCCGGGACTATTACGTCACGCGCAATGCTCTCATGCTTGGGCGGCGCACCATGCGTGGATTTCGATGGTTCATGTTTCTGATTTATTTCCTGGTTGCTTCGTTCTTCGGTCCCGTGGTCTATTTTCTGGCAACGGCTCAGATCAGAAGGGCGGGCGCGATTATGCTGGGTGCGATGGACTTCGTGCGCGGCCGGACGGGGAAAAGATATGGCTAGCCGACCTCAGCGCATAATGATTGTGGACCACATGGCAGTAGAGGCATCGCGACGCGGTGTGTATCGCGTCCTCGCGCGAGACGGCAGTTGCGAGATTCACGTGATAACGCCTCAACGTTGGAATGAGGGTGTGCAGACAATCTCAAGTGAACCGGAAGAGGAAGCTGGTCTCACGCTTCATGTTCTGCCAACCCTCTTCGGGAACAGGGCTCACCGTGTTGTGTATCGGCATCTCTCTGCACTAGTCCGGAAGGTCAAACCCGATTTCTTGTACGTGGAGGCGGAACCGGAGAATTACGCTGCCATCCAGGGACTGCTCTTGCGCAAGCTTCTTGCTCCCCGCGCCGCGCTCGGATTGGTCTCCTCGCGTAATATTGATCATGTCGCCGTCGGATTTCCTTACAAGATGTCATTTACGCACCGCACATGCGATTGGTTGCTGCGGCGTTCTCCTGCGGATGTCCTTTTCTGCCGGGCGAGGAGAACCGTCGAGTTCGCTCCTGCATATGCTGAACAAAGCTGTTACTTCCCGTTTGCGATTGACTGCTCCGTTTTTCGACCGGCGGCAATGTATGGAGAACGGTCAGCATTGGCGGTCGGATTTGTAGGGAGAATTACCTGGAACAAAGGCGTCAATATCCTGGCCGAGGCGTTCGCCCGGCTTCCATCAACCACTCGACTTAGCTTTGTCGGGAGAGGGGATGATGGTGAAGAATTGATCCGACTTGGCCGGAGACTTGGCATTGAGCAGCGGATGATGCTCTGGCCGCCGGTGGTTCATTCGCAAATCCCGGGGATCATGAACTCACTTGATGTTCTCGTCCTTCCTTCAGTTGAAACCAAGTATTGGATGGAGCAGTGTCCGCGGGTCCTCATAGAGGCGATGGCGTGCGGTGTTCCCATTGTGGCCTCCGCTTCGGGAGGGATTCCCGACGTGGTCGGTAATGCCGCTCTTCTGTTCAAGACAGGTGATGCGAACGAGCTTGCAGCAAGATTGATGCAGTTTCTGCATGACCCCGATCTGCGCCGGCAATATGCCGAACGGGGTCGGGCGAGAGCTCTGGCCGAGTACGACGTTCCGGTGCTTGCCCGCCGGCTTCATACGGCTATCCTTAATGCAGTCGAATTGCGCGCTCGGCGATTGCGTTGAATTTCTCGTCATTAATCTGTAGGTTACTCCCGTGTTCCTATTGACCTTCGGGAGTGACGGGTGTTGCCAAGGCTGTTGTTTCAAGCGATCAGGTCTATTGTCAAATCATCCGTTGTAGAACCGCCGCAGCTCTCAACGGTCCGGTTGGTTGTGATGGTTGAGCTTTCGCGGCTCGGCGATGTGGTGCAAATCCTCCCGGCAGTTCAACAATTCAAACTCCACTTTCCCTCTGTCTCAATCCACTGTGTAATCAGGGAAAAGTTTGCTTCCCTCCTCCGGCTCTGTGATCTTGACCTGGAAGTCCATGCCGTGGCTGATGCTCGCATCTCGCACCTTCTTCCTGCAATCCGGGGTGTTCGAAAGACTGCTCCAGACTTGGCGTGCAGCATGAGTCCATCACGAAGCAACGCGTTCGTCACGCTCCTCAGCGGTGCGACGATGAAGGCGGGGTATCTTGATTACTCGAATTCACTAACGCCCTTCCTTGGCGCGCACAAGGTGGAGCTATTCGGTCGCAATGCATCGAGTGCGGTCTATGAAAGAGAAAATATTGCACGGCGGAGTAAAAAAGTGCTTCAAGTGTTGGGCATACCACTTCAAGGCATAAGTTCTATTCTGCCACTAAGGAAGAAACAATGCGAAGAGCTGGCATCGCTGCTCAAGGAACGGGGCGTGCTGCCTCCAGGCAGATATGTTGCTGTGCATCCGTTTTCCGGCTGGGAGTACCGGAGCTGGCCACTCGAGAATTATGTTGCACTTGCAAACCGTGCATCTGGCGAACTGGGACTGCCGGTGCTTGTGGCTTGTGAGGAGCGTGATCGCTCTCGATTGAAGGATGCTTTTGCTGCGCGATCCTCCGGCGTTCAGCTCTTTTCCACAGACAGTGCAGCCGAACTTGCTGTTGCACTCAAGGAGGCCTCCCTTTTTGTCGGAAACGATTCCGGCCCGCTCCATCTGGCTGCAATACTCGGAGTTCCCTCCGTCGGAATCTTCGGGCCCGCCTCTCCAGCTCTAACGGGGCCCTCGAATGGGGTTGTGGAGTATCTCTATCGAGCCGTTCCCTGTGCTCCATGTGATCAACGAAAGTGCATCAGGCCCCAGGACCCGTGCATGTATCAATACAGTGTCAATGAGGTGTTGACCTGCATGGAAAAAACGCTGAAGTTGGCTGTGACCCATGACGCAGTGGCGCATGCCTAAAGTCGACATTTTAGGAGTGAAGGTAGATCGACTCGATAAGACGAATCTGGAGCACGCGATCGTTACGTGTATCAATGAGAAACGAAAAGAAGTCTTTGCGTATGTCAACATCAACGGCGTGAACCTTGCGCGTACCAACGGTGCAATCAAAGATTTTTACAATAGCCGGGCAACGGTGTACTGCGATGGAGAAGGAGTTCGTCTTGGTGCATGGTTGCTCGGCACGCGATTGCCGGCAAGGACGGTTCTAACACGATGGGTGTGGGATCTCTGTGCTCTTTGCGAAGTGCATATGTTCTCTGTTTTTTTCCTTGGAGGGGAGGAAGGGACAGTGACAGCGGCAGTCAATCAGGTGCGGAGGAAATTTCCCCGGTTGAGGATCGCCGGTGCACATCATGGATACTTCGGGAAAGAAGGTGTTGAATCCGACAAAGTGGTGGAGACCGTCAACAATGCCCACGCCGACCTGATATTTGTTGCGCTGGGGATGCCGGCACAGGAACTCTGGATCGCGAGGAACATGAAACGAATGAACGTCCATGCGATTCTTCCCGCAGGATCGATGATGGAATACGTAGCAGGGCGAAAAGCTATCGCACCACCCTGGATGCTCGCGTTTGGTCTTGAATGGCTCTACAGGCTCGGACAAGAACCCCGCAGGTTGTGGCAAAGGTACCTGATAGGAAACCCAAAATTCATGGCAAGTATCATTCTGCAACGGTTGCGATCAGGCAAAAGCACATGAGAGTGACGAGAATACTTCAAGTCTCACTTGCCCTGCTTCTGATGGCCCTCTTTGTCGCGCCACTCAATGCAGGGAACGGACCTAAGCCGGGCAACTCCTTCCGACTGGTGACACAGTTCCCCCAGGGATGGGTTGTGGAATACGTCCCTCGGATGATCCAGCCTTCCATTGTAATGGTTGACGGCGCACCGCATCTTCTTTATGCCGGGCAGGCGTCGGCTGGAGACGAGGGAGTCCCTCAACTGCCGTCGGAGGCACTGACGATTGGAATACCTGCTGGCGCGACGATACAAGCTGAGCTCGTCGATCAGGCATTTGAGGACATTCCCGGTCAACTAGTTGCTCCTATTCCAACGTACAATTACTCTGAGGAGAAGGAGGCGACGGCACTCTATCGAAAAGATAGGAGTGTCTACGATCAAAGCACCTTCTTTCCACGCACACAGGTTACCGTTGAGCCACCATTCGATCTTCGCCTTCAGCGCATCAGTACCGTCCGCGTGGCGTCATACCTGTACAACCCCGGAACCCGTCTTCTCCGAAGGTTGACGAAAGCAACCCTGCGTATCCGCTTATCACAAGGGGAAGGACCGGTCACTCCGCTACGAGAGTCCGGGGATGATCCGTATTTTGAGGATATATACAGGAATGTTATCTGGAATTACGACCAAGCAAGGGAATGGCGAACGCGACCTGCGATGCGAGTGGATCGTGGAATGGATCCAACGAGGGATTGGTTTGAGGTTGGTCGTACGTACTATCGGATTAAGATTGCCACCGACGGGTGGTATAAGGTGACTACTGCCGATCTTGCCGCAGCAGGTGCCAATACATCTCAGATTGACATTCCGACACTCCGGGTGTTTAGCCACGGTGAGGAAGTTCCTCTTCTCATTCGACCCGACACGACGATCGAATTCTACGCAATGCGGAACTATGGTGACTCAACATTTCTCGATTTCTACACCGATACGAACACCTATTGGGTTACATGGGGCGGCGCGACGCAGGGTCTTCGTTTGATCTCCTCTCCTCAGCCGGGGGGGACTCCTGGTGCTTTGGTGCAGTCTGCAGTTGAGTCACGACATCTTGAGCAGAATATCGACTACTTCTTCGGCCTCGGAGAAGCAGAGGTCACGGAGAACGGCACTGTTGCAGGCGAGGGATGGTTCTGGATGCCGATGTTCGGGTCCGGAACATATACAATCCCCATTACCGTCGACACCGTGAATACTTCAGGCGGCGTCTCGCTCCTGCGTGCAAGGTTCCACGGCATGTCTCCGAACTTCTCAGGCGTTGATCATCACTTGCGGGTTTTTGTCAACGATTCGCTGGCCGGAGAAATTTTCTTCGAGGGTCGCACGGAGGGTCTCCTGACGGCTTCCATCCCATCGTTATGGCTGGTGAATGGGTCTAACACGGTCAGAATCGTATCAGTGAATACTCCAAGTTTTCCCAATCAAGTCTACCTCGATTGGATTGAACTGGACTATCCGCGATACCTTCGGGCGATCGGGGACCATTTGCATTTCACTGTTCCGGCCGCGTCCGGTACTGATCCAACTATGATAACCGTGGTGGGATTCTCCAATCCGCAGATTGATGTGTTGGACCTGAGCGGAAGGCGATCGATCACAGGTGGGACCGTAACAGGAGATTCGACGTCAGGGTATTCCATTGCGTTTCGGGACACGCTGAGTTCGCCCCGGTCGTATGTCGTGTTCTGTGCCGGGGGCCAGCGTAGTGTGCCTCCGGTCTCGCAGAAGGTTTTCTCCGACATCCGCGTGAACGTGCAGGGCGCGGACTATGTTGTCATCGCACATAGGACCTTCATGACATCTGCGCAGCAGCTTGCTTCTGATCGACAGGCGGTGAACGGTGTCCGCACTGCGGTGATAGATGTGCAGGATATCTATGACGAATTCAACTACGGTACGCTGAACGCAAATCCTGTCAAGGCCTTTCTCAGGCATGCGTACACGCAATGGCCTTCTCCTGCGCCATCATATGTTCTCATGTTCGGTGATGCGAGTTGGGATTTCCACAAGTACAAGGCCAGTTCTCAGCAGGTGAATTACGTCCCCGCTTATGGAGTTCCATCGGGCGATAACTGGTTTGGATGCTTTGATTCAACGGTCACGTTCATCCCTTCACTATTGATCGGACGTCTCCCCGTAACGGATCCGCTGCAAGCTCAACGGACCGTTTCGAAAATTATCGGTTATGACGGTTACACACTGGATGAATGGAACAAGAACTTCCTCTTCATCACAGGAGGAAATTCACTGGGTGAACAGAACCAGTTCAATGCGCTGTCGAACACATCCATCGATTCGTATGTGATGCCGCCTCCCATTGGAGGGACTCCTTTCAGAGTGTACAAATCGTCATTGGCGATTATTGATGGCGAGAACAAACAGCTCCTTCGCTCGATCATCCGTGACGGGGTGGTGTTCCTGAATTTCCTCGGACATTCCGGCGGCAATGTCTGGGGCGTTGACGTCGGGGACCCGAATACATTGGAGAATACCAACGGGAGACTCCCGTTTGTTTCGTCGGTAAGCTGCAATGTTGGCGCGTTTGCCGACCCTGCGAAGCCCTTGCTTGCAGAGAACTTTCTCCTTGCCGACAACCGCGGCGCGATTGCTACGTGGGCATCCTCTTCTCTAGGCTACGCTACGGTCGGTGGTTACCTTGTTCAGTATTTCCTCTCGGCGGTGACAGACTCGATTCGGGACTTCGGCGGACTGACGACCACCGCACGTTTCAGACTCTGGCAGAATTTTGGCAACTATTTTGTGTACGTCGCCATGGTCAAACTCAACCCGTTGCTGGGGGACCCTCTCTCGCGGTTTGCCATTCCGTTGAAGCCGGACCTGACAACACGAGTCAGCGACATCAAGGTTAGCCCGTCCACACCATCTCCCAATGACACGAGCATCAACGTCACCATCAAGTTCCACAACTATGGACTTGTTCCACCGGACAGTGTGGGGATCTCGTTGAGTGATGTTTACAACGGACAAACGATCCCACTTCTTTCAAATAAAAAACTCCCTCCAACCCGGCACCACGACTCCCTCTCGATTTCCTGGGATGCAGCAGAACAAATCGGGCGACATACATTGACTGCTACCCTCGATCCTACCGATGCCGTCGAAGAGACGAATGAACTCAACAATAACGGAACGGCGGATCAGTACGTTTACGCGAACATTCTTGCAGTTGTGAAGCCGTTGGACAAGATGGTCGTGCCACCCGGTCCCCAAACGCTGACGGTTACCAGCCCGATTGGTCTTGACTCGGTGGGATTCCAGTACTTCTTCGAGGTGGACACGGTTGCCACATTTGACTCACCATTTCTCACCGTGTCGGGCGGTGTAACGCCGGGTCCTGTAAAAGGAGAATGGACGACTCCTTCGCTGCCCGCCGGTCAACTATTCTTCTGGCGAGCGAGAACGATGGATGGAACGATTCTCGGCACCTGGATCACCTCGTCGTTCTCTACCTCATCCTCTGTACCCGGTGGCCCATCAGTTCTTTTGCGTGAGTACTCGCCGAAGCAATTCGCGAGAGAAATGCTGAAGCAAACTGCCGCGACAGATTCCGGCGTGACCATTGCTGCCCGCGAGCCGTTGACCCTCTACAGTCGCTCACTTGGATATAGGGCTGTTGCCAACGACGAGTATTACAGCACCATTCGTCTCAATGATATCAATTTTATCGGCTACTGGTGGGTGGTGGGCAACGCCTTCATGGTGGTTCGTGTGAATGAATTCGACGGGTCGTACGATTTCCGTTCATTCAACACTGTCAACGAGCCGGCGCAGGCAGACAGTATGGTAACATATCTGCGAAACACGCCCAACGGTAACTTTCTGGCCATCTCGGTTGTCTATGACGGGCGAACAAATGTGACTGAACTCCTGTACGACGCAATTCAGTCCCTTGGGAGCACATTAGTGCGCCAGGTGCTTCCTGGTCAATCGTGGGCGTTCATTGGTCGGAAAGGAGCGAACGGGCCAGGCATGGCGGCGCTGGAATCCTTGACGAATGACAGTGCCGTGGTCAGCCTGCAGATTCCCAATTACTACAGCATTGGCGCAGGTTCGGTGACCACCACGGACATTCCCGTTCCGTTTTCTTGGGGATCGCTCGGTTGGCAGAATAATGTACTTGCTGACGGAAGAACAGACGCAAACCTTGCATTGCTGGGAATCCGTCGCAATGGACAAGCGGATACTCTTCGCGTGGTTCCCAGTGACAGCACGAGCATCAACCTCAGTTTCTTGGATCCGCATACGTCGGGTCCAACATATCAGTCGCTCCGGCTCGCCGGACTGCTCTCAAGCTCAGATGCCCTTGTGACGCCATCCCTGAAGGAATGGTTACTATACATGATGCCGCCCGCGGATCTTGCCATAAGCGCACGAACGATTGGGAACCAGGAGGTGTCTGTTGCCAGGGGAAGCACCCTGGACCTTCCGATTACCGTTTACAACATTGGGTATAGGCAAGCAGATAGTGCCAGGGTTGTGGTGTCAGTATACGACAGGTACAACCGTGCCCGGCCCATTGCATCGGCTGCAATTGATTCGATCCCGGTTGCGGGATTACGTTCGCTAACCATTCCAATTTCTACGACAGAGTTTTCCCGCCGCGTCACACTACAGATAAGCGTTTCGCCTCCCAAAAGGGACAAGGATCTTATCCCCGGAAATAACGTTGCCTACCACTCTTTCACCGTCGTTGGCGGGCAAGCGGCTGATATGGAAGTCTTTGCCGATGGGGTGCGTCTCATGGATGGGGATTTTGTTTCATCGGCCCCCAGGATTGTTGTTCGGCTACCACGCTCCGAGGCGGAGTCCCCTCGGTTCACCGAGTTTTTTGTGGATGACAAACCCGTTAATCAGCCCACACCGGGAATTCGAGAGACCCGGACGCAGAGCGTAGGCGAGGAGGTGGCGTTTGTTGCCCAACTTGCCGAGGGTCGACACGAGTTAAGAGTTCGCAGCATGCAGGCGAGCATGCTTGGTGGAGTTGACACTGCCGACTACCGCATCGTGGTTCGAGTGATGAATGAACTGCAAATCCTGCAACCATACAATTACCCGAACCCATTTTCTGGGGATACATACTTCACTTTTGTTGTGACAGGATCTCGTCCCCCTGAGGAACTGACAATCAGGATCTTTACCGTCACTGGCAGAAAGATCAGAGAGATAGCCGTTCAGGGCAGTAATCTGCAAGTTGGATTCAACAGGATATACTGGGATGGGAGGGATACAGACGGCGACGAGGTTGCCAATGGCTACTATTTCTACCAGCTCACGGCGAAAGGTCAAGGGAAGGTTGAAACGGCGATCGAAAAGCTGGCCAAGGTGAGATAGGATTTGGGTGAAGCATTCGACAAACCCCGGGATCAAACGATGTCGGGGTTTTGCGTTTTATGCGGCCCGCTACTTTAGTAGAATCATCCGCCGTACGGCAACTTGACCCCCGGCGCTTAGTCTGTAGAAATAGACCCCGCTCGCGAGAGAAGACCCATCCAGGGTTTCATGATATTCACCGGTCTGTCGCACCTCATCCACAACGGTAGTAATCTTCCTTCCAAGAATGTCAAACACAACGAGCCTGACGCTGCCTGGTGAGGAGAGTGAATAGGGAATCCGGGTCGACGCGTTAAATGGATTGGGATAGTTTTGTTCGAGAGAGAAGACTGAGGGAAAACCGATTTGTGGATTTACAGCCACTGGTATATCAACGCCGTCATAAATAAGGTTTGTGGGGCCGGGAGAAGAGAACGCGACATGTCCCACCCACGGACCCGAGGGGCCTTGCCTGTGCGCACCAACAGCGGGGCGCAACGCACCCGTGTCTTGAAACCTGTTGACCACTACCGGCACAGTGTTACCGATGCCTCCAAGGTCCGTACTGGTCTTGTATATGATGGTGTCAGGCGTGGCGGTTGACGTGTCCGATACGACGCGGTAACTGACATGCCACTGGTTATCCGATCCGGAGCGACTGTAGGCTGAGTTGGTGAGGTACTCCTGTTTCCCCGAATCGCTGGACAGGCTTCCGGTTGCCAACGTTCCCCATCGATCTGTTGTAAAAACGTATCTGGCATCCCATTGTGTCTGGGGACCCGTGTTGCGGGTATATGTCAAGAGGCTGGCTTCATCCATCGTGGAAACGGAAAGCGAAGGAGCGAACTCATCGGCGAGGCTTGTGGTCACCGCACGGAATACCCATGTCCCTGAAAATGTTGTGGAGTTCTTGAAAAGCCGAATGTCATTGTCACCCGCAGAGAATCTGCGCGCAAAGGCAACGAGTACAGTGTCCCCCGCTCCCAACCCTGCCTGAACACCGATGGATGGAAAAGCGTCTTCCACTCCGAAGGAGAATGTTGTATCGTTCACAGGCCATGTATTCCCAAAATCGGATGAACGAAATGCCGTGATACCTCTGGACCTGCCTGTCGTGGGAGAAATCCTCTCGGCTGCAACGTAGTGCCATGTGGATGGAGGAGAGTAGGCGTATCCGTCCGTCGTAAGGGCGGGGTTTCGGTATTCCGTGAGCGAGTCAGCTGGGAAGACAATACTCGTTCTCCAACCGGATCCATCATCAAAAAAACTTGTCCACAACAGGCTCCCGCCGGGGCTAGTGGGTGTGGATTTAACAACATAGAGAAGGCTCACTACCCATCTGTTGTCCGAAGTGTCAGTCATGCAAAGGGCGAACGACTGATAGCGGAACGACGAAATCTGCACACCATTCACCAGCGACCAGGAAAATCCCAAATTAGTCGACTTGAAGACCGCGATATTCGAACCGGAGTCCCCAACAGCGAGAATGGCCGCGGCGTAGATGTTTCCCACGGTGTCTGAAGCCACGGCAATCTCCCGGTTGTTGCCGGCAAAGCGGAGTGTCCCCTGGTACACAGGGATGTCATCACCCCAGGAGGGAGATTTGTATGGCGAAAGCGAAGAAATACCGTCAGAACGTAGAGGGGCGACTCCAGAGGAAGAATCACCAGTCCGAGCAACAGATCGGTTCGAAGCGGATCGCTGTTGAAGGTGCTTTTGAATGAGAGCCGCCGAACGGTCATCACCGGTTCGTCGGGCCGTGAGCAACTCTGCTTCAAGTCTGATGCTCTCAGGTTCGACGCGCTTGATTAAAACTCTATCCACCTTTCCCGTTTCGGGATCCCGGAATTCAATGGACGCGTTACCTTGACTCCAGGAGTTAGAAGGCAAAACGAACAGGAAAAACAGGACGACACACAAGCAATTCTGCATAGTGAGTAGGGACGCGTATCCGTAGTGATGTGAAATCGCCGCAGGAGAATATACCCACCCTATGAACGACATTCAAGCCGGAGAAAGCGTCAGGAAACAAATCAGCCCCGACGGTGAGGGCTGAAACTAGACTCGATGTTTGATTGCTTGATCAACACCATCTTCTTCAATATGCGATTGGCCCAAATCAGCAGCGCCCTTGCAAAGCGTTGAGACTTCCTGTCCAAGTGCATTGTTGAGAACGAGAGCAGTTGACCGGAGATCGCTACTAAGAACCTGATCTCCGTTGAGCGGTTGAACGGATTCGGGCAATCCTGTTCCGGACGGTTCTTCCCGGCCTTCTGGGTTGGCTGGTTAGTTGGTAGTATGCTTCAGTCCTACGGTGCGGCTGTTCACAACCATGTTTTCGAGGAAAATAGTGCGTAGGGTCCGATATTCCTTGTGAAGGGTCACACAGTAGGTACGAAGAATGTCGAGCTCGTCTTCTTCTGTAAACTCATCAATTGTTAGTGTTGCCAGACCCTCTGCTTCAATTCTGTGTCTGATTCTCGAAAGAACAAGAGCGTGGAAAAGCGGGTCTGCGGCGTTGAGATGCCTGAAATAATCGTTCATAGTTGCCCTTCTTTTAGTTCTTTTATAATCTACGTGCAGAGGGGAGTTGTCTTTTACGCGAAAGGAGGGAACTTGGGGGTGTTAGCAATATAGGCAAATCAATAGGGAACTCTGTTTGCTGGCGCAATCAAAGCATGCTTTGTTTGAAGGTTCCAATTTGCCTGATTGTCAGAAAACCGTGGGGTGGAAGGAAGGATCTTCAGCAACAATGCTCAAAAGCCCCCCCTCTGGGGTTTGGAGTAACCAACTACAGGAATCCACTTTAGAGGAGAACAGGTCGCAAACCTCTTTGATTGCCATTCGTCGGCAAAAAAGAAAGGGGGGTATTCTCATGACTCGATTTCTCCATGAAGAGAGAAGTGGAGCCGGCAGCCGAAGTGCGAACGGTTAACTATTCACACATCTGCATGTGGATCAATACTACAGACGACTCGAAAAGAATGCGCTCTGGTCTTCCGCCCGCTGCTGCTTCTGCGGAAGTGTCTCTGATTGCTCCAGGCGCTTGAGAATCTTCCAAATCGTTCTTTCGGAGATACTGATATTGTATTGCTCCTGCAAATGTGCTTTCAGCCTCCGCTGTCCGTAACCGGTCTGTTCCTTGAGCCTCTTCAGCAAGAGGACACTCGATTCCGGAGTGGCTCGGGGAAACCGGTGCGGCCGCCGTGACTGGTCGGTCAGGCTTGTTGCGTTGCCGTTTGTCTGCTTGAACCGCTTTAACCACTTGTAGAACGTCTTTCTGCTGATCCCGAAGTGCTTGCATACCTCCTGGGCGCTCTTCGTCTCGTTATAGTAGATCATCCATGCGAGACGCGGATGTAACGATCCTCCATGAGTCGCTTGAATGGGGTCTTCTGAAAAGTTGATTAGCGAACGGTCTTCTCGTAGCATTACTTGTTATCCTTCAGTTGATTGCACATGACTGTGGATTCCTTGAAATTTCTGTACGCCGATGTCACTTCACCAGCATCGTTTTCTTGGTCAACGTCTTCACTGCAATTCCAACCAGCATATATGGGAACTGGCGTTTCATTTCCCCCCTTTTGCATGATGTCCTTCTATATAGGTCATACGATATGCCAGCTGAATTGAACGCGAAAGCGACTGTGATGGGGGAAGCAAAGCGGCGAATCGCCGTGGTTTGCCGCCATTTTCCGGCCGAAGTTGAAGCTCGGGCAGGACGACTCGAGGGATTTGAAGGCTGTTCGGTTCTTCCTACAGCGGGATTCTACATTTTACAAAGAGCGGGGAGCTGACGAGTGTGTGTCGATATTGTCAAGCGCGATGACGCGGTTCGAGGGGGCCCGGCGCCTGTGCTGCAGGACGAGTCGAGGCTCAAGAATCAAGGATCGATGATCGTCAATCGATGAATTGAGTGAAATGGTTGCCCGCGGGGTGTCCTCAGATTTCAAGTGGTCAGAATGGACTGTGTACGTTCAGCTTCTTGCGTTCACAAACCGGAATTCGTACATTTGAACCACTTTGTTGGAGAGGTGGCCGAGTGGTTGAAGGCGCTAGTCTCGAAAACTAGTATAGTCGTAAGGCTATCGAGGGTTCGAATCCCTCCCTCTCCGCAACACTACGTTAGAATCACGTCGAACCATCTGATTAAGGAGAAGACCACACATGCAAATCTATATTGGCAACCTTCCTGCGGAATTCACGGACGGTGAGTTGAGGTCACTGTTTGAAGAATTCGGCAAGGTACGGTCCGCGACAATTGGAGATGAAAAGGGGTACGGTTTCGTGGAAATGCCGGTGAAATCAGAGGGCCGCGCTGCCATTGAAGCGTTACGCGGGAAAGAAATGGACGGGAAACCCTTGCGTGTTCGCGCCCTGAAGCCGGGGGATGATTTCCACTCGCATGCGCTGTCACTCCATCAAGGAGGCCAATCAAAAGGTGCTCCCAGATTTCGCGGGAATATCGGCAATCGCGGGGGTGGCGCAATCCGGCGGGGCGGGCAGCGGGGAAGCTGATGTTGCTGATGGTGAAAAAGGAATATGTCGGCCCCAGCCCAACACGAGAAATATGTACTTGACTCCCACATCCGACTCTTATATATTGCTTCAGGTCTTATGAAAAACTTATCCACAGATATCGCTTCCTATTCATTCGCATGGCGCTGGTGCTACCATGATCCACATTTGAGTGGCATAGCCCCGAACGGTTAAGACTATCACATTGAGTTTCATCCTGACCCTTCCTGGTACGCCACGAAGGGTTTTTCACTTTCAGAGGGCTGTTGATGATGTCGTTTGATGAGTTTCAGTCGCTGGCGGCGTTGTATACCGTCGTTCCAGTTGCGAGGACAATTCTGGCCGACCTTCATACTCCGGTCTCAGCATATCTGGCGCTGAGGACAGGAGGAGAGTCGTTCTTGTTTGAGAGCGCCGAACCGAATGAGAAGATTGGCCGATACTCGTTCATCGGCATTTCCCCTGAGGTTATGGTGATTGCTCGCGGAACCAGCATTGAAATACGACAAGGCCGAGAATCAAGGTCGGTAAGCATGAGTATCTTTGATCTCCTTCAGGAGATCGAGAGACAATACAGCTCGCCACGGCACGTGAATGACGGGGGACTTGTTGGTGGACTTGTCGGTTACATTGGTTACGATTGTGTGTCGCATCTTGAGCACGTGACTCCGCACTCTCGTCAATACGACGGCCCACCGGACGCGATGGTGGGTCTCTTCACAACTGTCCTCCGCTTCGATCACCGGAACCACGTCATCACGATTGTTCAGAATATCCTCGTCGAACCTGGTGTGGATCTGTCAGTTGTTTACAAGGAGGCACTGAAGAAGATCGACACAGTCGAGCTGCGGCTTCGGAACGCAGTGATTCCTCCGGGAAACTTTCAAGCCAAGGGATTTGCCGCTACTACAGAATCGGATCGACAGCAATATTGCGAAGTTGTTCTGCGTGCAAAGCAGTATATCGTGGAAGGAGATATCTTCCAGGTGGTCCTCTCTCGCACAATGGAGACGTCATTCGCCGGCGATCCTTTTTCCGTCTACCGCGCCCTCCGCACGATCAATCCTTCACCGTATCTCTTCTATGTCGATTTTGGCGAGACGCGTTTGATTGGATCCTCGCCTGAAGTGCTTGTTCGTGTCCGCTCGGGTGAGGTGGAAGTATTTCCGATCGCCGGAACACGGAAGCGGGGGACGACAACGGAGGAAGATCTGGAGTTGGAGCAGGATCTCATAGCGGACACGAAAGAACTTGCTGAGCATGTAATGCTTGTGGATCTTGGCCGAAACGATGTGGGGAGGATCAGTGAGTTTGGAAGTGTGGAGGTACCGATCTTCCAGCGAATCGAACGATACTCGCATGTCATGCACATTGTGTCCGAAGTGCGGGGGAGGTTGAAAAAGGGGACAACCTCGGTCGATGCGCTGAAAGCATGTTTTCCGGCAGGGACGGTGTCTGGCGCTCCGAAGGTGCGCGCGATGCAAATTATTAGAGAGCTTGAACCGGTCCAACGAGGGGCATATGCCGGCGCTGTCGGCTACTTGGGGTTTGACGGCACACTGGATACCTGCATCGCCATCCGCACGATTGTAGCATACAGGGACCGTCTTCGTGTTCAGGCTGGGGCCGGCATCGTTGCGGATTCAATCCCGGAGAATGAGTTTCAGGAAACCGTCAACAAAGCTCAGGTTCTTGTCGATGCCATTGCTCTTGCCTCAGAAGGCTTGACTTTATCTCCCGCCACAAGCCGATTGATGTCGCAATGATTCTCGTGATCGACAATTACGACTCATTCACCTATAACCTCGTCCAACTTCTTGGAAGGCTGCGCTCTGATATCGTCGTCCACCGGAACGACACTCTTTCCATTGATCAAATCCGGGCCATGGGACCGGAGAGGATTCTCATTTCGCCGGGCCCCGGTCGTCCCGAGAACGCGGGTGTGAGTGTCGAAGTTATTCGCCAACTCGGGCCGGAGATCCCAATTCTCGGAGTATGTCTTGGTCATCAGGCGATCGGTCTGGCCTTTGGCGGGAACGTCGTCCACGCCCCGTGTTTGATGCATGGCCGTACCTCGGAGATCTATCACCATGCATCACGCCTTTTTGAAGGTGTCGAGAGCCCGTTTGTTGCCACCCGGTATCATTCTCTCATTGTTGCGTCCGATGATTTGCCACGCGAACTCGAGATAACGGCGAAAACCGATGACCATGTCATCATGGGGCTCTGTCATACACGTTATCCTATCGAAGGTGTCCAATTTCATCCGGAGTCCATCCTGACACACGCAGGGGAGCAAATTCTCAAGAACTGGCTGAGGGTGCAATAATGTCCATGAAGCATTATATTGAGAAGTGTCTGGCGGGTGAGAGTCTTTCCGTTGATGAAGCCTCGGATGCGTTGGAGTTCATCGTGTCCGGCGGGGCGACAGATGCGCAGATAGCAGGATTGCTGATCGCTCTGCGGGCGAAGGGCGAGACAGTCAACGAGGTGGTCGGGTTTGCCCGAATGATGCGTGAGAAATCCATCAAGGTGCGAGTCGACGATCCGGACGCGATAGACATTGTGGGGACAGGAGGAGATGGCCTCGGGACATTCAACATCTCGACCGTCGCAAGTTTCGTTGCCGCAGGAGCAGGCGTGACTGTGGCAAAGCATGGTAACCGTTCGGTCTCCAGTCAAAGCGGAAGTGCAGATCTCCTCACCGCACTTGGAGTCGACATCCAGTTGTCGCCAGAGAGGGTGCAGGATTCGATCAACAAGCTGGGTGTCGGGTTTCTCTTTGCGCCATTGTTTCATCCCGCAATGAAGACGGCAGCAAGAGCGAGGACGGAGTTGGGCGTCAGGACAATCTTCAATATGGTCGGTCCTATTACAAATCCTGCAAGTGTCACACGCCAATTGGTGGGGGCATACAGCAATACGGTTGCAGGTCTTCTTGCAGCTGCGCTGCGTGAGCTGCAAGCTAAGCAGAGTTGCGTTGTCCACAGTGATGACGGGATGGATGAAGTTGCGCTCTCCGGCGAAACCAATGTTATTGAAGTGAAAGGTTACGAAGCTCTCCGGAATTATGCCCTGTCGGCATCTCAATTCGGATTGGAAGCGAACACGTTGGCAGGTGTTCGAGGTGGGACAAGGGAGGTAAATGCAGTAATTGCGAAGAGTGTCCTGCAAGGTGAGCGCGGCCCGGCGCGCGATGTTGTTGTCGCCAACGCTGCGATGGGAATCTACGTTGCAGGCAGAAGCCGCACACCCAGGGAAGGTGCAGAGAAGGCAGCTGCCTCCATCGATTCCGGAAGAGCATTCGCCAAACTGAAGGCCTTTGTTGATTTTTCCAACAGTCCATGAATTTTCTCGAAACGATCATTGCTCATAAGCGGGAGGAAGTGGCAGAGCGGAAAAAGACAATCCTCCGGGCGCGGCTCGAAGACATGCCGAAGTTCGAGTATCCATGCAAGCCTCTCCGGCAGGCTCTCCTCGAGCATGATCCAGCGATCATTGCTGAGGTCAAGAAAGCCTCGCCATCGAGGAATGTCATGAGAGATCGGTTCGACCCGCTCGTTATTGCGAGGGAGTTGGTCCATGCCGGAGCCAGTGCACTTTCGGTTCTCACCGACCGGAAGTTCTTTCAGGGTGACATCAAGTTCATCGAACTGATGAGAGACTTTGTATCT
>DASRUE010000016.1:0-12471 GCA_035687895.1 Bacteroidota bacterium | reverse complement strand
ATATGAAAATTGTTCTTCTCACTCTCCTTTGTTTGCCTGCCCTGGCTTGCGACGGCGGGTTGGAACCCCCGGCAACTGCCGTACCAATGGGGACGATGACCGGGCTAATCACGTACCACAACTGGCCGCCAATCGACAGTCTTCATGATCTCCGCCTTGTGGCATTCAGGAATTTCCCTCCAAGGGATATTCTCACCGAGGTGTTGCAGGGGCGAGCCGCTGTTTACCCTCCCATTGGAGACTCTGCACTGGTTCCGTTCTTTGTAGATTCGCTCCGCTTCATTTTTGTACTTCCAGCGGGAACGTATGACTACGTTGCAATTGCCCAGCAGTATGGTCCGAGTATCTCGACTGATTGGCGCGCTGTGGGGCAGTATGACCTCGACACCAATCTTACGATCCCTTCTTCTGTGGAGGTCATTGCGAACGACACCACGGGAGGGGTCAACATTGATGTTGATTTCAACAACCCGCCTCCACCTCCGTTCTTATGAGATCGATGCTCGCAATCCTCCTCTTTTCTGCGTCTCTCGCAGTTGCCGAGACCGGCAGCATCCGGGGCCTGGTTGTGTCGATGAATGGTGAGCCATTACCCGGTGTCAATGTTCTGATCCAGGGAACAGTGCGAGGGACAACAACATCCGCCAGCGGTGAGTTTAGTCTCTCCGGTATTTCGGTTGGGACGTACACGATTGTCTTTTCGCTCGTCGGATATCAACGTGAGCAGCGGTCAAAAGTAGATGTGAGAGAAGGACAAGCGTTGGAACTGCGGGTTGTATTGACGTCCGCTCCGATCCAAACAGAGCCCGTTGTTGTTACTGCGAGCAAGAGGGAGCAATCGTTGCAAGACTCTCCTGTAAGCATGGCAGTAATGGATGCGACCGAGATCGCCCGCCGGAATTCGATAACGATTGACGACGCCCTCCGCTATATTTCGGGCGTCAACCTCACCGAATCCCAGGTGAACATCCGCGGATCGAGTGGTTACAGCCGCGGTGCGGGGAGCCGGGTGTTGATGCTTGTTGATGGGATACCTTTTATTACCGGTGATACCGGTGAACTGAACTTTGAGACGATCCCCGTCGGGCAGGTGGAACGAATCGAGGTCGTGAAGGGTGCGAGCTCGGCACTCTACGGATCGAGTGCGTTGGGGGGTGTCATCAACGTGATCACCAAGCCGATCCCTGCAGAGCCAGCCACAACACTCAGGACATACGGTGGTTTCTACGGTGCGCCATCATTCAGTCAATGGGTTTGGGGAGGTGGCACACGATTTCTTGATGGTCAGGCTCTTACTCATTCACGGACGATCGGCAGCCTCGGCCTCATGTTGCATGGTTCCCGCATAGCAGACGATGGCTTCCGGCAGAACGACTTTCGTCGTCGGTACAACGGGTATGTTAAGGTACGTGCCCCACTCTCCGACTTTGATCTCTTTACGTCCACGTTCAACATCCTCCACCAAAAGAGGGCGAGTTTCCTTTACTGGAAGGACCTTACGCATGCGCTCACCCCGCCCGATGTGCAGCAGGGCGATGGGGTACAGTCTACCCGGTTCTTCTTGAGCAGCCAGTACAACCACATTACCGGCGAGGATGCAATCTACACTGTGCGCGGGATGTGGTTCCGCACGAAATTCACCGACACGATCGGTCCGTCATCGGAAGGCTCGCGTTCTGATGTGATCCGCGGAGAAGCATTGGGAACCTTCTTGTTCGATGGTGGTCATATACTGACCGCAGGTGTGGAGGGAAATCTCGACCGTGTCGATGCAGATGTATGGGGAACGCATTCTGGTGGTGGCGTCGCGATGTACGCGCAGGCTGAGTATGCCGTGGCTCCCTGGTTCAAGGTGACCGTGGGTGCGCGATACGATCATCAAGACCTTGACTCGCTTGATGCCAACGCGCAACTCAATCCAAAGCTTGGCATTGTGTACAACCCGATGCAAGGAACCGCTGTCCGCGCATCGTACGGACGCGGGTTCCGCTCGCCAACCGTTGCGGAGGCATTTATCTCAACGAGCGCAGGTGGATTTCCCATCATCCCCAATCCGAACCTGAAGCCGGAACGGAGCACATCATACGAAGTGGGCGTGAATCAAATTCTCGGTGGGACAGCCGTGTGTGATGTGGCTCTGTTTCAAAGCGACTTCTCCGATCTCATTGAGGCGGGCTTCACGCCCAATTTCAATGGACAGTTCGCGAATGTGACGCGGGCACAGATCCGGGGGGTCGAAGGATCGGCAACGCTCGGGTTCTTCGATCGGTCGTCCGTTCTCTCGCTGGGGTACACGTACGTCCATCCAAAAGATGTGACGAAGAACGATATTCTCAAGTATCGTCCCCGCCATATGTTGTACGCGGGAGGCGTCTCACGGATCAGCGATTTCACGCTGGCCGTGGATTTTCGTTACCTCAGTCGCGTCGAACGGATCGATGACGAGTTTGTTACGCCACCGCTCAACATAATCAAGGATGGCGAGTACCGTGTCGACATATATGTAGTAGATCTTCGCTTCGGTTATGATTTTGCTCCCGTCGATCTTCCACTCACTGCAACACTCAACATCAACAATCTCTTCCAGTACAACTACGTTGAGCTGATTGGAAACATTGCCCCGCCCCGCAGCATCATCCTTACTCTTCAAACTTCTCTGTAGGTTACCAAATGCCAGCTACCCGTTCTTCCTTAGGACAAGACGGAGCTCGCCTTCCTCAACACCTCCTTCCGTTCTTTGCATTTCAGAACCTTCTTCAGTAAGTTGATGATGCACAATAGAAGATCATCATGTTTGTCGATTCGCACGCCCATCTTACCTCAGACCAGTTTAAAGAAGACCGGGAGCAGGTTATTCGCCGTGCGATAGACGCGGGAATGAAGTACATTGTCAATCCTGGAACAGACCTTGAAGATAGCAGAAGAGCCGTCGAGTTGGCGGAGAAGCATCCAGAGGTGTATGCCTGTGTGGGTTTTCATCCGCATGAGGCAAGGAAAGCCGACGATACATCGCTCAGAGCGATCGAGGAGCTGAGCAACCATCCCAAGGTTGTTGCCATCGGTGAAATCGGACTCGACTTCCATTATGATTTCTCGCCGAGAGACATTCAGGCAGAAATCTTCAAAGCCCAGATCGGGATCGCCCAGCGGCGCAATCTTCCCATCGTTATCCACACCAGGGAATCGAACGAAGAAACGATCCGAATTGTGGAAGGGGCCATGGGCGGTGAGCCGTTGTGGAGGAGTCAGATGGCAACGCCGTTCAGCCGGTTTCCGGCGCCGAAAGGCGTGTTCCACTGCTTCTCTGGCGATACTGCGATGGCATGGCACGTCATCCGCATGGGCTTCTTTGTTTCCATGCCGGGCGTTGTGACGTTCAAGAATCCCGGTTTCGCCGCGGAGGTAGCCCGCGATATCTCTATTGAACATCTCCTCCTCGAAACTGACAGCCCGTACCTCGCGCCAGTTCCTTATCGCGGCAAAAGGAATGAGCCTTCATACATTCCCCTTATTGCCAAAAGAATCGCCGACCTGCAGCACCTTTCTCTGGACGACGTGGCACGCACAACGAATTACAACATCCTGAAACTGTTCGGGATAGGGGAGGTGGAAGAGCCGCAAATTGTGTACAAACTTAAGAACGCTCTTTACGTCAATCTCACCATCCGATGCAATGCAGATTGTGTGTTCTGCGACAGGAAGGGAGAGGCGGTGATCAAAGGACACAACCTCCGTATCAATCGTGAGCCTACAGTGCAGGAAGTGATTCAAGCGATTGGTGACCCGACGCGGTACGAGGAAGTCGTGTTTTGTGGGTACGGCGAGCCAACGATTCGGCTTGAGGCATTGAAAAAAATCTCACGGTGGGCAAAATCCCTTGGGGGAAGGACCCGCATCAACACCGACGGACATGGGAGCGTCATCAACAAGCGAAACATCGTCCCCGAGCTGGCTGGCCTGATCGACGCCGTGTCGATCAGCTTGAACTCCACCGACCCGCAGCAGTATGGAGAGTTGATGCGTCTTGACGGTGCACGGTTCTTTCCCGCAATGATCGACTTTGCCAAAGAGGCGGTGAAGTTCATTCCTAACGTGGTGATGACCATTGTGGATTTGAACGAAGTGGATCGAGAGAAGGCGCGTCGCCTCGTGGAGGAAGAGATTGGGGCGACATTCCATGCCAGGCCTTACTTCTGATGATACGTCCCTCGCGCGTCCTCTTCATTGCGGAAGGACAATTAGGCGACCTGCTTCTTTTGACGCCCGCACTCCGGGCACTCAAGAAGACTCTCCCGGATTCGTACATTTCCGTCCTCATCCTCGAACGAGGTTCGTCCGAAACCCCACGCGGACTTCCGCTTGTCCGAATAGGGACGGAAACTGTTCTCAGCACCAACTTGAATGTCCATGAGACTTACGTTGTCAGTCGTGCGGGGCTTCGTTCACTCCGTGGCCTTGCGCGGGTTTGGGCTGAACTGAACATCGTACACTTTCTACGGAGTAAACGCTTCGACACGGTCGTGTGCACGTTCCCGGAGGATCGCTTCACACTCTGGGCATTTGCTTCGGCCGCGGATGTTCGAGTGGGGGAGAAGAGGCAAGGGTTCACCGGCCTCCTGACTCATGCTCTTTCCATCCACAAGTCAGAGAGGGGGGTGCTTGAGTACTACTGCGACCTGGTGCGCGCCCTTGGGGTTTCAGTTGAATTGACTGAGACGGAGTACATCATTCCATCATCTGCTCTGGAGTGGGCAGATAGTTTTCTCCGCGAATCCGGTCTGGAGAAGTCCAGATTCGTTGCCGTCCATCCAGGCGCAAGCGGGGATTACAAAATCTGGCCGCCGGAGCGGTACTCAGAATTGATCGATCGTTTACAGAGCGCAACAGATATTCGCGTCCTCCTTTGCCGGGGTTCCCAGGACGATGAGATTATCGCAGCGATCCGTGCATGTCTGAAGTCCGCTGTCATCGAGGCGAAGCCCGAGAGCATTGGGAACCTGGCGGCCCTCCTGAAGCGAAGCGCCCTTTGCATATCCAATGATTCCGGCCCCCGCCACCTGGCCGTTGCCGTCGGAACACCATCCCTCTCGTTCTTCCGGCAACATCACTCCCGCGAATGGAGGATCTATCCGGACTCTCCCCGTTGTGTCACGCTAGAAAGTAGAGAACGTTGCCCGGTGTGTCCATCCGGAGAGTGTCTTGACCGAATCCCTACGGGAGAGCGCTTTGGCTCTCATTGTCTCCGGGATATCCCCACTGAAACAGTGACGAAAACGGCAATGGACCTTCTTGCCTCTCTGTAAGAGAACTTCTATATTCCGATTGTTCTCAGCCTATTTCACTCCATCCTCGTGAACCTCATGCACGCTCAATTTCCCTACATCGTGTCCCTTGTTTGTCTTGTCTTTCTGGCAACGCGACCCGTGTTGAGTCAAGCCGTTTCGGCAGAAACCACGAGGGCAATTCTCACGGCGCAGGATCTGCGAGATGCGACTGTTCTTCTCAAGCATCTTGCAGATTCATCGCCCGCCATCAAAGAGAAGGGAGCGTTGGCTGCAGGTTCAGTGCAGGACACAATGCACATCGCTTCTCTCATTGTGTTACTAAGTGACTCGGTTATGGATGTTCGGCGGGCTGCAGCATTTGCGCTCGGGCAGATGAACCCCGTGATCGGTTCGGTGCAACGATCTACGATTACCCGGGAGCTTCTGAAACAATTGCTCAAGGAAGAGAATGAAAAAGTGCGGATCCGCCTTCTTGAAGGATTGGGGAAAACCGGAAGCCGGGAAAGCCTGGATGAAGTGGCAGCCGTAACACGACGAACGAACGGAGCAGAGGTTCGAGGGGAAATTGCACTTGCGATCGGGCGATATGCATACCGCAACTTCAAATCCGTAGCAGCGACAACGGCGGTGGCTGAGTTGTTGGACGTGCCGGGGGAAGAATGGAAAGCGGCATACGCGCTGATGCGTATCGGCGACGGTGCGTTGATGCGCGAACGCGTGGCCAAGATCGTCTCCTTGGCACATCATGTGGATGCGCAGGTGCGGATGTACGTGGCCACAGTTCTGGGCAAGCTTCCAGACGTGCCACCGTCTCTCGACGTGCTCACAAGTCTCGCTGAGACTGATCCGGATTGGCGCGTGCGCGTAAATGCGGTCAAAGCTCTTGCCGGAGTTGACCTGAACCTCGATCCGCGCGTGGGGACGGCACTGGTGAAAGCAATCAGCGATCCGAACGAGCATGTATCACTGGCGGTTCTCACTTCACTGGCGGGACCGAAGGTGACCGGGTCAGGAATAGCCGAACAGCTGCGCCTCATTCTTACTTCGCTGCTCGACGGTCCGTACACTGTGCGACAGAAGAAAGAAGCCGCAATCGCGTTGGCGAAGATATTTGGGAACGATGCCACTTCCGAGATTGCCGCTGCAGCGTCAAAGGGAAACCTGCTTCGGACGTCATACATTGAGGCGCTGGGATATATTCTCGGCAGCGATGCCCATGCCGAACTTCTCAGCTACTCCCGCCAAGTGGATCCGAAGGTTCAGCGTGTCGCCCTCGATGCGATCCTGACATCGTGCGCCCTCGCTCCACCGTCGCGGGAAATGGTCATAGCGGCCCGCTCTTCCTTCGTCCGTGCCCTGGGCTCGGAGGACATGGCGGTGATTACGACGGCAGCGGGTGCTCTGGCCGACTCGCTCTTAGCAGACAGCACGGTGATCTCGCCTCTTCTAGAATCACTCAACCGAATGAAATCTCCCGGCGATGTGGAGGCGATGACAGCGGTGATTCAAGCGCTGGGTTCGCTTAAGGCGGAGGCTGCAACGTCCACGCTGATCTCGACGATGAATGATTCAGACCGGGCGGTCGCGTTGGAGGCAGCTCTGGCGCTGGAAAAGATTACTGGAAAAGAGTATCGCCAGTATGTTGCACCTCACTCCGTACAGTCGCATACCAACTTCGACTGGGCATTGCTTGAATGGCTCAGAGAACACCCGCATATTATGGTGCATACGTCGCGAGGTGCGTTCACCATAAGGATGTTCCCTGATGAGGCGCCGTTTACATGCGTCAACATCGCAACGCTGATTAAGAAGGGATTCTACGGCGGCCTTCTTTTTCACAGAGTTGTTCCGAATTTTGTCATTCAAGGGGGTGACCCGCGAGGAGATGGATGGGGTGGGCCGGGGTACGCAATGCGGTCCGAGTTTGGATACTCACACTATGAGCGCGGAATGGTCGGGGTGGCCAGCTCCGGAAAGGATACGGAAGGGTCTCAATTCTTTGTCACCCATTCCCGTCAGCCACATCTCGATGGGCACTATACCATTTTTGGTCGGGTGACGGCAGGCATGGACGTGGTGGACATGATCCAGATGGGAGATACCATCCGACAGATTACGTTCTCTCGGGATGCGCTCCCATCGGAAGGAAAGTAGCTATCGCGCCTTCTTCCGATACCCCTCGTATGTGTTCTGGTGGGACGGATCGATGACGCTGAACTTCACGTAGACAGAAGGATCAGGGTAGTTGAACCGGAAGAATTTGTCAGCAATTTCCATTGACTTGGTGTCGAAGAATGTCTTGATCACGATGTTTCGGGGATCGACCTCCTTCTTCGCCCTTCCGATTCTCTCAACAGCCGCGAGCATATTGGCAAGACCTCGGGATGGGTTCTTCGCGAGGGAATCAAGGCCGTCGAAATGATACTGGTATGACGCGATACGGACTGGGACAAACTTGGGGTTCAGCAACTCACCGATGAACTGAATGCGGCTGTAACCGCTGTTTCCTTGCTGCCACCCCTTTTGTCCGCTCGCCCTTCCGAGGCTGGCGATGTCCGACGCCTTCTGGAAGTGCGGATTCCCCCCTTGCTTTTCGTATGAGTCATAGTCGTACCCGAGGATAAGGTAGATATAGAAATCAAGAAAGCTTGCAAGGTCGTTGAAGGAGTAGGCATTGTGGCTGATCGGGCGGTTCTTGACATAGGTAAACTCCCACGTCTCATCAAACAAGCGAAGCACCGCGCTGCTCTCCTCCGTTCCCTCGATCCTCCGCTTGCTCCCAATAAACACCTGCGCCGAATACTTGTTCTCACCCACCACACCCTGCACGCGAATATCCACCGTGCACTTGACCTTCTCCTCGAGATTGTCAGAACCCCACGAATAGTCATTCACATAGCTGCGGATATCATCTTGCAGGTTGACAAGAAAATCCTTGTTGCTCGTGGAGACGTTCTCATAGTTTACCTGAATTGTGCAATCAACCTGCTGCGCGGAGAGCGGCAGAGAAACCAATATCAGGGGGAATATGCAGACCGGGAGAATTCGCATTTGATGTCCTTTGGAATCGACCAGCACTTCGTTGCGTGACTTCAATATACTCGTTTTGCGAGAATGGTTCAACAAATCCGCTCTATAAGGAGGAATTATGCATCGGACGGTCATAGTGTTGATATTTTGCGTAACCTCGCGCCTCCTGGGGGCGTTTGAGCCACAGATGCCAGGCGGACGTTCCGTCGCTCTCGGTGGCGGGGGAGTGGCAGCGCCGCTCGACACATGGAGTGCATTCACCAATCCCGGTACTCTGGCCACATTGCCATCGCGATCGCTTGCGTTGATGTACGCCCCGCAACAATTCGGTCTTCCCGAACTTGCCCGCGGAGCGTTCAGCTACGTTGAGCCAACCGGCTTGGGAACGTTTGCTCTTTCAGGAACGCGTTTCGGGTTTACGCTCTATCGCGAAGTGGAATTCCGTCTTTCCTTTGGTACGCCGATTACTCCCGCGTTCAGCGTGGGAGCGAGTGTCGACTACTATCATCTGACGATCGAACACTACGGCTCGGCATCCACGTTCGGTCTTGATGTCGGCATGGTTCTCTCGGTAACGGATGAGGTGCGATGGGGGTTTGCGGCTATGAACATCAATGCGCCAACGCTTGGAGAGGAGAAAGAAAAGCTCCCGCAGGTGTTTTCTACAGGTGTAAGCTACCAGCCATTTCCCGAGGCGGCGATTGTCATTGACATCGTCAAGGAACTTCAGTTTCCGGCTGAACTGCATGCAGGTGTTGAATATACCATACTTGATCTCATTGCACTGCGCGGTGGCACTTCCAGCGACCCAACGCTTCTGTGTATTGGCGTCGGGTTGCATTACAGCCTGCTCCAACTCGATTACGCATTCACTAACCATATCGATCTCGGCGCGACGCACCACGTCTCGCTCAGCGTCGACCTTGGGGGGATCTGAACATGAGGCGGTTGTGGGCTCTTTTCTTTGTCGTTGCGCTCCCGTACCGGATGCTCGGACAGCAACCCGATGAGACCCGACCCGGTGCGGATTCAGTGGTTGTCAGTTCCGAGTTCTTTGAAGAGCGACTCTTCGATCAGATCCAGACCGAACCTGAAAACCTTGAATCCATCGATAATCTCCAGTGGAGACAGGAACATCCGTTTGATCTCAACACTGTGACTGCGGAAGAGCTTGAGTCCGTTCCCGGCGTTACACCGGCCGAGGCTCTCGCAGTTGTGAGATTCAGGTTGCGGGTCAAGCGATTCACTTCAATTGCACAGTTGAAAGTGATGGAGGATATCGGGGAGAGTCTGTTTCAGAAGCTCGCAGCATATATCAAGACTAAAGAAGCCATGCAAGACGACCCTCGCATCGGGTTGGACCTTCGCTCCCGTGCGAGCAGAGACCTTCAGCCGCGGCGTGGGTTTCTCGACGGGTCTTATGCAGGTTCGTCCCTCAAATCGCACAACCGAGCCACATTCACCTCTCGGGATGTGCAAGTGGGTGGACTTTTTGAAAAGGATGCAGGCGAAAAGGCGTCGACAGGTTTTCTTTCCTGGTATATCCGGATGAACGATGTTTTCATTTTCTCCCAATTGATTGCCGGTGACTATGTCGTTGAAGCAGGACAGGGGCTCGTGCTCTGGCGAGCGAGCGCGTTCGGAAAGGGGACCGAGATCAGCATTGCGCGGAAGTCGGGTCTCGGTGCTGTGCCGTACCGTTCATCCGATGAATTCAACTTCCTTCGGGGCATTGCGGGTTCCTCCGTGATTCCTCTCGGCCGCGGAGAGGTCACTGCGACGGTGTTCCTCTCGCGTCGTTCTCTCGATGGAAGTGTTGACCCGGAAGGGCGTCTGACGAGCCTCTATGAGTCAGGTTTGTTCCGAACCGAATCAGAGCGCCAGCGCCGTCAAGTCGCGCGGGAAGACATGGTCGGCGGTCGTGTGCGTTATGCTTCCCCGGAAGGATGGAATCTCGGCAGCACGTTCTACCATTCCACATTCAACAAGGCCATTGTCTCTGATCGTCCTTTTGATTTCGCCGGGACATCTGCTGACGTGGTCGGGATCGATGGCTGCTTCCAGATCGAGCGGCTCTCCCTGTTCGCGGAAGCAGCGAGATCAGGCGAGCGGGCTTCTGCGGTGCTTGTCGGTGGACTGATCGCGCTGACCCCGTCTGCGACCGCTGTGCTTGTGTACCGGGACTACTCTCCCCGTTTCAACAACCTCCACGCGCAGGGATTCGGAGAGACAGACAACACGAAGAACGAACGGGGACTTTACCTTGGCCTCCGATTTCGCCCGATGCCGTGGTTGAGCCTGTCAGGTTATCTGGATCAGTTCAAGTTTCCCTGGCAGACGTTTGAGAACCCGCTCCCTTCGCGCGGCCACGATATCCTCCTGGAGTCATCCGCCGATTTCACACGGGCGCTGAATATCTCTTTTCGGTACAGCACCAAGTCGGTGGAGACCACTGAGCCGGCCATTGACCCGTTCCTCCGGGAGACCCGGTTGCTGATGGAGCGCGACCAACAGAAGACCCGTGCCACAGCGACCTACGTTGTCAACCGGAACATCAGAGTGAAGGGGAGGCTTGAAACCACCACCATTGCGTTCGATGCGACAGGCCGGACAGAGCGAGGGTACCTGTTCTATCAGGACATCCGCTACACACGTTCGCCTGGATTCAACATCGAGGGGCGACTCGTCTTCTTTGACACCGATTCGTACAACTCGCGTTTGTATGAATACGAAAATGACCTGCACGGTGTATTCTCCAATCCGGCACTCTATGGGAAAGGGCGACGATGGTATCTGCTAATCCGGTACGATCTCTTTGATGCACTGACTGTTTCCGCCAAGTATCAGCAGACGGAGAGGGAAGAGGTTTCGGCCATCAGCTCGGGCGATGCAGAGATCCTGGGTAATGTAGACAACAGGTTCACTCTTCAGCTTGACCTCAACTGGTAACATGCAGCGGCTTGACAATGCCCGAAGATTTGAGTAAGCTTTCGACAAGACATCATCCTTCGCAATTTCATTCTTCAGAAGTGAGGGTTTTATGAACGACGAGAAGAAATTCACCCGCAGAAAATTCGTTGGCACCGTCGTAGGAGGTGCAGCGCTGGCGGGAATTGCAGCGAAGCTCCGACCACTGGAGGCTATGGCTCAAGTGACGGGAGGGGGCATGTCCACTCGTCCGTTAGGGCAGACCGGTCACCCGGTCCGTATCTTCAGCCTGGGAGGTCAGGCGACGCTTGAGGAAGAGGACCGGGATGACGATGCCGCGGCGATCATTAACCGGGCAATTGACCTTGGGGTGAACTACATCGACACTGCAGCAGCGTACGGCGGCGGAGTGAGTGAGACGTACATTGGCCGTGTTATGAAGACCCGACGCAAGGAGGTCTTCCTTGCCTCCAAGACGCACGACCGGAGCTATGATGGCGCCATGCGTCTGCTGGAGCGCTCGCTGAAAAACCTGCAGACCGACCATCTCGACCTGTGGCAGATACACAACGTGAGAACAGAAAGCGATCTGGAGAAGATCTTCGCGAAGGACGGAACCCTCAAAGCTTTGCAGAAAGCGCAAGAGCAAAAAATGGTCCGCTTCCTCGGCATCACGGGGCACAGGGATCCGTTCATCCTCCGGACTGCAATCGAGCGACATCCGTTCGACTCGATTCTGATGGCGCTCAATGCGGCAGACAGACATAAAGCATCGTTCATCGAGAACCTCCTGCCGGTCGCGGTGGAGAAGAAGATGGCCGTGATCGGGATGAAAGTGCCGGCGCGGGGACGAATCTTCCGGGAAGGCGGGCTCACTACAATGGAACAGGCCATGCGGTATGTCCTGACTCTCCCGGTCAGCACCATCATCGTCGGTATCTCGACAGTGAAAGAGCTGGAAGAGAATGTAAGAATCGCCACAGACTTCACGCCCTACGCCGAGAGTGAGATGAAGAAGTTGGAAGAGCTCACCCGACCGTACTTCGCCGATGCAAGCTGGTTCAAGTCGTCGTGGTGACAGGTTGAGGCACCTGGTGAATTCTTCTGCAATCTTCCTGATCGACAACAAACTCCGGCTCAACGGCTGATTTCATTCCCTGCATTGGATGCAAGGTAGGGGAGCCCCATCCCATCGGGCTTGACTTTAGACCTCCTTTTGGGTAACCTT
>DASRUE010000015.1:0-7009 GCA_035687895.1 Bacteroidota bacterium | reverse complement strand
GTCATAATCGTCGTGAGAAAGGGCCACCTTCGTGAGGAAATCAACTGCCCGGTCGTTCCCAACCTCTGCGACCGCATAGAAGATGGTTTGGGTCTGTTCTTTGCGACTTTTTGGGAGGGTATAGAAGAGGTCGACAAGGGTCTCGACTGTTTTGTTCTTGTCTTTTCCGTGTTCGCCAATATAGTCGATGGCATAACTTTGAATGGACTGATTAGTGTCATTCTTTGCTATCTCCACCAACACCGGGAGGACGTCGTACTTCTCGTACTGCGCAATTGCGTCCATTGCAGCCTCGCGGAGCGGGTTCGGTTGTTTTGGATTCACTGCGACTTCTTTCAGAGTCTGGAATGCCTTCTCATTCTCCTTGCCGTCGCCGATAGCGTAGAGTGCTTCCATCTTCAGGCGTGTTTCTTTGTCGATCTTCTCCCTTTCTGTGCGAGGAGCGAACGCAGTGAGGTGGGGTGACGTGATCCGCATGCGACTCATCTGACGCTCCATCCTCAGCATCTGGCGCTCGAACTGTCGGGAGTTCGGACCGAACTCATATTCAAACCCCTCGCCATGTGGCAACGGCGTTACCTTCACGTTTGGTGCTCCCGGTGTCATAACGAAGACGCCTGCCTTCAGTTGGCCAAGGTCCGCCACGGCATCGTCGTAGTAGCTGCTCTTCGGGTAACCTTCGATGAATTTCTTGTAGGCTTCAATGGCTTTCTTCCTGTCGGTCTGCATAAGCGCGTACGCCGACCAGTACTGCGCGTCGTCCACATATTCACTCTTTGGATGTTTGGAGATGACAACGCCGAACTTTTTGCGCGCTTCATTCCACTGCTCTTCGAGGATCAGGTTATATCCCTCCTTATACAATACGTAACCGGGATCGTCCTGATTGTCGGGGGGCTCCATCGTGCGGGCGGCAAACAAGGGAAGTGTTGCAATGATTGTAGGGGCACTCACTCCTGAATGAGAGACGATCACCTTGCTCGCGGGTGCTGGGGTAGTCGCTGCCGCTCCTCGTGGCGGCGGAGGGGGCCCTTGGGCTATGGCCACTGTTCCAAGAAAAGTGAGACCGAGAAAACCGAGAACTGAACGGCTCGTCGTCATCGTGCTGTCCTCTCATACGTGGTAGAGGGTTGTTTATTCTTTGACGGATCGTACAGCGCCTGCGCCATCCTGATTTTGAACAGGAGATTTTTCTGGTGGATGCCGGAACGAATCATCTCCACATCGGGGAAATCGGTCTGTTGCTCCATGTTTGCCAGCTCGATCAGGATCCGCTCGAGTTGTTCGATGAGTTCAGAGGATCGTGTGTCCAGTGGTTGTTGCTTGAGGTACCGCGCTTCCTGGATCAGCTCACGGGAGGCGTGCCGCTCTGCGGTCAGGTCAATCGGTTGTCCCTCGAACGTCTTCATATTAGTAAGACCGACGAAGAGGTTCTTTGATTTGCGGAAGTACTGATTCACGCGAGTGTTCGCGAGGATGGTATTGTCAGGACTCACGGTCATCTCACCCGCATGATCGGGCGGCGGCGCGGGGGGTGACAGTTTCCAGACAGCAAAAACAACGGCGAGGAGTGTGAGTGCGCTTGCAAAGCCCGCAATAGTGCGCCACTGGAGCTGGATGGTGCGCTCGATTTCATCGAGCAGCCCGGTCCAGGGATTGCGTGTGCTTCGTGGGCGGGCAGCGGTGGAGGCCTCCACCTTGCGCACAAATGCATTCCAGAATTCCTCGGGCTGTACGTCGGCAGCGGAAATCTGTGGCCGTGAAAAAACGCGGAGGTTTTCCCGCATTGTCTCCAGTTGGGAAGCGCACCTCTCACACGAAGCACAATGTTGCTCCACCGATACCCGGTCTGCCGCAGACAATTCGTTGCTCAGGTATTCGTACAGCAAGCGCCTTGCTCTCGAATGCCTCATCGTCACGCCTCCTCCCGCAGAAATTCCAACTTCCTCTTCATCTTCATCAATCCTCTGAACAAATGGGTCTTCACCGTTCCTTCCGAGCAGCGAAGGATCTGGCTGACTTGGCGCGTGGAGAGGCCTTCCATATGCCTGAGAATCACCACGGCGCGCTGCAAGGTTGGAAGCTCGTGCAATGCACGCTCGATGTGGAAACGCCGGTCTGCGTTATAGGCCTCCCGGTGATCCTGTACGGGCAAGTGTACTGCCGCTGTGTCTTCAACGAACTGTTCCCCCTTTCGATTCCGGGACTTCACATGATTGAGCGCGAGGTTCATGGTGATCCGATAAAGCCACGTGCCGAACTGCGCGTTGCCGCGAAAGCCGGGGAGCGAAGCATGGACTCGCACGAACGCCTCCTGCGCAATATCCTCCGCACTCTGATGGCTTCGCACAAAACCGTATGCAACGTTATATGTCTGTTTCATATATCGTTGCACAAGCTGCCGGAACGCGTCATGGCTTCCCGCCTTCGCGTCAAGAATGAGTTGCTGCTCGTCAGCAGCGGTGGTCATGCGCAGACTCGATGTATGTGACTTCATGGGATTGGACAACTCGAGAGACCCTTCGGTTGACATACGAAGCGAGATGACCAGAGGAACGTCAGGGAAGGTGGCGCGCAACGATTCTGAAGCCTGTTTCCTGGCTGGAGTGCTCGGGCTGAAATGCATCTCTGTAAGCGTTAGAGAGGTTTGCAATGCTCGCACTGTACCACGATCCACCCCGGACAACGTGGAGACCCGGCGTGTCCTTGTGGTTTCGCTCATCATCCTGGTAGGGATGATCACGGTTGAACGGAAGGTTGATGGACGTGGTCCATTCGATCACGTTTCCTGTCAAGTGATAGAGCCCGTAACGGTTGGGTGCGAAGAGGGATGGGGTAATGTTCGTTCCTACCACGGTAACGGGGGCGGAGGGGTTTTTCTTCCAGTTGTAGAGACCGACTTCATTGTCACTGATCGTTCTCCCGAGCGCGTAATCGAAATCATCGGGACCTCGAGCAGCCTTCTCCCATTCTGCTTCAGTGGGGAGAGTGAACAACCACTTTCCTCCTCCGATTCTCGCCGTCAGCCATGCGCAATATGCCGTCGCTTCATACCAGTTCACCCATGTTACAGGATGATCCGGCTGGCCGAAACGAAGTGAGTCGGCATTCCGGTTCGTGAGAAGTGAGGAGGCCTGCGATCTGCCGGACGTTTTCCATTGCCGCCCATTCTCTGTCCAATGTTCGTCGTTCTCGAATCCATCCGCCGCATGGAAGAATTCATTGTACTCGGCGTTGCTCACTTCAAACGATGCAATGAAGTACCCCGTCAGCCATATGTAGTGCGGCTCGCGCGGGTTCAGCCGATCACCCATTAGAAAATGTCCGCTGGGAACAAAGCAGAAATCGGGACTGCTGGGAAGAAGGCGGGGGGGTTTCTCCCGCGGAGTTGTTCTGACCGTTACCGCAAACACACCATCGTCGTCAGGGCCGTTTCTGTATCCGGTCAATGAGATGGGATAGAAAAGCCCCACCCTCTCAGCACCTATGAAGTAGTTACCCGGGGAGAGCCAGAGAAATGTGTCTTCGATGGAGCCGAGGCAGATAGTGTCGCGCAGCGTGTTTCCCGCCTTGAAAAGCGTCAGGGGTGTTTCGGAGAGGTTGGCAACAGAGAGAAGGGTTTCGCTACGTTCGTAGTGCCGATTTTCCTGGTCATCGTTTGAACGAACGATGACGACAATGATGGCAATACTTATGACCGATGCGAAGATGGCGATAGAAATTCGACCTACTGCTTTCATCATCTTCGCATCGAACACACCGCGGGATCAGGACTCGGCGACGGTCTGTTTCTTGGATTGGTAGGTTCCGAACACAAAATCCCACAAAGGGGAGCTGACGCCATAATTGAAGTCATCGGTCTGGTAGTGGTGGCGCATGTGATGCTGCTTCACCCACAACGCCACCTGATTCTTCATTGCGAAATGATGCGTTGCATAATGCAGCATGTCATACCAGAGATACCCCAACAAAAAACCCGGAAAGAATGACCAGATCAGCATGTCGCCCAGCAGAACCTTGAAGAGCCCGTAAAACAACAGGGCCAGAGGTAGGCTCACGACAGGGGGCATAACCAGTCGAAGCGAATCGTTGGGATAGTCGTGATGCACGCCGTGCATCAGGAAGTGAAGTTGCTTTCCCCAATTGGTCGTGGGTTCATAGTGAAAGACAAACCGGTGCAACAGATACTCGGTCAGGGTCCAGACAAGAAGGCCACCGAGGAATGCCAGCACAATCTCTCCGCCGTTCAGCACGCCCCACGCGCGGTACATGAAATAGGAAATCACAGGGACGTACACCATGAGAGGAATGGTGGGGTGGACATGAGTGAACAACTCCAGAAAATCGCTCTGGAAAAGCCGCGCCGACTCATCCTTGTTTGACACGTAGTTTTTCGCCATGGGACCTCCAACTGGTGAATCAAGTTCTTGAACGCGGGCGGTTCGACGAGTTGCCGTCGGGATTGGGACTCACTACAGATCTTGGCGTCGCATCAGACGGTTGGCGACAATAACAGGTAAAGTTGCCCATACCGCCAGACCGACGACCAACAGGGCGACACTCGATGTCTGCCCCCCGAGGAACCTGAGCATGACCGCACCCGCCGCCCCAAAGATAGTAATATTATCCAGGAGAATCAACGTCGCCACACGGACCATATCCACGGGATTCCCGAACAGCGATACGAAAAGAAACACGTTGGCCGATGAGCCTCTGAAGAATAAGGTTCCACCCAGGGCTATCAAATCATAAAAGAGGACGAAGAAAAACCAGAGAAAGAGAGCAACACCAAAGGCGCGAGATTTTCGCCGGTTCACGGTTGCTACCAAGACGGCAATGCCAAGGAACACGAGGGAAAGGGCGAGAGAGAGGAGGACAAACAGCGCATACGGTACGACACCCTCCGGGCCGTTCCCCACCATGATGATTCCACCCGCAAGAGTGAACCCGATGAGCGTTGAGAGGGAAATAGAGAAGAAGAGTCCCAGCAGTTTCCCCAGGATGACTTCAGAGCGCGTGAGGGGCTGGGAAAAGAGGAGCTCGGCTGCCCCCTTGTCTCCTGTAAAACTGAGGGTCCCCATGGTCAGCGAGACCAGTGGTACGACGTAGAGGACGAGATTCAACAAGCTGGCAGAGGTGCGGGTGAAACTCTGCAATCCTGAAAACCCTTCGGCTATAATCCCGAAGTAGGCAATGCTGACGACAAGTCCACCAAAAACGAGGGCGAAGATAACCGTCCATCGATTCCGGATGGTAATGACGAGTTCAGCGCGCGCAATGTGGTAAATCGTTGTCAGGTCCATAGTCGTCCTCTTTCAATCATCATGCATTCTATTCTTTGTCGCCTGCACAACATGTCCTGCCCGAGGCTGAGACCGGATGCTCGGCAGCTATTGCCTGTGCGCGTTTGGCTTCTGCGAAGGCTACCTTTCCCGACGCCATTGGCGTGTCGAGGTCGGTTTCAATAATGGTCGCGCGTTCATATGGTATCCACTCCCGGGTGTCATAGTCTTTCAGGAATGTGGCGGCAATCTGAATGTCGTTCCGCTTCACCCTGAACTTCAACATGCATCCAAGGTCATCGAACTTGAATGCCTCCTCTTCGCGGGTGATGATCTCCGACGCAAACCGTTCATCCGAAATGGCCATGCGGCAATTCGCGCACATGTCTTCGGGGAAGATGTCCACCGGCCTCAGACCTGACGAAGCGCATCCCGCAAGTGTCAGGATCAAGAGTGAGGAAAGAGTCAGGCTACCCGTTGTTGTCATGGTCATTTGCTCCTACGTAGTGAAGGTACATGTCTTCAATAGTATTGGTCGCAAGATATGTGCGCTGAAGGTTCTCAATGGATTCTTGCGCGACCAGACTGCCACCCACGAAAATGCCAACGCGGTCGGCGAGTTGTTCCGCTTCTGCCAACAGATGGGTGGAGAAGATGATCGTCTTTCCGTTCTCCTTTTGATGAAGCACGAACTCCCGGAACCGTTTCACGCCCTGCGGATCAAGATTCGCCGTTGGTTCATCAAGCAGCAAGATGGGGGCATCAGGGAGCGAGATGACCGCAAGGCCAAGACGCTGCACCATACCGCCGGAGAATTCACTTACGAGTCTGTCACCATCTCCGTTCAATCGTGCACGCACAAGTGCCTCTTCAGCTCGCATTGGAGGAAGCCGCCGCAAGCGACAATAGAAGTGCATTACCTCACGTGCAGAGAGGTTTTCGGGAAACACAACCCGCTGTGGGAGGTAGCTGAGAAACTCCCTGGTTTCCTTCTGGTATCGCTGCACATCCAGTCCACGGACACGTACCCCTCCGGATGTCGGGACGTTGAGGCCGACGATGCATTTCATCGTTGTGGTTTTTCCGCTCCCGTTGGGCCCCAGCAGGGCGAACACTTCACCTTCCTTGACGGTAAAGGAGACATCCTCCACGGCAGTGAAGCGGTTGTATCGCTTTGTCAGGTGATCAACGTGGATCATCGGAGACCTCGTCGTCTAATGGAATGATATATGAACCCGAGGAGGAGCGCTCCTGCCAGAGGGAGGGTGATCCAGGAGATTGCCGCTGTGCGCGGAGCGGCAGATTGCGTGAGGGTCACAACTGCCGGTAGTGAAGTCAGAAGAACGGGCGTCATGAGTGGTAGATCATCCATCTCGCTGTTGATTGCCATAAGAGGAAACGCCTCGGCTGCCGCGGCAAGCGCCTGCGATGCAGGACTGTAGAGATAAAGCCTCAGGTTTGCGTTCCGCCCTTCGAGATATTGAAATGTATTCTGAATCTTCATCGGGACGTCGCCCATGCCGTCGCCGTCAACATCGTACCCCTTATAAGCGCTCCAGTAATTTCCACGGCCGTTGGAGCTCCAGCGTGTCCCGGTGTGTTTGCCGACCAACAAAAGCGGGCTCAGGTTGTCGATGAAGTTATTCTCGGTGAAGGTGTTCTGGACGGAATTCTGGAACATCTGCAGCGCCACGTCGTTTCGTGCGATAATGTTGTGGCGGAAGAGG
>DASRUE010000014.1:0-8311 GCA_035687895.1 Bacteroidota bacterium | reverse complement strand
AGGCCCGACCGTTTGAAGCAACTTCTTTTCCTCCCGCTATTCGGCCAATGGCTGCCGAGGTTTCCCTGTGCATGGATGTCTCCCCTGATTGTTCGAGAACGGTGACGGATCCAATATATGAAATTCTCCTGAGAATTCACTCAATACTGACTCCAAAAAGCGAACACTGACAGCACTGAAAAAGGGGATTTCCACAGATTGAAATTCGAGCATCGGTGTGAATCAGATTCATCCGTGTCATCAATGTTCCATTCCTCAGAAGCTCCAAGCCTTTACCACCAACCTCTTGTGCCTTCGTGCCGGCACGCCCGCCTGCCTCCGAGAATTTCTCAGAGGCGGGCAGGCCGGAGGGCGGCCTTCCTGCACGCAGGCGTGCCTTTGTGGTAGATCGTAATGGTAACAATTGGTAAAGGTGAGTAGCACCAAGGTCGAAGGAGGAATGCCAAACTTAAGTCTGTACTTGCGGCCCTTTGTGTTGACAAAAAATTCCTGAGTTTTCTCCCGGATCCCGTTCCGGGCAGGAGCAGAGGCCTCACCAACAGATCCTGACCCCTGTTGCGTGGGGCCTCGATCTATCTCAGCTCCCTCGCGGTTGAAACCACCCTTCGTGCATCGCATTCCGCCTTGAAAATCCCCCCCCAAATCGGTATGTTGGATGCGCACCGCATGGGTATCCAGGCACATATCGCCAACATCTTCATTGACATTATTCCCGACATGTGTTTTGTCGTGTCGAGTGACCGTGAAGTATTGTCATACAACCGGCGGGCCCGCGAACTGCTCGGATTGCCGGAGGTGCCTCCCCCGGGGTTGCTGTTCCAATCTCTTCTTTCGGATGATTCCCCCCGTCCATTGCTGACAGTTCTCCGGACCATGGAAAGTGCCCCCGAGGCTGAGGTGCAGTTCAAGACGGAGGATGGGAGCGTGATTGACGCTCTGTTGTTTATCCGGAAAATTACCGGACCGGACCAGTCGTTCCTCTATGTGATCGCGCGGGATGTGTCCGAGGCAAAGAAAAAGGAACTCGATCTCCTCAGGTTCTCCAACGTGGTGCATTACACCGTCAATCCGATTCAGATCACCGACGCACGGGGAAGAATGATCTACGTGAACCCAGCCTTCGAGCGGGCAAGCGGATACAACAGGGAGGAACTCATCGGGGCAAACCCCAGCATCATTTCGAGCGGAAAATACTCCAAGGAGTTCTGGGGCAAGGTATGGTCCACGATCAATGCCGGGAAGGTATGGAATGGCGAGGTAGAGAACCGGCGGAAGAATGGGACGTCGCTCTACACACAGATTCTCATCTCCCCCATTATCGACACGGAAGGAATAGTGGTGGGTTTCCTGGGCGCCCACCGGGATATTACTGAGCAGAAACATCTGGAACAACAGCTCATGCACTCACAGAAGATGGAGAGCATTGGTACCCTCGCAGCAGGAATCGGACACGAGGTGGGGAATCCCCTGGCATCCATCTCATCCATTGTGCAGGTGCTACTCCGGACCATGACGGACACAAATGCCCGCGAGAAGCTCGGCCTGGTCCAATCGCAAGTCCAACGCATAACCAAGATCATCCGCGATCTCGTGGACTTTTCGCGTCCATCCAATTATCAAGTCCAACCGACGAACATAGTCCAGGAAGTGACCGAAGCGATGGAGATCGTAAAGATGGGGAAGAAAGCAAAGGACGTCACGTTTACCATCAACGTGAAGCAGCAGATCCCACTTCTTTCCCTTGTCGCCGATCAGATCGCGCAGGTCTTTATTAACATCTTTCTGAACGCCGTGGACGCCATGGAAGGTAAGCCGGGCACCATTGATGTGACAATCGAACGCGACGACCAGACTGTGCGCATCAGCATCACCGACAACGGGCACGGAATCGATGAAGAGAACATGGCAAAGATCTTTGAGCCGTTCTTTACGACGAAGGGTGTGGGGCAGGGGACCGGACTCGGGTTGTGGGTGAGTTACGGCATCGTCAAAAGTTTTCGCGGCGACATTACCGTCCAGAGCATTGCCGGACGCGGAACAACATTCTGTGTGCTGCTTCCTTTATACACAAAGGACTATTGATATGGCGGACTCCGTGCTCATTGTAGACGATGAAGAGATCATCCGGGAATCGCTTTCGTTCATTCTTCAGAAAGAGGGCTTCCAGGTTGCCGAGGCGCCAAACGGAAAGATCGCGCTTGAAATGATCCGGTCCGGATACTACGACCTCGTGTTGACCGACCTCGAGATGCCGGAGATGAAGGGAATCGAGCTGCTTGAACATATCACACAAGTCAGTCCGGAGACTCTTGTTGTAATCGTTACTGCGTACGGCTCCATCGATACCGCCATTGCGGCCCTGCGCAAAGGCGCGGTGGATTACGTTCTCAAGCCGGTTGAGTTCGACGAACTTCTGGTCAAGGTCCGTCGGCTGCTCGCCGACCGCCACCTCGCCATTGAGAACAAACTCCTCCGTACCGAGTTGCAGCGACAGTACGATTTCGAGAACATCGTCGGGAAGAGTACTGCCATGCAGAAGGTCTTCGACACGATCAAGAAGGTGGCCGGTACGGACGGGACGATCCTCATCAGCGGCAAGAGCGGGACGGGCAAGGAACTTGTCGCGCGGGCGATCCACTTCAACAGCCGGCGAAGCACCAAGCCCTTCATCGCTGTAAACTGCGGGGCAATCGTGGAGAACCTCTTCGAAAGCGAGCTCTTCGGCCATAAGCGCGGCTCGTTTACCGGAGCAACCATCGACAAGGAGGGTTTTTTCCGGGCGGCGGAAGGGGGAACCATCCTACTTGATGAAGTAAGTGAGATCCCGCTCCATCTTCAGGTGAAACTCCTCCGTGCCATCGAGCTCAAGGAGATCATTCCCGTTGGGACATCGAATTCGCTTCGTGTCGAGGTCCGCATCATTGCCACAACCAACAGAAACCTTTCCAAGGAGGTGGAGGCTGGAAAGTACCGCGAAGACCTCTACTATCGCCTGAATGTTGTGGAAATTGCGCTTCCCTCGCTTGCAGAACGTGGCGACGATCTACCGTTGCTTGTGCAGCACTTCGTTGCAAAATACGCGCGGGAGATGCACAAGAACGTTCGTGGTGTGGATAATGAGGTGATGAAGAGTCTTCTCTCCCACCCCTGGAAGGGAGAGATCCGCGAGCTGCAAAACGTGATCGAGCGGGCCGTCATCTTTGCGGAAGGAGACCTGATTGCGAAGCAGGATCTCCCTGCACTCTTCGCCCAACATCAGGATTCGGTGTATGCATTCGATTCTCACCGCTCGATGAAGGAGGCGGTGGATGACTTCGAGCGACAGTATATCAGCCATGTTCTCCGCATGAATGATTTCAATAAGGAGATCACCGCGAAGGCGTTGAAGATCAGCCTCTCGTCCCTCTACCGAAAGATTGAAGAACTCAACATTGCCCAGCAATCGTAGCTTCCCCCACGGCATCACCACACTTCCGCTTTGCAGCAGTGGGAATTTCCGTTGATCTTTTCCCACTAATTGGAACACCGGGTGTAGACTTTCTCGCCTATTGACGTGTTTCCCTCCATTTTGCCGCCCTCCTGCGCGGGTTTTTTTCATTTCGTTTGGCACATTACTTGAAAAATGTTCCTGCGAAATCGTGACGTAGTGCCAGTCCACCAGGTCGGAGGAAAGCACCGATGATCTACCTCAGGAAGATACTCATCACCACGGATTTATCGGATTACTCGCTGGCAGCGGTGGAGTATGCGGCGTCGTTCGGATTGCTCTACTCATCGAAGCTCTACCTGTTGCATGTCGTTGATCCCGCGGCCCCCATCCTGGTCATCCCTGGACTGGAAGTGAATGGCACTACACACATGCAGCAAGTGGTGGAGCAGGGGAGAAGAGAGCTGGAGGGATTTGTTGCAAAACGAATCAGTAACGATTTGAAGATCGTCCCCGTGGTCGTGGCCGGGGCTCCTGCAGAGGAGATCAAGCGCTTTGCGGAGGAGCAGGGGATTGATCTGATCGTCCTTGCGACACATGGACGCACGGGTCTGCGCCACATCGTGATGGGGAGCGTTGCCGAGAGAGTAGTACGCCTGTCCAGTGTTCCGGTCCTTACCGTGAAGCCTCACCCTTTTCGTGAGGTGATCATAGAAAAGGCCGATATCGAGAGCGAGTTGCACTTACGTTGATGTATCCCTCACAGGCGGCCAGGCTTCGAACCTGACGCAGCGGCGAGGATGGCAAAGCACTATGACGCTTGAACAGGAACTAAATACACCGGGAAGGACCCAGGAAACAATGGCCGAGGTCGATGAGAACAAGAAGACAATTCTCATCTACAGCCCTGACCTGAACTTTTGTTTCAGTCTGTCGCTGCTTTTCCAGGATCGGTACAACGTCATTACGACGACCAATCCAGGGACGCTCGGATCCTTTGTTCAGCAGTATGCGGCCGATCTGGTGATAGTTGATGCGGTCCCTTCCGAGAAGGTAATCGAGCGGATCGACTCCCTGAAGGAGCAAAACAAGTGCCTTCCGATTATCATGTTGTATGTTTACAGCGCGAAGGATGTCCAGCTCGATATGTCCATTCGTAACCACGTCGATTCGGTTTTCTACAAGCCGTTCGATCTTGCCCCGTTTTCCCAACGGATTGACGAACTCCTCACCTGAATCTCCCCGGGCTTTGCATCTGCTTCGGAAATGTGCAGATTGCGCACCTCCAGAACCTTCATATTCCCAACTGTGCAAATAACTGCAAGTGAGCATCCCAGAAGTGGGAAGACAATGGGCTGACTGTGCCGCAGCTGTGGCAATTATCTACAATTAGCTGTAGTTCTCGTTGGCATACGGATTGACCCCTCTCAGCTGGAGTTTATACACTTTTTCGTCAATCACCTTTGTGATGAAAAACTCAACGCTGAATTCGACCGCCAGAATGTACCGAAGTGCATCTTCCGTGTTAGTGGCTTTTGTCATCATGATGCGGGGATCGTCGGGCTTTGCACAGACCAAGGAGGAATGCACCGCATGCCACGCTGACAATTCCCTCACGATGCAGAAGAGAGGCAAGGTCGTTTCTCTCTTCGTGGAGGAAAAAGGATTCGCCAGCTCGGCGCATGGAGAGCTCGAGTGCGTTGCATGTCATGAGGGGTTCCAGCCCGATGCGTTACCTCATGCGAGGAGAATCAAACCGGTCGATTGCTTTGCCTGCCACGATGCCGGGCAGTTTGCCGGTTACGTGAAGAGCGCACATGGGAAAGAAGCCGCCAGCCTAAAAGCGCAATGTGCAGACTGCCATTCGACGCATGCGATCCAGAAGTTCACTGACAAGAAGCCTCAAGAGCGGAAGGAGCTTGCGGCGAAGCTTTGCTCATCGTGTCATTCCAGCGTCGAGACGAAGTACATGGCCTCCGACCACGGCAAGGCACTTGCGGCTGGAACCAAAGGAGCTCCCGGATGTGTGGATTGCCATACTGCTCATAATGTAAGATCGTCCGTCAACGCGGATGCGCCGACAAGCAGGATCCATGAAGCAACGATGTGTCTGAGTTGTCATCTAGATAACCCGGAGGTTCGTGCGAAAGTTGGCCCATCAGCGGGGTTTGTCTCGAGTTATGAGAATAGCGTTCACGGCCAGTCACTGAAAGGAGGGAATGAACTGGCAGCGACATGCTCTGATTGCCATGGAAGCCATGAGATGCGCAAAGGGTCTGATCCGGCCTCGAAGGTGGCAAAGAAGAATATTGCAGCAACATGTGGCAAATGTCATGGTGACGTGGAAGAGCAATACAAGTATAGTATTCACGGCAAGGCGGTCGATGCGGGCGTCAACGCATCCGCCACCTGCACCGATTGTCATGGCGAGCATAATATTCTTTCACACAAAGATGTGAGATCACCCGTTGCTGCAGGGAATGTTTCTGCGAAAGTGTGCTCCCCGTGCCATGCCTCTGTCAAGCTGTCGGAGAAATACGGGCTTGCCAGTGATCGCTTCCAGAGTTTTTCAGACAGTTATCATGGTCTCGCAGGAGAGGCGGGCTCTGTCGAGGTGGCGAATTGCGCAAGTTGCCACGGGGTCCATGACATTAAACCCTCAACTGATTCCACATCGAGAATCCACCCAGCGAATCTTGCGAGTACATGTGGGACCTGCCATCCGGGCGCCAATGAGAATTTTGCAAAGGGCTCGGTTCACGTGATTGCAACGTCCGGGCAAGACGCGATTCTATACTATGTATCGACCGGCTACATTCTTCTCATTATTCTCACAATCGGCGGGATGTTTCTCCATAACATCCTCGACTTCATCAAGAAGTCAAAGAGGAAGCTCATGCAGCGCCGTGGTCTCATCAAGCCTCACGTTGTGGGACCACGACTCTATCTGCGCATGTCGTTGAGTGAACGGATCCAGCACGGCCTGCTGCTGGTGAGCTTCACTACGCTCGTGCTGACAGGCTTTGCTCTAAAATTTCCAGATGCCTGGTGGGTGGTGCCAATTCGTGACATCAGTCCGGTGATGTTTGAGCTTCGAGGAATTCTCCACCGCATTGCAGGGGTCGTGATGGTTGTGGCAAGCCTGTACCACCTATGGTACATTTTTGCTGTGCCGAGAGGAAAGCAACTGCTTCGCGATATGCTGCCAGATCGATTCGATCTCACAGATGTGATTGGAGTACTGAAATACAACGCAGGCCTCTCGCCCATGAAACCGAAGTTTGGTCGCTTCAGTTATGTCGAGAAGGCCGAGTACTGGGCGCTGATCTGGGGAACGATCGTGATGGCCGCGACGGGATTCATCCTCTGGTTCGACAATACGTTCATCGGTCTTCTGACGAAGCTCGGCTGGGATATTGCCCGTACGATCCACTACTACGAAGCGTGGCTGGCAACGCTGGCAATTATCGTCTGGCATTTCTATTTTGTCATCTTTAATCCCGAAACGTATCCCTTGAATCTCGCGTTCTGGAAAGGGACGTTGACAGAGGAAGAGATGTTGGAAGAACATCCACTGGAGCTTGAACAGTTGCAGCAGCAAGAGCGTGCGGAGAGGGAAGCTGAAAAATCGTCGGATGAGATGCAATCGACAAAAGCGCTGGCCAGGGACAGATGACAATATTGGATTGGCTGTAGAATGACCACCGAACGACGAATGACAGTAGCAGCTCTTTTTTTCGCAGCAGCGCTTGCAATGACGGGACCAGTATTCGCGCAAGACAACAGTGACTGCCTTGCATGTCACAGCGATAAGACTGCGACCGGAAAACGCAACGGGCGAACAATCTCTGTGTATGTCAACGAAAAGAGATTCTCGGGCTCAATACACTCATCCCTGCCATGCGTTGCCTGCCACGCCGACCTTGCCGGCAAGGAGTTTCCACACGATGAAGACCTGGCTCCGGTAGATTGCGGTACGTGCCACAGCAAAGAGCAGGAACTACACGCGAAGTCACTGCACGGGAAGGCCATCGCAACAGGCGACCCGCTGGCTCCGCACTGCAAAGACTGCCACGGCAACCACGATATTTTACCAGCGACTGATGCGCGCTCGCCCGTTTCTGCTCTCAAGGTCCCCTTCCTCTGCGGAAAGTGTCACCAGGAAGGCGCGGCCGTAGCGAGACGAGGTGTCATCCATCAAGATCATATTCTTGAGAACTTCTCCGAGAGCATCCACGGCGAAGGGTTGCTAAAGAAGGGTCTCATTGTGGCGCCGAATTGCGCTACATGCCATACTCCTCATTCGATCCTTCCTCATACCGATCCTGCATCATCTATTGCGCGGAAGAATATTGCCGCAACGTGCACGAAATGCCATGCACAGATCGAGATTGTTCATCGCAAAGTGATCAAAGGGGAGTTGTGGGAGAAAGAAGCGAACATGTTGCCTGCGTGTGTCGACTGCCACCAGCCGCACAAAGTCAGGAAGGTGTTCTACACGCAAGGCATGGCGGACAAAGATTGCATGCGCTGCCATGAAAACAAGGATATCCACGCGTTGAAAGATGGGCGATCTCTCGTTGTTCGCGCTGATGATCTCAGCCACTCACGTCACTCAAAAACCGCGTGCAGTCAATGCCATTCAGAAGTCAATGCTTCGCATGTTCGTCCATGCGAGACAATCACCCAAAAGGTCGATTGCGCTTCATGCCATGCCGAGATCGGTCAGCAGTACCAGGTGAGTATGCATGGTAAGCTTGTTGCGAAGAACGATCCCAATGGACCGACGTGCAAGGAATGTCACGGGACGCATGCTGTGAAAGGGAAACTCGAACCCGTGTCGCCGACGTTTGCTACGAACATCCCGCGACTGTGTGCCCAGTG
>DASRUE010000013.1:0-2723 GCA_035687895.1 Bacteroidota bacterium | reverse complement strand
CCAATGGGCAAACGATACCGTCGAGGTGGAGATCGGTCAATTCCAAACACCTTCCTGGCCGACATACAAAATGCCCATCCGTCTCAGGATCAATTATGCTGATTCAACTGACACAACAGTGGTTGTGCTTGATAGCCTGAGACTGCAAACATTCCGCATTCCCCTTTCTCGTCCTTTGCAACACGTAGAGTTTGATCCGGACAATTGGATCCTGAAGAAGATGTTTCCCTGGCCCGTGTATGTTAGAGAGACGGAGCAGCCTTTGGCGATTGGACTCAGGCAGAATTATCCCAATCCATTCAACCCAACAACCACGATTGTTTTTACCCTCCCCTCACAAAGCACGAACATTGCCGAGGGGAGGGGAAGGGTGGGGTCGTATGTGACGCTGAAGGTGTACGATGTGCTCGGCCGGGATGTGGCAACCCTGGTGAATCAAAGGCTCGGTCCGGGCACATACACGGCAATATTTGATGGTGCAGGCTTGGCAAGCGGGATGTATGTTTACCGACTGGAAGCGAATGGACATGTTCTTTCACACAAGATGTTACTCCTAAAGTAAACACCAAGGCGATACCATGTACAAACGTCTCACTCATATTGGGATAGCGGTAAAGAATCTTGACAACTCTTCTCGTGTATTTTCAAAGCTTTTCGGCATGAGTCAAAGTCATACGGAAGAAGTGGTTGAACAAAGAGTGAAAGCGATGTTCTTCAAGATTGGTGAAGGTGGAATCGAGCTGCTCGAGCCAACAAATCCCGATTCGACCATTGCGAAGTACATCGAGAAGCGTGGAGAAGGTGTGCACCATCTTTCGTTTGAAGTGGATGACATCGACGCCGAGATCGCACGCCTGAAGAAAGAGGGATTTCAGATGATCGATGAAAAGCCCCGTGTCGGCGCTGATGGGTTCAAGATTGCCTTTCTGCATCCAAAGTCGACGAACGGAGTGCTTGTGGAGATCGGCCAAAAAATTGAAAAGAGTCATTAGTGAACTGGTCATTAGTCAGCAAGGCGACGTCAAATGACCAATAACCAATGACTACTGTCTTCTTCTTATCTTTCATCCATGGAACACCAGACACTCACCATAAAGATCACCAAGGAAGACATCACCCTGCCGGAGAAGCTGGAGAATCTCCCAACGGGTCCGGGCGTCTATCAGCACAAGGACGCTGAGGGAAAAGTGCTCTACGTCGGGAAGGCCAAGAACCTGCGCAGCCGGGTCCGACAGTACTTCCAGAAGTCCCGCAACGTCGAACCACGTATCGACGTGATGCTCTCCCGCGCAACCGACCTCGAGATCATTGTTACCGACTCCGAAGTTGAGGCCCTGATCCTCGAAGCAAACATGATCAAGAAGCTGAAGCCACGCTACAACGTCAACTTGAAGGATGACAAGAGCTATCCGTATATAGTTGTCACCCACGAGCCATATCCCCGTGTGTTCGTCACCCGCCAGATCCGCAAGGATGGCTCCCGCTACTTCGGTCCATATACGGACGTGAAGAACGTGCGTGGCGCGCTTAAATCCATCCGCGATATCTTCATGATCCGGAGCTGTAATTACTTCATCGACGACGATGTGATCAAGAAGCGAAAGATCAAGGTCTGCCTGGATTACCATATCAAGAAGTGTGAAGGACCGTGTGAGGGCCTCGTGAGCGAGGCGAAATACAACGCCATGATCGACCAGGTAGCTGCTCTTTTGGAAGGGAAGACCGAGACCCTGATCCAATCACTCCGCCAGGAGATGGAACGGCTGGCAGGCGATATGAAGTTTGAGGATGCGGCAACGCTTCGCGACAGGATCAAGGGTCTCGAGGCGTATAGCGAGAGGCAGAAGGCTGTCGATCTGGATCCGACCGACCGTGACATTCTTGCGTTTGCAGGGGAGGGAGACGACGCGTGCGGGGTGATCTTCAAGATCAGGGACGGAAAGATGATCGGACGGCAGCATTATTACATGACGGGCGTGGACCAGAAACCCGAAAGCGAAGTGATCGGAACGCTGGTGCAGCAGTTCTATCTGGACGCCGGCTACATCCCGAAAGAAATCTTCCTTTCTGCCCCACTCGAAGATTCGGAGGCGGTGCAATCGTGGTTGACGAAGAAACGGGGGGAGGCGGTGTCAGTCCTCACGCCGACAGAAGGAGAGGAAGGGAAACTGGTGCGCCTCTCCGTGAGCAATGCGAAATTCCTCCTGGATGAGCTGAAGATTCAAAAGATGAAGCGGGCAGACTATGTACCACACGCCGTCAAGTCGCTTCAGCGGGACCTTCGCCTGACAAAGCTCCCGCGTAAGATCGAGTGTTTCGACATCTCCAACACGCAGGGGACGGACTCCGTGGCGTCGATGGTGGTGTTTGTGGACGGGAAGCCGAAGAAGAGCGAGTACAGGAAGTTCAAAATCCAGTCGGTGGATGGACCGAACGATTTTGCCAGCATGCGCGAGGTGATGGAGCGACGATATTCCCGGGTACTCGAAGAAGGGACCGAGTTCCCCGATCTGATTATGGTGGATGGGGGGAAGGGGCAGCTTTCGAGCGCGGTCGAGATTCTCGAGAAGCTGGGAATCCAGGAACAACCCATCATTGGTCTGGCTAAACGGCTGGAAGAAGTATTTCTCCCCGGCAAGAGTGAGCCCGAGGTGATGCCAAAGACATCTTCCGGTCTTCGCCTCCTGCAACAAGTACGAGACGAGGCACACCGCTTTGCGATC
>DASRUE010000012.1:0-7032 GCA_035687895.1 Bacteroidota bacterium | reverse complement strand
AATCGCACCCATTGCGTGTTCACGAACACCATAACGAAGATATCGCCCTGCCCGGTTCGTTCTGCTGAAGTCCGTTGCCCCTTTGAACCGTGTGTTGTTGGACGGCGTCAAGTCGGCCGAGCCACCGAGCACCAACGGGAGGTTTGGCAAAAGCGCATCGAGGATCCTTCCCTGCGCTTCTCGTGTAGCAAGCGGGGTCGCTGGATCGAATGTCGGCACAGATTCTCTCCAGATCTTCTCCCAGTCGTCAGGGAGCTTCCGTTCCGTGGCGCGTTTGAATTCTCTCGCCAACTCAGGATACGAGTTCTTGTATTTCTCGAACAGACTGTTCCACTCTTGTTCCCGTTTCGTTCCTTTCTCCACTTCTCTTCTGAAGACCGCGAGGGCGGCTTCAGGAATGAAGAACGTTTTGTCCGGATCCCAACCGTATCTCTTTTTCGTCAGGACGATCTCCTCTTCGCCGAGCGGCGAACCGTGCGCGTCGTGCGAGTCCTGTTTGTTGGGACTCCCGAAGCCAATGTGCGTTCTTACCTTGATGAGTGACGGACGACTCGTCTCTTGTTGCGCTGCAACGAGCGCCTTCTCAAATGCTGCTACATCGTTCCCATCCCCCCCGATGGTCTGGACAAACCACCCGTATGCTTCGTACCGCCTGGCAACATCCTCACCAAACGAAAGGGCAGTGTTGCCGTCAATGGTAATGTGGTTGTCATCGTAAATGACAATAAGGTTGTTCAGCCCGAGATGTCCGGCAAGCGAGGAGGCTTCCGATGAAACGCCTTCCTGCAGACACCCATCGCCAGCAATCACATACACTCTGTAGTCTACAATCCGAAATCCGTCACGGTTAAAATATGCCTCAAGGTACTTCTCTGCAATCGCGATACCGACCGCGTTCGAGATCCCCTGGCCGAGCGGACCGGTGGTCACTTCCACTCCGGGCGTGTGCCCATATTCCGGATGCCCCGGGGTTTTGCTCCCCCACTGACGAAAGTTCTTGATCTCATCAAGAGAAAGATCGTAGCCGATGAGATGAAGAAGAGAATAGAGAAGCATGCACCCATGACCGGCCGACAGCACGAAGCGGTCGCGGTTCACCCACTTTGGGTTACGCGGATTGTGCCTCAGGTGCCTTGTCCAGAGCCAGTATGCCGGAGCCGCCATCCCCATCGGCATTCCGGGATGACCTGACTTGGCCTTCTGCACTGCGTCCATGGAGAGACAGCGGATGGTGTTGATGCAGAGTTCGTCAATCTCTGAAAGGCTCGGATGCCGTTGGATTCTGAGATCATCAGAGGTTAATTGCGAGGGTGCCGGTTGAGCTGCTGTATTGGTCGAATCCATGTGTTCTCAAGGTGGTTCAGTGGCGCCAATCCGTGTGACCATGGATTGCCGGGGGGTTCTACTGTAAGATAGGGAAAATATGTCAAGATTCAATCACGAATGCGGCTGAGGAACCCCCGGAGGAAAGAACGTCCGGAGAGAATCGGAGATCACCTGCCATGAGATCGTGCATCAGGCGAAGAAGAGTAGTAGACCGCGTCTGGTGGAATGGGCTCGATCAAATAGTCACTCTTTTTGCGGGGAAACTTCGGACGAGGTTTGAAATTGATGTACGCAGCAATGTGCTGTGCCTGTTCATCGGTCAGGCTTCCGGGGTGAAGGTACGGCATCATGTAGCGGATCATGCCGGCAAGCGTATACACACGCGCCGCGCCGGCGCCGTCATTCCATGACTCCGGTCCCCAGAGCGGGCCCGCCTTCTTATCCCCGATCTGTACTCCCTGACCATCCTCACCATGACAATTGGTGCAATGCTCCTTAAACATTGCTTCGCCCTTCTTCAGGTCCAACCTGGTGACCGGGAGAAGCGCCTCATGGGAAATGGTGTTTTGCCCCCGCCAAGGCAATCGCGCACCGGCGGGAATTCCTCGCGACAGCCACGTAATGTACGCAGAGAGGGCAAGAACTTCTTCGGATCGGAGCCACGTAAGTGACAAAGAATCGTTTTCATGGACATCAGCGATTGCCGACCCATTTTGACTTCTCAGGAGACAACCGATAATTCTGTCCTCGAGAGTGAATGATCTTGCTGCGCGTTTGTTGTACTCCGGGAACACGCCTGCAACACCAAAAAGAGGGAGCGCCTTCTCGCGCTGCCCTGCATTCAGATGGCAATTGCTGCACGAGAGTGCATTTCCGCAGAGTCCCGGGGCTTCAGCCTTTGTGTTGGTGAAGATCCGAAATCCGCGTCGGATCAGTTCATCGAGCTGCGATGTGCCAAGTGATGAGTCCGTCAGCGGGTTCAGCGGGACATCCCACGCGCTGGTCATCGTCTCCGTTCCCTTCACAAGAGGCGGAGAGTTTGCAGTTGAGCCGGTATCGCGTTGAAATGCTGTCGAAAAGAGGAGGGCTAGAACAATGAGGGACGCATTGAACGTTCGTGGAGCGCCCATGGCAAAGTACTCTCGGTTACTCAACACGGATCATGCAGATTGCGCGGCGGAGGCCGCCGCGCATGAAGAGACAACAATGGAAGCATCAGCCGGCGAAGCAATAGGTGAAGCCGTGTTCTTGTGCGCGGTTCACCGCCCACACCCCTGACGGGAGAATGACCATACCAGGAAGTAGTCCCGACACCCAATCCTTCTTGACCTCATCGGGATCCATCTTCATCTCCCCTGCAATATGTTTACTGTACACGGTCAACGCCAGATCGCAGACACCAAAAACGACTCCTCTTTTTTGTACCAGTTCGAGAGCCATGTCGGGGAGGGGCATATCCTCTGGTTTGATGTGTGTAACTACGTTTCGGACCGAGGGCGCCTTTGTGACTTTGTCGGTGATCTTGAATACCTCACCAAACTTATACTTTGTCCACAACCTGTCTTCCATCGCAAATGGAATTGCATCATGACGGAACACGACAGCAACGCCAAGGTCTTTGTCAGGAGTTCCTGTCCCATTGTTGGTTGCCAGGAATGCCCATGACCAGACCACAGAAAACCCTTCGTTCGGCATTGGCGCGTCGAACACTTGTTTATGCCTTCTCCCTTTCATCTTTTTGAGCGCTGCTTCGAATTCCGTCTCCTTCGGACCCGGCGGGTTCGCGAGCAAGTTTGTGCTGGTTGGCAGACTTGCGAGACCAAGAGTGGCAGCTCCTACAGCAATGCTCCCAAGGAAGCCACGTCGATGAACGGTTTCTTTGAGGTTGAACATAGGGGATCCTCCTATAGGATGGTTGAACATGAGTCGCCGCCCACCTTCGGCAAACTGTTATATGGAAAAGAACGCGTGCTAAGGTAATAACTGGAAAGAGAAGACGCAACCCCCCCACCAGTGCGCAGGTATTCGTTTCTATCCAATGGGCGTCCTGACAGTGGGACGAGGGGCCAAACTTTCATGGAAAGGACATCTAGATACAAAGAAAAACCCGGCTAGTCAGGACCAGCCGGGGGTTTTCACGTTCTACGAGAAGACCGTCAATCAACAACAATTACCAGATATCGGTCCTGCCAGAACTTATCGGGACGCTTGATGGTCAGATCAGCCTTGTTCTCCTCTGTTTCAGCAAGCGCAAAGAACTCCTCGCTTCGCTTTGGGACTATTTCATCGATACTGCCATTAATGTGGATGGTTTCATCCCTTGTCCAGTCAAACGGTGTAAACTGTGCCCTGTCGACGCCGCTCGATAGAATGGTGGTGGAACCAAGCAAGCCCCACAGAAACCCGCCTTCATCTGTGATGATCCCCTTCTCCTCCAACTCGTCACGCGTTCCAACGACGTAATAGACCGTATTCATACGGTTCTTTTGTTCTTCGATGATCGTCTCTTTCTCCATAACGAGACGGGCCTTCTCGGCAACCGTGCTCTCCAGACCCTGGACCTTGGCCTCCAAGACTGCAATGGACTGTTCTCTCTGTTCGAGAGTTGATTTCAGGTTTTGCACCATCTCATCAAGGCTCGCATATTTCACCTCTGACGCTCTCAGCCTCTTCTGCAAGCTTGACAGTTTCTTCCGATTCTCTTTCAGATTTGAATCGATCGCAGTGATCTGGTCGAGTACCGATTGTCGCATCTCTGCACTGGTAAAGGACACCTGCCCTTCGGCCCCCTGCGTCTTCTCGACAAGCTTTGCCTCCTTCGACTTCGCCTGCTCAAGGTCTTTGTAGACCTGATTCACAGCCTGCATCACTTCGTCGATGTACTTGTCCCGGGCTGCAAGGTCTTGCTGGAGCGTCGAACTCTGTGTCTGGATCTTGACGATCTCCTTTTCGAGCTCTGCCGTCCGGTTGTCGCATCCCATAAGGATGACCAAACCAAACACCAGTGTTGCAACAATTGTGGTCTTCATGACTGGTCCTCTTTCTGTGAATATATTCCGTGAGTTGTGTCTGATTTTGTAATGGCCGAGATGCGGACCACGCGTGTGGGTTTCAAGATACGGTGTCCCGGCCCCTGTGTCAATTGAAAAATTCCTCATGAAGATCTTTTAATGCGGCTTGCATGGTTTCAGTTGACCGGTCCCCCCGAGAGCGTATGCTGAGAAGCGTGGCCCGTGTATTCGCGGGTTGAACCGCACGTGAGGCACAATTGTTCCGGAGTCCACCAGAAAACTCTCAGCTTTTCTATTTCGTCTGAGGAGGGGTTATGTTTTATCGTCGCTGCATCGTCATTGCTCTGGTCATTGCTGCAGTGGGGGTCTGCACAACGAGGGCACAGGGAAGCAATGGGGTGATCGGATCATGAACCAACGCAGTTCACCGAGCTTTCTTCTCTCTGTAATATGCAATCAACCCGTTCGTTGATGCGTCGTGGGTTGTCACCGGTTCATCATTCTTCAATTCCGGCAAGATCGCCTTTGCCAATTGCTTGCCGAGCTCCACACCCCACTGGTCGAACGAGTTAATTTGCCAGATGATCCCCTGGACGAAGATCTTATGCTCGTAGAGGGCAATGAGAGAGCCGAGTGTGTGAGGGGTGAGCTTCTGGAAGAGGATGGAGTTCGTGGGACGGTTCCCTTCAAACACTTTGTGAGGAAGAAGTTGTTCCAATGCATCCTTGCTTACGCCCGCGGTCTTTAACTCGGCGCCAGCCTCCTCGGCGGTCTTGCCCCTCATTAACGCTTCCGTTTGAGCGAAGAAATTGGAGAGAAGAATAGGATGGTGTTCACCAAGAGGGTTATGCGTCTCAATTGACGCAAGAAAGTCGGCAGGTACCAGCTTGGTTCCCTGATGAATGAGTTGGTAGAATGCGTGCTGACCATTCGTCCCGGGCTCCCCCCAGATGACAGGGCCCGTCGAGTAGTCCACCGGAGTCCCGTTTCTATTCACGGCCTTGCCGTTGCTTTCCATGTCTCCTTGCTGCAAATAGGCCGGAAAGCAGTGCAGGTACTGGTCGTAGGGGAGGATAGCGTGTGTCTGCGCGCCGAAGAAATTGTTGTACCATACGCCCAGCAGTCCAAGAATGACAGGCATGTTCTTTTCCAGAGGGGCTGTACGGAAATGCTCGTCCATGGCAAAGGCACCGGCGAGGAGTTCCTCGAAGTTCTCGAACCCAATTGAAACAGCAATGGAAAGACCGATTGCAGACCAGAGCGAATATCGCCCGCCGACCCAATCCCAGAATTCAAACATGTTCTTCACGTCGATGCCAAACCTCGCCACCTCTTTCGCGTTCGTGGAAAGTGCAACAAAGTGCTTCGCCACCGCCGCTTGGTCCTTCGCTGACGCAAGAAACCATCGTCGTGCAGACTCGGCATTTGTGAGAGTCTCCTGTGTTGTGAATGTCTTGGAGGCGATAATCCACAAGGTGGTGTCGGGTTTGACTCGCTTCATCACCTCGACAATATGCGTCCCATCGACGTTCGAGACAAAATGGACGTTGAGCCCCGGCTTGGCATAAGGCTTCAACGCTTCGGTCACCATGGCTGGCCCGAGGTCGGACCCTCCGATCCCGACATTCACCACATCAGTGATTGCCTTCCCGGCATACCCCTTCCATTCTCCGCTTCGGACGGTATCGGTGAACGCTTTCATATGAGCAAGCACAGCGCGCACATCTGGCATAATGTTCCTGCCATCGACCATGATAGGACGGTTCGAGCGGTTGCGCAACGCTGTATGCAGCACTGCCCGGTTCTCCGTGAAATTGATTCTCTCACCGCTAAACATCTTTTCTCTCCACCCTTCCACGTCTGCCTGTCGGGCAAGCGCAAAGAGAAGCTTCATCGTCTCCGCCGTGATCCTGTTCTTGGAATAGTCCAAGAGAAACTCGCCCCACCGCACAGAGAACCTCTCGAACCGCTGGGGGTCTGCTTTGAATAAGTCGCGCATATGTAGTGGCGCAATTGATGTATAGTGATTCTGCAGTTTTTTCCATGCGGTCGATTCAGTGAGGGCTGACATGAGAAATCCGGTTGGTGGATAGAAGCAATGACCATCTGACTGAACACGAGACAGTAACGCGAGCAAATATAACACAGATGAATGAGAAATTCCCCCTAAAGGTTCAGACTCCTCCCAATGATTGCGGCCAGAGCCGGGATTTGCTATCTTGAATGACGGTGGAAGATATTATTTCAAGACACAAAGGAGGTATATGATGAGAACGATGCACACTCTGAGCGGAGCACTGGCCTGCCTGATGCTGTTCATGGAACCGGCACAAGGACAATCACTGCAGCTTGGGGGTGGGCTGGGAATCATGGTTCCCACGTCGGACTTTGGCGGCACGACGGTCGATTTCTACGGCGGACAACGCTATGGATTCTCGACCGGCTTCAATATGGCAGGAAAGGTACGCGTAGGTTTCGGGAGCGTGCACCTTGTTGGCGGCGTCGGTTTTTCGTCGGTGACCAACAGCGGCAACGCGGAACCAGGTCGGGGGACGGTGGAGATCTCGCAGACCATCCTGACGCTCAGTGCCGGGCCGGAATTCCACATCAATATTCCTGCTGCTCCGATCACTCCGTATGTCGGAGCAACGATCGCCCTCCACCGCTTCAGCGGCGAAACGAAGTTCCAGGGCGT
>DASRUE010000011.1:0-5873 GCA_035687895.1 Bacteroidota bacterium | reverse complement strand
GATGGTCGATGGCGTGCTTCTCCTTGTGGATGCCGCGGAAGGTCCGTTGCCCGGGACCAAATTCGTCCTCAAGAAGTCCCTCGATCTGAATCTGAAACCCATCGTCGTTATCAACAAAATCGACCGCAAGGACGCGCGTCCGCATGAGGTGCTCGATCTCGTGTTCGAACTCTTCCTCTCGCTCGGCGCCAACGATGAGCAACTGGATTTTCCAACCATTTACTGTATTGCCAAGCAGGGAATCGCTAAAAGGGAGCTCGACCAAGAGAGCGCCAACCTCGAACCGTTGTTTGAAGCTATTGTGAGGACCGTTCCACCCCCACCAGGTGACACCGTATCTCCGTTCCAGATGTTGGTCACGACCATTGACTATAACGACTATCTCGGGCGGCTCGGGATCGGAACGATCCATCGTGGCACCATCAAACTTGGCGGACCGATGAAGATCATCCACCGCGACCGGACTGTGGAGGATGCACGGGTCACCAAGATCTACACATTTGACGGATTGAAACGCATCGAGACAGAGCAGGCTGCGGCTGGCGACATTATCGCCATCGCGGGAATGGAGGATGTGGATATCGGTGAGACCATCGCCGATGCTGCCGATCCCACACCGCTTCACTTCGTTGCCATCGAAGAGCCAACCCTCTCGATGAACTTCATTGTCAACAACTCCCCCTTGGCCGGATTGGAGGGGAAGTACGTCACCACGCGTCATCTCGGCGAACGCCTCGCCAAGGAACTCCGCTCGAATGTGAGCCTCCGGATCGAACTCACCGATTCACCGGATGTCTTTAAGGTGAGCGGCCGGGGCGAGCTCCACCTCGCGATTCTGATCGAGACGATGCGCCGCGAAGGATTTGAATTCCAGGTCTCCCGCCCTGAGGTGATTTACAAGCGGATCGCCGACGTACTGGCGGAGCCGATTGAACACGTTATCATCGATGTGCCGGAAGAGTTCGTCGGAGTGGTGATAGAGAACATCGGCCGCCGGAAGGGAGAGATGAAGAACATGCTCACCAGCCAGGGGAATTCGAGGTTGGAGTTCTTCGTCCCGGCCCGCGGTCTCATCGGCTTCCGTTCCGAGTTCATGACTCAAACAAGGGGGACCGGCATCCTTCACCATAATTTCCATGGCTATGAACCATACAAAGGCGAAATGGCACATCGCACGAAGGGAGCCATGGTATGCATGGAACCCGGTGATGCCGTGGCATACGGGATGTGGAAGCTCCAGGAGCGTTCGAAGTTCTTCATCGCGCCAGGCACGAAAGTGTATTCCGGTATGATTGTCGGTGAGAACTCTCGCGAGCACGACATGACGGTGAACGTCTGCAAAACCAAGCAGCTTACGAACATGCGCGCATCCGGCTCCGATGAAGCGGTCCGGCTGGAACCGCCCCACATCATGACCCTCGAGCAGGCGATCGAATGGATCGGTGATGATGAATATGTGGAGGTGACACCACTGAGCATTAGACTCCGGAAGAAGTATCTCGACGCCAACGAACGAAACCGGATGTCCAAGAAGAAAGTCGAAGCGCTGGTCGAGGACTAGACAGACGCAGACGATGGACAAACCCACCCACGACAGACAACTAACCCCGCAGGATGCCACCAGCGGGGTTTTCCTTTGTAGTGGAAGAAAGATGGAACCCGGGCCAACACTCACATTCAGGAGATGATCGGAACGTGACGATACGACGGAACTCCGAGAAGAAGATTGACGCGCTGATTCGCGAGCTCCATGCACTCGCATACAATCTCTGGTGGTCGTGGAATCCGGCTGCCCAGCAGATTTTTCACGAGCTTTCCCCCTTCTTCTGGGAACACAGCAACCACAATCCTGTCGAAGTGATGAACTGGATCAGCGGGCAGGAATTGCGCGGACGCCTGCAGAACCATGAATTCTTCAACCGTGTCAGCAGCGTATGTACGAGCTTCCGCTCATATATGAAAAGGAAAGACACGTGGGCCAGGAAGAATGCAGCCAGTCTGAAGAATGCCCCCATCGCGTACTTTAGTGCCGAGTTCGGTTTGCACGAAAGCCTCCGTGTCTACTCCGGCGGTCTTGGCCTCCTGGCCGGGGACCATGCGAAATCCGCCAGTGACCTCGGGCTTCCGTTTATTGGGATCAGTCTGTTCTACCGCCAGGGATACTTTCAGCAGCACATCTCCGCCGACGGATGGCAGCAGGAACGCTATCCGACATATGATCCCCTCAAGCTTCCCATCTCACTTGTGAAAGACGAGCGGGGAAATACGATTGTCTGCTCCGTTGACATCGGGCATAGTACGGTAAGGTTCCAGGCGTGGCGTGTGATCGTTGGACGAATTTCCATCCTCCTGCTGGACACAAATCTGCCACAGAATGAAGAGAGGTTCCGCGAATTAACCGCGCATGTCTACGGTGGCGACCAAACCACGCGTATCGCCCAGGAAGCGTTACTCGGCATTGGTGGTGTCCGGATGCTACGGGCCATGAGGATCGCCCCGTCGGTGTTTCACATGAATGAAGGGCATTCGGCGTTTCTCACACTGGAGCTTCTGCGCGAGCAATTGCTCGCAGGCAAAACGCTCCCCCAGGCAGAGGCCTTTGCGAAGCAACGATGTGTATTCACTACACATACTCCTGTCCCCGCAGGCCACGACCGGTTCGAACGCGGACTGATGGATGCAACATTCCCTTCCTTCGCTTCCTCCCTTCATCTCAGCATCGAACAAATCATGCGGTATGGCCGGGTGCGTCCGGACGATCAGTCAGAGACCTTCTGTATGACCGTGCTTGCGCTGAAGATGTGCCGCAACGCTAATGGCGTCAGTGAGCTGCATGGGAAGGTCAGCCAGGATATGTGGAAAGAACTCTATCCCGGAACACCCGTCGACAAAATCCCCATCGGTCACGTTACGAATGGTGTGCATACGACAGGGTGGACTGCTCCTGCCGCGTCGCAGTTCTGGACGTCCAGATTGGGTCCGAAGTGGGTGGATCGTCTGCGCGACGAGAAGTTCTGGCGCCAGGTGGAGTCGAAGAAGATATCGGACCAGGACCTCTGGTCGCTGCGCGTCGCGCTTCGACGGGAATTGGTGGAATTTATCAGGAAGCGATTACGTGAGCAGGACTTGATGAGTGGCGGGGGTGGTCTCGGACTGTATGACAACATCTTCTCCCCCAATGCGTTGACCATTGGCTTCGCCCGTCGCTTTGCAACGTACAAGCGTGCACCGCTTTTCTTCCGTGACTTCCAGTGGGCGATCCGGGTATTGACGAACAAGGAACGGCCCGTCCAGATCATTTTCGCGGGCAAGGCACACCCGCGCGACGATGCGGGCAAACACTTCATCCAGGAGATCGTCAACATCACGCGGCGGGTCGACCTCTTCGGAAAAGTCGCCTTTGTGGAGAATTATGACATCAACATTGCGCGGCATCTCGTAGCCGGCTGTGACGTCTGGCTCAACACTCCCCGACGTCCGATGGAGGCCAGCGGCACCAGCGGCATGAAGGTCGCCATCAACGGTGGACTTCACTGCAGCACGATGGATGGGTGGTGGCGCGAGGCATATGACGGACAAAACGGCTGGAAGATTGGGGAGGATGCGCAGGCACAAAGCGAAAGCGAGCAGGATGACCGCGACGCGGCCTCACTGCGAACTGTAATGGAGAACGAGATCATCCCTCTCTTCTACGCCCGTGGCAAGGACGGCATCCCGCACCAATGGCTTAAGCGAATCCGTCATGCCATGGCCACTCTAATCCCGGTATATAACACCGACCGCATGGTGGCGGAATATACGACGAACTACTATCTTGCGCCGAAGGCTTCCTTGGACTGAGATTCAACCCGTGTCAAGGAGACCTTCTGCCGGCCATGCGCGTTTTCACCGCTTTCTTCGATCGGTGTTTCCGAATGCCGAGGTGTTTTGCGCATTGTTTGATCGATTCGACAGTCCGGGAAAGCGTGCGGGCAATTCCTGCGGGCTGCTTCTTCATGTAATGCCGACGCACATACTCACGCTCCCACTGTTTCCACACCCGCACGTTTCGCACGAGAAGGCCGAGCGACTGTGCTCGCGTGAGAACACTCGCCGGAGTGCGATCGAGGACTCCGGCAACGCGTGCCTTTCCGACCGTCAGGTACCACCTCCTGATGTATGTATCCTCGTGTTCTGTCCACCGTGTCCAGCGTGAGTCAGGGTTCACCCCCATACTCCTCGCACGTCTGTTCACGGCCGACAATGACCTGCCGAGGAGACGGACAACATAGGGACCGCCCCTCAGGGGAAACCACTTGCGCGTTACTTCGATCTCTCGCTCCGTCCACCGGAGGCCGCGTCCTCTTCCCGGAGCTCTTGTCCTGTGTGATGTCATCTTTCTTCTTTTTCCTTTCGGTGTAGGTTTCGATGCCGGCGCGCGCGGTGGCACCACCCCGGACGGGCTGATCGCACTGCCTCCCGCATGCTCCTGGCGCCTCACTAATCCGGTTCCAGAACCCCCAACCGACGAAGTTCACTCTTCAGGATACCTATGATCTTCTTCGGCAACTCCACATCCCGCGGGTTCACGTGCCTTGACTCCAGCCAGGTAATCCTCTTCGGTTCCCGTGCCGCGTTGTAGAACAGCTCGGCATTGGCACGTGGTATCTGCTCGTCGTGTGTTCCATTGATCATGATCAGAGGAGTCGGTGAAATGAGGTCGGCATACCGCAATGGTTCCAACGGACGGAGCAACAGGCTGCTAAGTTGCGCGACCAGTTCGGCAATAGTATTGCTTTCGTAACGGCGGACGTTGTGCCTGATCAGAGATGTCAGATCTCCCCCACCGTACACCATTGCGGCGGCGGCAGCCCGCCTATCGCCGGCAATGATAGCGGGAACCAGCGGGGCGCCGAAGCTGTAGCCCAGCAACACGACCTTGGTCGTGTCAACGTCGCTTCGCCGAAAAAGATAATCCGTCAGAAGCATCACGGACGGCACCATATCGAGAAGCGCCTGCCGCATCGCCGGTACATCGGCAAGGAATTCTCCAACCGTGTACGACGCTTTCGGCTCGTACGGATAATCAGGGGCAACAATGATGCAATCGTCAACATCAAGAGCGTAGTCCACCGCATACTTTCCCGTTGCCTTCCCTCCCATAAGTATGATGGCAGGATACCGCTTTCCTTTTCGTGCCGGCACGAGCATGCCACAATGAACGGTGAACCCTTCGTTGTTACGGAGCGTAAGCCAGTATTTCTTCACCCCTTGTCCGGAACCAGCCCCTTCCAGAGTGCTTTCCGCAAGCGCCCCTTTTCGTTCGCGGAAGTCATCCGCGTAGTCCTTCTTGTACAGGTGCAGGACCACGAGAACTGCACATGCCGTCAACCCTGCCATCACCCAGAGTGCTATTTTCAGTAGCCGTCGTCCCATTCTCCTCTTGAAGCGCTTCTCAGACAACATCTCCTCACTCGAATGAACCGCTATGGCACCAAGAACGCCAAAGTCGTTGAGAACAGTTTATCTCCTTTAAGTGTCCTTGGCGACTTGTTCTCTTTTCATGCTTCTTACTAGCAGGCTGCTGAAAAAGCCCTATTCTAGAACATCTGTGTCAGGGTGAGCGGAGTCGAACCCTGTCATACGCTTCAGATTTCACGCTTCGACTTCGCTCAGCGTGACGATGATTTAGTTTTTCAGCAACCTGCTAGTGTTTCAGTCCATCGGTGTGGATTTCATCGTGCTCAAGCACCGGCTCGAGGTGGCTCGTGACATGCGCCCCGCCCGGTAATGAGCTTGTCAAGGCCGCCTCAATCTCGGTGGCACAACGGTGGGCGCTTTCCAACGTCGTTTCCGCCGGAAACAGAAGATGGTACTCCACCCACACTGTATTC
>DASRUE010000010.1:0-7238 GCA_035687895.1 Bacteroidota bacterium | reverse complement strand
TTCAACACCTTTGCCAGCTCGCCACGACTCGGGAAAAGAATCGCAGTATGATACAGCCCGGTTGTCCCGGCTGGTTTGGGGATCGCACCGGGGAGTTCCTTCAACTGAATCAACGATGGCGACTGCCCTGTTGCAGACAGGGAAGCCACCCCGTTGTCTCGTTCGAAAAGGTTCAGGCCAATCAACTCGCTGTAGAACTTCAGAGACCGATCGATATCGGAGACGTGAAGCGAAACGCCCCCAATTCCGGCGTTTGCAGGAAGAATGAACTGAGCCATGATGGAGATTGTGTCCTTTACTTTGCCTTTGTTCCTTCAAAAAAGAGCGTGATGTTTACCGTTTCTCCTGCAACAAGACCGCCCGTTGCAATCTTCTTATCCCAGACCGTCCCGAAGTCAAACCGGCTAATAGCCGTCGTCGCTTTGAAAGCCACCTTGGTGTTTCCCCACGGATCGGTCACGGTTCCGTTGTATTTTGCTTCCAGAATGACCGGCTTGGTATTGCCACGGATCGTGAGATCACCTTTGATTTTGTAGGTATCCTGACCCGCCTTTTCAAACGACGTGCTCTTGAAGATGATCTCGGGGTGTTTCTCCGCATCCAGGAAGTCTGCAGACCGGAGATGTTTGTCGCGCGACTCGTTATCTGTATCGATGCTCGCAACCTTGATTGTTGCCACGAGCTGCGCGTCGGTGAAATCCTCTTTCGAATTCGTCAGTGTGGCATCAAAATCCTTGAAGCGCCCCTCCACCTCGGCAATCACGAGATGACTGACGTTGAACTTCACATGGCTGTGCGCCTTGTCCACATTCCATGTAACGATCTGCGCGCTGCCGACTGCAACGGACAGCACTACTCCTAGTCCTATTGATGTGATCTTGTTCATACTGCTCCCGCCTGAAAATGATTGATTGATGTGTTGTTGACTATCTGGTGGTTTACTGACTCCGGTAATTGCTGACTGACATCCGTCAGCTCGCAAGCAATACATAGTTTGTATTCCCCACTCGTCTCACGAAGGATGAAGCCTGCCGAGGTATAAACAGAACAGGACATGCCAATCGTTCCATTGCAGGGTTCGTGGAAGCAAATATGCCTGAGAGAGACCATACCTCCTCCTCTCACTCCCCCTGACTTCGTGTGTGTACCTGCCCCTCCCTGAGCGCCAGACCGAGCTTCTTCAGAAGCCTGGACAATTGTTCCTGCTCTTCTTGTGTGAGCACAGAAGCAAGTTTCTGAACGTACCTGGCATGTTGCTGGAAGATCTCCTTAAACATTCTCTTTCCTTTCGGTGTCAGATGCACGTACACCGCCCGTCGGTCGTTTTTGCAGTGCCTACGCTCAACCAGGTCTTCTCTTTCCAGGTTGTCCACAACGACGGTCGTGTTCCCACAACTCACAAGTTGTTTTTTCGATAACTCTCCCAACGTCATTTCACCAAGGTGACCAAGGGATTCCAGAACGCTAAATTGAGGTTGAGTCAGCCCATACGCCCGAATGTCATCGACGGTGTGCTTGTTGAACGTCCAGAACGCCCGGGCAAGCTTCACCCAAGTGCTCAACGCCAGGTCTGCCTTCTTCCCGTATTGCTTGGTGGTTTTCAAGGCACCTATTTTGAATTTATACATTTTGAATTCAAAATAAAATACAACATACCATGCCCAAAGTCAATACCCTCAGCCATGTTTTTTCTTCTGCCGGTTACCTACTCCACAGTAAGGACAATCGGACGGCTAACGACTCTTTCTCCCCTGCGCGTCCCCTCGAGCGACAACCGATGCAACCCCTTTTTGAGCTGCCACCAGACCTGCCCCCCCGCGAACGGCACTTCTTCTGACCCGTCTACGACTAGCGCGGGAGAATGAACAGTTTCGTCCACCGACCCGACCACTCTAATGGACTGGAATTCCGTCCGAAGAACCGGATCGAGTTTGAAGATATCCCCGTCGTTTGGAGAAGTAATTGCCAGTGGGTCGCGGTCCTGACGCGTATGTATTCTCTCTTCCCCTACCCTTACAGCATCCGGAGGAGGAATTGAAAAATGCAATTCCTCCACCCATGTGCGGTACTCCGGCCCAAGCATTTCGTAAACACGGGTGACTTCACCTTCCTCTGTCCTGATCCGAAAGCGTTGGTGCATGTCGCATGTCAGTGCCGGAAGTGTTTCTTTCAGGAACCACGACTGCAGAGTCTTGTCACAGTGTCTTCCGGGCAGCTGTCCCGATCGTGCACAGACACTGACCCTGCTAAGTCCCCGCGGTGGAGACCAATCACCAGGGATCGAACCTGTCGGCGGAATATGCAGAAGCATCATGATGTCAGAGAATATCTGCCCCGCACCGGTGATGCCGGAAACACCGCGCATCGGGCTTCCATCGAAGTTACCCACCCACACGCCAACGGTGTACGTGGTGGTGTACCCCACCGTCCAGTTGTCACGGTAATCCTTTGTGGTCCCGGTCTTCACGGCACACCGGAACGGGAAGTGAAACGCATTCCCAAAAGCCGGACGGCGTGCAACAGGATCGCTCAAGATGTCCGTCAGCAGGTATGCAACGCGTGATTCGAAGAGCTGGCGGACCTCTCTCACTTCCAGATTATTCGGTTCGACCTGCATGTTCTCCGCTCCCCTCACGGCCGAGATCCATCGGGCGGGTCGATATTCACCACCTCTTGCTAATGCCGCGTAGGCGTTCGTAAGTTCAAGCAATGTCACTTCACCGTTCCCGAGCGTAAGTCCCCATCCATAGTAGTCAGCCGGCTGCGTGAGGAAATCGAAGCCCGTGCGTTGCAACCGCTGCAATAGCTGGTCCCGTCCCACGGCCTGCAACGTACGAACCGCGGGAATGTTGTACGAACATGCAAGCGCCGTCCGCAGCATCACCGGGCCATGAAATTGCCGGTCGTAGTTCTCCGGGATATAATCTCCCTTGTCGTCCGGGATGAATGTGGGAATATCTGCCAACAGCGTCGCGGGTGTAAACCCTGACTCAAGGGCGATGCCGTATGTGAACGGCTTGATTGCCGAACCCGGCTGGCGGTACGACAGAGCCCCATTTACCTGACCTTCGTGGACATCGTCGAAGTAATCCGCCGAACCGACCAGAACCCGGACCTCTCCGCTCGCATTGTCAATAACGATGACCGACGCGTTGGTGACGTTCTTCTTTTCCAGACTCCTGAGGTGTCCCTTGATGAGCCACTCGATATTCGACTGGAGCGCGTAATCAATAGTCGTTTTCACGATGAAGGCTCCGGGGATCTCCGCAACATGGCGCGCCGCCATCTCCGCCACGTGAGGAGCGCGAAAGCTTGCCTCGGCCGGCTGAATTCTTAACGGCTGGATCAGAGCCCGGTGATACTCTTCTTCCTGGATTTTCCCCTGATCGAGCATTCGCTTGAGAATCAGGCGTTGTCTGTCTACCGCAGCAGGGAGGTTCTTGTACGGATTCAGAAGGGAAGGCGCATTTGGTAATCCAGAAAGAAACGCAGCCTCTGCCAGCGTGAGGTCGCGTGCCGGCTTTCCAAAGTACTGCCGGCTTGCTGCCTCGATCCCGAACAGCTGGTTGCCATACGGAGCGCGGTTGAGGTACTGTTCGAGAATCTCATTCTTGGAGAACATCCGTTCGAGCCTGAGGGCATACCACGCTTCGAGTATCTTGTGCCCAGGCGAGCGGGGATGTCGGTACACATTCCTGATGACCTGTTGGGTGATGCTGGAGCCTCCAGAAACGAAGCGGCCAGCCTTTATGTTTTCAAAAACTGCCCGTCCTACCGCGACGATATCAACACCTGGATGCATCGCAAACCGCCGATCCTCCACAGCGATCGTGGCTTCCTGTAACACGTGCGGGATCTCCGCCAGGGATTTCCATTCTCCCCTCCCTTCCTGGTCGTTCAAGAACTCTCGAAGAACGATCCCATTCCTTTCCACCACACGCAACGAATGGACGGACTCCTTCCGGAAATCCTCTTCAGGGAGCGGGTGAAACCACGAAGCGACAAACAACGATAGTCCCGCACTTGTCGCAACGATAAGTCTGAACAAGGTTACGCGTTTCATACGAGTCTTCAACCCTCTGAGAGTCACGTCAGTTCCCGGAGACTTGTATCCATTACCGAAGAGTGTTAAATTGACTGCGTCAGCTATAAGCTAACCAATCGAGGAAAAGACTGCAAGAACTTCCCGTTCTCGGCCTGTGCCGGCAACTTCACCATTCGTTCCGGAGACATTCTTCTTGAAACCCATCTCTTGGACGATGCTTGTCCTTCTCGCTCTCATCACCACGCCATTCTCTCTTTTACAACAAGAGTATCGGTCGCTCCACTTCTCCTCGCTCGTCGCCGACGCACACAACGACGTCCTGCTCCGGGTGATGGCAGGAAGGGATATCTCAACTCGTTCACGCGAGGGACACTCCGATCTTGTCCGGCTCAACCAGGGAGGTGTGGACGTTCAGGTGTTCTCCGTCTGGATGAGCCAGGAATATGGAACCGGCAAGGGCTTCCGGCAGGCGAATCGAATGATCGATTCCCTGGAGAGCATTATCAATAGGAATCCGGGCAAGATTGCCCTTGCACGAGGGGCACGAGAGGCGGAACAGATAGTTGCCAGCAAGAAAATTGCCGCACTCATCGGGGTTGAGGGCGGACATGCAATCGAAAACAGTCTCGATTACCTTGGCCAACTCCATGCCCGGGGCATGCGATACATGACGCTCACATGGAACAACAGCACGCCCTGGGCAACCTCGGCGAAAGATGGGACCGAGAGACCTGATTCGTTGCCCCACAAAGGGCTGACAGAGTTTGGGAAACAAATTGTCCGGCGAATGAATGAGCTGGGCGTGATGGTAGACCTCTCCCACGTTGGGGAGCAAACCTTCTATGATGCTCTGGCAGTCACGTCAAAGCCTGTTATCCTTTCGCATTCATCCGTGTACGCGCTGGCCCCTCACTTCCGGAATCTCAAAGATGATCAGATCAGGGCGGTGGCAAAGAATGGTGGTGTCATGTGCATCAACTTCTATGCTGGTTTTCTGGATAGTGCGTACGAAGGAAAAGCGGCCGCAGTCCGCACTGGAAAAGCGCGGCTTGTGGATTCCGTGAAGACTCTCTACACGGATGCGGACCACGCCGACCAAATCATCGATTCCCTGCTCGCCGGGGAACTCGACGCTGTACGACCTCCCCTCTCGATACTCATCGACCACGTCGACTACGTCGTACGGTTGGTAGGAGATGACTATGTCGGACTGGGCTCAGACTTCGACGGTGTCTCAGCACTCCCGAAGGAAATGGATGACGTCACGTTTCTTCCAAACATCACCCGAGAGTTAAAGAACCGAGGCTACAGCGATGTCAGCATCCGGAAGATACTCGGGGGGAATTTTATGAGGGTCTTTGCGGCCTCCGCTCCATGAAGCATGCCATCAAATCTGCGCTAAGAGCTCTGGGTCTCATCGAGCCTGCCAGGTTCTTGTTTAATTCCCTGAGACTTGCCCGGCCCTCAGTCATCGCAGAGGAGCTACGGTTTCGCATTGCTGGTCCGCCGGATGGGTTCCCCCTCCCACCTCCAAGGCTGATTTTTCTTGTGATCGGCTACGCCTGGGGATCGGTTTACTATTCTTCCGGGAGAACAGTTGTCAACCACATGCTCCTCTCTCTTGAACGGAACGGTGTGGACCCCGGGGGGTTCCGGAGTATTCTCGACTTTGGCTGTGGCTGCGGGCGACTGATCCGCCACGTCCATCCGCTGGGGATCGGTTCGCTCCACGGATCCGACTACAATTCCGAGTTAATCGATTGGTGTCAGCGTTCTCTTCAGTTCGCTCGTTTTCAAACTAACAACTTGACCCCGCCGTTACAATACGACGACAACGCGTTTGACTTCATCTATGCACGGTCCGTATTCACTCACCTCGGATTGGACCTTCAGAAGGCCTGGATGGCGGAGCTGTTCCGTGTGTTGCGGCCGCAGGGGATTCTCTATTTCACCACGCACGGTGAGTTGCTGGCACGCCGGCTCGGGCCTGAAGAGCAGCAGGCTTTCGACGCCGGAAAGTTGGTGGTGCATCAACGTAACGTGGAGGGAGAGAATCTTTGCACCGCCTATCAGTCAAGGAGGTTCGTGGAAGAGAACCTGACGCTAGGCAATGATCTCATTGCTTTTGTCCCGGGAGAGAAGGGGGAACACCTGCAACAGGATGGGTACATTTTGAGAAAGCATTGACCGACATGCTCTCAACACTTCGCTCTCTCTGGATCTGGACAGCAGTTGTAGGGCTCATCCTTCTCTGGCTTCCCCTGCTCGCGGTGATACGGTTGTTCGACCCGGATCCAGTTCACTACCGGACGGGCTTCTGGTTCCGCCGGCTAGGCAGAGCGATGACGGCCGTAAACCCTGCGTGGCGGCTCCACATCAGCGGCGAGACGATCGACAACCCGAGGCGTCCGTATGTTGTGGTGAGTAACCATCAGTCGCATGCAGATATCCCCATCATCTCCAACCTTCCCTGGGAGATGAAATGGATCGGAAAGGCGGAGCTGTTTTCGATCCCGGTAATCGGATGGATGATGGCGCTCTCGGGGGATATCCCGTTGGACAGGCAGGATAGGCGAAGCGGGGTAAAGATGCTGCTTGCCGCCAAGAAGGTCCTTCAGCAGAAATGTTCCGTGATGTTCTTTCCGGAAGGAACCAGGTCGCCGGATGGCCGCGTCGGTCGGTTCAATGATGGCGCGTTCCATCTCGCCGTCAAAGCAGGTGTGCCAGTCCTTCCCGTTGCCGTTGAAGGATCCTACGCCTGCCTCCCGAAGAAAAGTTGGAAGTATGGAGAGCCATCCGACATCTATGTGAAGGTGTTGCCGCCGGTGGAGACCGCCGGACTCAACTCATCCGATGTGGAGGCGCTCCGCGAAAGGGTCCGTCAGATGATCATACGTCAGGTTGCGGAGTTCCGGTCGGTCAGTCCAGCCTCGATCGACGTTCTTACCACCGAAGCGGCGACGCAGACTCCAGCCTGATCCACCAGATCACTCCACGATAATCACCCGGGACGAGGTCTGTCCGAACACTTCCGGCTCGTACATTCCCTCCGCTCTCGTTGACGGCATTTGGAACTTGCCGTAGGACGTCGCCCGCGCCATGTACGTGAACGTGTGAACCCCTGCCGGCAGATAGTCTGCAAAAAGCTGGACACGGTCGTCATACATCTCCTTGTGGTTGAACGGATTGTAGA
>DASRUE010000009.1:0-15255 GCA_035687895.1 Bacteroidota bacterium | reverse complement strand
CGAGCGCGCCGTGCTTCCGCCACATGTTCTTTCCCATCTGAGCCATGCGGATATAGGCCTTCAGGTTTTTCCTGGGTACGGGCAAGACATATCCATCGACGTATCGCATTTGAACCTCCTCGGGCTACCTTGGTTGAGTTTGTCGAAGATGCCTAACTAGTCATTATGCTGCAGCCGAAAATCAAGAAACAGTCATCACCTACACCCGTGAATATACAACACCGCTTGTTGGAGTGCAACCGCGGAAACGCTTAGCACCGTCCTAATCCTTTGGCAAAATCGTCGGGCTGAGCGGAGTCGAAGTGAGCGCCTTCGGCGCCATGGCGTAAAGCGCCACCCGCTCTCGCGTGATACGGTCCCCCGACTCTGTCGGGGCTCACCGTGACGCCACTGAAAAACCAAAGCCCCAACCAATGGCCGGGGCTGTCTCTGAAAACTGGGAACGGTCTTACTTCGCCACCACCTCGCCCACAACCTCAGCCGGCTTCATCACCCGCTTCTCGAACTCATCGCGGAACCGCTTGATCATGCTCTGCACCGGCCAAGCCGCCGCATCGCCGAGGGCACAGATGGTGTTCCCCTCGATGTTGTCTGCTACGTCGAGCAGGAGATTGATGTCTTCCATCCGGGCTTCGTAGTTCTCGAAGCGCTTCAGGATCTTGAACATCCATCCCGTTCCTTCCCTGCATGGTGTGCATTGCCCGCAGGACTCGTGGTAGTAAAACTTCGTGATTCGTGTGATCACTTTTATCAGGTCGGTGTCCTCATCCATAACGATCAGCCCGCCCGTGCCGACCGATGAGCCGGCTGCTCTCAGGCCGTCGGCGTCCATCGTCACACCCTCAATCGTCTCGCCACGCATGATCATGGTGGAAGAACCGCCCGGGATGATTGCCTTGATCTTCTTGTTGCCCGGAACACCCCCCGCGTGCTTGTAGATCAGGTCTGTGAGCAGCACACCGGTCGGGACTTCGTAGACGCCGGGTTTGTTCACATGTCCGCTGATGCCGATAAGGATCGGTCCCGGATGTTTGGGATGTCCGATTTTTCCGTATGCCTCCCAGCCCATCTTGAGAATCAGCGGGACGTTGCTGATGGTCTCAACGTTGTTGATGGTGGTCGGGCAGCCCCACAGTCCGTACTGGGCCGGAAATGGCGGCTTGACGCGTGGGTAGCCCCGCTCCCCTTCCAGCGAGTTCATCAGTGCGGATTCTTCACCGCAGATGTACGCGCCGGCGCCGCGATGAATGTAGAAGTTCGTCGTGAACCCCGACCCCAGAATATTCTCACCGATGTACCCTTTCGCATAGGCATCGTCCACCGCCTTTTGCACCATCTTGATCCACTTATTGTACTCGCCGCGGATGTAGAGATAACACGTCTTGACACCCATTGCATACGCAGCAATGATGGTGCCCTCGATCATAAGGTGCGGATTGAACTCGAAGATCTGCCGGTCTTTGAAGGTCCCCGGCTCGCTCTCGTCTCCGTTGACGCAGATGTACTTCAGCTTGTCGGTTTGTTTGGGCATGAACGTCCACTTCAGTCCGGTCGGGAAGCATGCGCCGCCACGACCGCGAAGGTTGGACTTCTTCACTTCGTCGGTCACTTCTTCCGGCTTCATCTCCAGCGCCTTGCGCAGCATCTGGTATCCGCCGTGGGATTCGTAGACGTCGATGGCTTGAAGGTTGGGTATGTCAGGAAGAAGATACTTTTCCATTATTTTACTGCGCAACAACCTGTTGAAATGAGAAATTCGTTACGTCTGTCCGTTCCTTCGCGTGCTCAATGGTCATGCTCACCAAGCCGCCACTCTCATCAAGGTCTATATTAACGTTCTCGTCAAGATCGCGGGTTTCCACTATCTTATGATCGTTAAACGTGACGAGGAGCGTGTCGGTGTCAGGGAAATACTTGATTTGCATGGCTACTCCTTGAATGACCTATCGAAGAACGCATTGTGAACTGTCACACCGTCACCAAGCAGGACGACTCGGAGAACCTTGTCTCCAGCCTCACTGACTCTGCCCCAACGACGGATCCTGCCATCTGTTTGAATCTCCTGCCGAAGCGGGTTGCGAATCACTGACTCAATCCACTCTAGTTGTATGAGTTTCCTGTCGGGTCGATTTCTTGTAAACAAAGAATATTGTGTGAATTTCACAACGAACCGGAGCAATTGTTACTTCAACTCACTCAAGATCCTGTCCACCTTCTCCTCGTCGAGGTTCTCAAAATATTCATCTCCCACCTGCATCATCGGTGCGGTGCCGCAGGAGCCGAGACACTCGGCTTCCATGAGCGTGAACCGTTTGTCCGATGTCGTCTCTCCCACTGAGATCCGCAGTTTGTCCTCCAGATGCTTCACAAGCTTCTCGCTATTCCGCAGCATACAAGAGACGTTTGTGCAGACCTCGATCTTGTGTCTCCCCACTGGCTTCGAATTGTACATGGTATAGAAGGTCACCACTCCGAAGACGTGGTGGTAGGGAATGTCGAGCTTCTGCGCCACGTACTTCATCCCTTCCTGCGAGATCCAGCCGTGCTCATCCTGCCACATCCAGAGGGCTTCCAGCAGTACGGGTTGCGCGTTGGGGTAGCGTTTCTTCAGTTCTTCTATGCGTTGGAGATTTTTGTCTGAAAGCATTTGTGTGTGTTCAGGTTAGCGAACGTGTGCAGGCACCAATCCGCACTCCGCATTCCACAATCCGCACTCTCACTTGTCCGCTTCTCCCATCACGGGATCGATGCTGCCGATGATGGCAACGATATCGGAAATCATGGCGCCCTTGCACATGATCGGGATCGCGGAGAGGTTGACCATCGAAGGGGCACGGATCTTCATGCGCCACGGATGGCCGGTACCATCGCTCACAATATAGAAGCCGAGCTCCCCCTTCGAGGACTCGATGCCCTGGTAGATTTCCCCGACCGGCGGATCGACACCCATGTTGACGATCATGAAGTCCTGAATCAACTCCTCCATCTTCGTATAAACGCGCTCTTTGCGGGGGAGAACCCGCCGCGCTTCATTCGCATTCACCGGGCCCTGCGGCAGCTTCTGCAACGCCTGACGGAGTAACTTTGCGCTTTCTTTCATCTCTGCAATACGGAGATAGAACCGGGCCAGCGCATCACCTTCGGTCAATGTGATGACGTTGAAGTCCAGCTCGGGATATACCAGGTACGGATTGTCCTGGCGGAGGTCGCGCGCCACGCCCGATGCGCGGAGGATCGGGCCGGTCATTCCCATGGCGATAGCATTCTCCCGCGAGATGTAGCCGACATTCTCGCACCGGTCCACAAAAATCCGGTTGTGCGAGAGGAGCTTCTCCACTTCACCGAGATCCTCTTTGAACTCATCAAGAAACCGGGTGAGCATTGCGGTGCATTGGGCTGTCCAATCCTGCTGGAGTCCACCGATGCGCGTATAGCTCGTGGTAAATCGCGCCCCGCACAGGACATCGTAGATATCGAGGATTTTTTCCCGTTCCCGGAACGTCCAGAGGAGAACCGTCAGCGCACCGACATCCATTCCCATGCTGCCGACTGCGACGAGATGCGACGCAATACGTGACATCTCACAGCAGAGAACGCGGATGTATTGCGCACGGGCGGGGACTTCCATACCGAGGAGTTTCTCGACGGCAAGCACATACCCGACGTTGTTGGAAATCGGTGAAAGATAATCGAGCCGGTCAGTGTGCGGGATGAACTCGTGGTAGGTGCTCCCCTCGGCGATTTTCTCGTAGCCCCGGTGGAGATAGCCGAGCTCGGGAACGCATGCCATGACGATCTCACCATTCAGGCGGACCAACAGACGCAACACTCCGTGCGTTGCGGGATGTTGCGGGCCCATGTTGAGCACCATCTCATTCTCGAGCGAGTCGTCGATGGTGACGGTGGTATCCTGGTCCTCGAGTGCGGTGAGTATCTGGCTCTTCTTCGGTTCCTCAAGCGTTCTGATTGCCATGCAACACTTTCGAGTTCGTCGCGGTTATCGGCGCGGCAGTGGAATGGAATCGGGGATGCCCATCGTGGGAAAATCCTTGCGGAGCGGATGGTACTCGTATTCTTCGGGCATGTACATGCGGCGCAGGTCCGGATGTCCGGCGAACTTCAGGCCGAACATATCGTACGTCTCCCGCTCGTGCCAGTTGGCTCCGGCCCACACACCCGTCACCGAATCGATGACCGCGTTGTCCTCATCCACCAACACCTTCAGCCGGAGGTACTTTTTGTTCTTGAGCGAATAGAGATTGTAGATGACTTCGTATCGCCCTTCCGGCCGGTACATGTCTACACCGCAGAGGTCGATCACCATGTCGAACGCCAGCTCCGCATCCGCCTTCAGAAACTCGCAGACTCGGACGATGTCGTCTCTCTTGATCTGAAGTGTCAGGTCACCGCGGAACTCATTGGTTCCCTCGAGGCTCGACGGGAACTGGCCTCTTAATTTCTCGATGATGCGCTCGTTCATGCTGGTTGTCCTGCAGCGCGTGGCGCGGGCGTGTCGGGGATATAGATCTTCTCTCCGCGAAGGAATGTCCCAAGGGTTCGTTCCTTCTCGATCTTCTTCTGTAATTCCATCAGTGCGTGCAAGAGGTTTTCGGGCCGGGGTGGACAGCCGGCGACATATACATCCACGGGCATGAACTGGTCAATCCCCTGCACGACGGAGTAGGACCGGAACATTCCGCCCGACGAGGCGCATGCACCCATCGAGATGACCCACTTTGGGTCCGGCATCTGGTCGTAGATCTTCCGGACCACCGTTGCCATCTTATATGTTACCGTGCCGGCTACGATCATCACATCGCACTGGCGGGGGGTAAAGCGCATTACCTCGGAACCGAACCGCGAGATATCGAAGCGCGGCGATGCCGTCGCCATCATCTCGATGGCACAGCAGGAAATACCCATCGGCATCGGCCAGAGAGAGTTCTTCCTCGCCCAGTTGATGACGTCATCCAGACGCGCAGTGAGGAACCCATCCTGTTGCAATCGCTCTAGTGCCATTTCAACGCTCCCTTCCTCCAAATGTACAGAAACCCAACGAGCAGGATCGCAATAAACACAATCATCTCAATCAGCCCGAACCATCCGAGTTGGCGGAACATCACCGCCCAGGGATACATGAAAACGATTTCGATGTCGAAGATAATAAACAGCATGGCTACAAGGTAGAACTTCACCGAGAAGCGCTCCCGCGCAGTCCGTACCGGCTCCATGCCGCTTTCGTACGTGGAGAGTTTTTCCTCGCTGGGATTGCTTGGACCGAGCAGTTTGTTGATGTTGATGAGGACGAGTCCGAAGGCTACTGCCAGCGCAATCATGATGCCGATCGGGAGATACGATGCAATCATTGCTGCAATCTACACGATGTCGAGAGGAGAAATTCGTCGCCAACCATTGAAAAGTTAGTCAAAAACGGAGTGAATGTCAACGCAGGGCGCGAGGGGTAACATCGATAACGAAAACAGAAGGAGTGTCAGACCGGTCAGTTTATTCCCTGGTACATGCTTTCGATGAGATGGGCGTACCGCTTCTCAACGACGTTGCGTTTTACTTTCTGTGTGGGAGTCAACTCACCGTCTTCAATCGTGAAGGGCTTCTCCAGGAGCGTGAACTTCCTGACGCGTTCAAAGTTGGCGAGGTCCTTCTGCAGGTCTGCGATCGTCTTGTGGATCAGCTCATTGATTGCCCGTTGACGGGTAAGATCCGCCTGGGTAGTGTAGGAGATTTCGTGTTCGTCTGCATACTGCTTCAACGCATCGAAGTCCGGCACAATGAGCGCGGTCAGGAACATCCGGCGGTCACCCACCAGAACGAACTGCTCGATGTATTTGTTGGAAAGGAAGAGATTCTCGATCGGTTGCGGGGCGATGTTCTTGCCGCCGGAGCTGACAAACAGGTGTTTCTTTCTGTCCGTGATGTGCAGATAACCCTCATCATCCATCATGCCGATGTCACCGGTATGGAGCCAGCCCTCGTCGTCGAGTACGTCGCGTGTGGCCTCCGGATTATTCCAATACCCGCGCATGATATTTGGGCCACGGGCCAGGATCTCGCCATCCTCCATGATCTTCACCTCCACCCCGGGAATCGGTTTCCCGACCGAACCGAACTTGTACTTTTCCAGCGGGTTGACGCTGATAACCGGTGAGGACTCCGTCAATCCGTATCCCTCAATAATCGTGAGCCCGACTGCCTCAAAAAACTCCCCGAACTCACGGACGAGAGCGGCCCCGCCAGAGACGAAAAACCGCATCCGGCCGCCCATCTTTGCGCGGATTTTCGTGAACACCAGTCGATCCGCTACCGCGCGCTTGAGCATAAGCAACAATGGCACACTCCCTTTCCTGGACGCGCAGGCGTACTCTCTGCCAATCTCGATAGCCCAGAAAAAGATTCTCTTCCGAAGCGGCGAATGCATGTCCACCTGTTTGAGAATCCGGGCGTGCATCCGTTCAAACAACCGGGGGACCGTTGTGACGACGGTGGGATGTACCTCGAGGAGGTTGGCGCTGACCGTTTCAATACTCTCCGCATACGCAATCGTCACGCCACACGAGAAAGCAGTGTAGTAACCAGCCATTCGTTCAAAGGAATGGCAGAGTGGAAGAAACGACAGGACCGTATCTCCGACCCCGAACCGTATCGTCTCTGCGGAGCTGATGATGTTCGTTGCGAGGTTCTTGTGCGTCAGCATTACCCCTTTAGGGTTCCCGGTAGTCCCTGACGTGTAAATCAGAGTCAGCAAATCGTCCGGTGTAATGGATGCAACGGCTTTCTTGAGATGGTCCGGATGGGAGCGCTCATATTCCTCCCCCATCTTCATCACTGCCGTGTAGGCGATCGTCTTCTTTTCGTGGATGGATTCTTTCTCTGCAAGAAGAACAACTTTCTCCAGTGTGGGTACCGTGTCCAGCACCCTCTGGACTTTGTTCAGCTGAAACTGGTTGGAGACGATCACGAGCTTGACGCCCGCATCGTTGAAAATAAACTCGTTCTGCTTCGCCGTCATGGTGGGGTAGATAGGAACGTTCACTGCACCGAGACAGGCCATGGCGAGGTCGCACACCGCCCACTCCGGTCGGTTTTCCGAGATAATGGAAACACGATCACCCTTCTTTACGCCAAGCGAGGCGAGCCCAAACGCGAACAGCTCCACCTTCCGCTTCAATTCGCCATAGCTCAGGCCAACGTAGGCCCCGTTCACTTTGTATTTCATTACCGGCCGGCGCCCGTCGGCAAACTGCGCGGTGACGTTATGAAACATCTCTGAAATGGTGGAGAACTGTACAGCAACCGACATGGGTTCCTCGTTTGTCGTTTCTCAGAAATTTTCTCTGCTTGTGGTGCAGGGTCTCGCAGGCGTGCGGAGGACGCCCGTAGCAGATAGTCGAAGGGAAAAAACCACTGCTAAATTAGCGCAGGTGTCCCTTAAATGCAAGCGTGGGATTTCATCCCTTGCAGCAAAATAGAAAGGCTGTAACCTGTGATATATCATCGCCAGAGTACAGCCTTGCAAGCAGTCGCCGAAGACCCGAAAGGTTATCGTGGTCCCACAGTCAGTGTGTACGCGGTTGATGCGGCGGTTTGCGACGTGACCTCAATGACATACGTCCCGGCACTTTGTGCAGGAAGCGTGCAACGTTCGGGGTTGGCCGTGGTCCCGCCTTGATAGTTGATCATAATACTACCGGGGTTCATCACGCCGAGATTCAGGTCCGCAGTCCCCTGCCAGGCAATGGAGACGTGCAGGTTCGTTCCTGCGGGAATGGTGATGGCAAACCGATCAATGTCCGTATCGCTGGACGCTACCCCCGGTGTGAGGATGTCCGATGTCCCCAGTATGCCGATCGACTGGGGCGTCACGTCGTTCGGCTCGGTATCGCCGGTGGGCGTTGGAGTAATTGGTCCACCACCGTCATCTTTCTTGCAGCCGGATGCAAGACCAAGGATACAAATGATGGAGATCAGAACTGAGAGTCGTTTCATAGCATGTGCTTTCATGGTCGTGTCACTTCAGAAGAACGAGTCGATTCGTGGCGGTGAACGTCGGCGTCGCAAGTCGCGAAAAATACACGCCACTTGCTACGACACTGCCGTCGTCGCTCCTTCCATCCCATACCACATTGTGCAGACCTTCACCAAGCAGATCACTCGACAGGACCCGCACTTGTCTTCCGAGCATATCATAGACCGCGAGGGTGACCTGCTCTGGATTCGCAAGGCGGAAGCCGATGGTGGTTGCTGGATTAAACGGATTCGGGTAGGCCTCCAGCAGCTCATAGGCAAGTACCCGGTTCCCGTTACAGTCGAAGCCCGTCATCTTGGCGAGCGTGACGCAATCCACGGCGGGTGGCGTCGCAATGAGTGCGTTCAACGCATTCACCTTCCCCGCACCATATGTGTTGGGCGTTCCTGCAGGGGTTGCCGTAGTGCCGAGCAGACTCACGACATTCTCATACGTCAGATACTTGTTCCTCTCGAGCAACAGCGCGACAATGCCCGCAACATGGGGCGATGCCTGGCTTGTCCCCTGCTGCTTCTGCAGACCGCCTCCTTGAAGGACAACCTCCGGAGGCGCCGTGTATCCCGAGGAGAGGGCCGAGATGATTGCTTCACCTGGCGCAACGAAATCGGGTTTGGTCCTTCCGTCGCGTGAGGGGCCGTGACTACTGAAGGATGACAGGTTGCCGATCACCGGCGCACCTGGTTGCACCTGCGGCACGTTGTTGACATCTACCCAGGCATTCTTGCTGACGTAGGCCCCGACACAGACCACTTTCTTCGATGTGCCGGGCGTGCCAACGGATTTATCGTTGTCTCCAAATTTGTAAAGAGGAGGAAGTCCACCAACCGGTGGAACAAACCTCCCTCCTGTAATCACCCATGCGTCGAGCGTGCCGCTACCGAATGCGTACACTGTCCAGACGTACTGCGAGATCGTGCTCCCTTGAACAACGAAAAGCACGTTGCGGGCTCCGTTGTTGGGGTCTTGCGCGGTGGTCGCATCTACTGTAACCGTGCCGAGCACGGTTCCTCCCTGATCTGTCACCTGCACATTCTCGATACGATTCCCTGGTGTAACGGGATTAGTGTTGGCAAGATACTGGAGCTGTCCACCATTGACAGCATAAACACCAATGCCGACAGACATTGTTGCCGTACCGGGGTACCACATATCAGCAGCAGACAAAGTGGTGTTTTGTGGCATTTCCCAGAGGACCTCGGGGGCTGTTGCGTAGCTCGTCCCTTGCGCCGTAAACGATGTATGAATACTGCTCGCCCCCTCATTTCCCGCCGCCGCAACGATGATATTTCCTGGTTTCACCATCTTGCTCAACGCCTGCTCGTACAGGCTGGTCCCATCGTGGGGGCCGAACTGCCCGCCAAGGCTTAGATTGGCGACTGCCGGCTTGCCAATCGACGCTGCCTTGTTGAATATGAACTGGACCCCCGCAATCACGTCCGCATCCTGGAATCCGCCGTTGCTGTTCGGGTCACGAATCCCCTTCACAAACACGATATCGGATCCGGGCGCCATTCCAACATATGCGGTGTTTCTCCTTCCTCCTCCAGCTGCAATACCTGTCACATGTGTGCCATGACCGCCACTCCCTTCGCCATCAAGCTCGGTACATTGACCGGCATCGATCTGAGCCTTCGTCCATTCCGTTGGCTGTCCGCTTTGACCGGCATTTCCGTAGTCAAGGATCCACTGAATTCGGGTGTTGTTGGTGGCCGTTGAAAAATCAGGATGTGCCCAATCAATACCGCTGTCAACAACGCCAACTAGTACCCCCGATCCACGGTAGACGCGGTCCAAACCGCCTCCCCCGGCATGCACCTGATCCACTCTTGTCTCCGTCCTGCTCAGATTCAGCAAGGGGGCTGATTGGCCAGAAATGGTCATACTGTGGAGATAAGGAAGAGAGGCAACGGAGTAAACGGAAGTAATTGGAACATCCGCAACGAAGATATCTTCCACCCGCGTGCGAATCCGTACGCCGAGCCGCTCCAATTCGATAGTCGCGGAAGGATCCTGAAGCTTCAGAAACACCGGAGCCGTCGGTTGACCGAGTGCCTCGTTCTCCTGAAGCTTGAAATGGAGGCTCCCGTCGAAAAGGGCGCTATATGCCGCCTGGTTGATGGGGGAGTTCCCCGCATCATTCATGACTGCCTCATAGCGGCTTATCATGAACCGAAGGCCAGGGTCGATTTTGTTGTCGACGGGGGTGCCATCCACAGGGGTCCCGAGAAACGGAACCCTGCCTGTGTTTCCAGTTTCGGCTCCTGCTCCAAGGACAACTGAAAACAGGATAGCTGCGACCGCAAGAACCAGGAAACGTGTGCTTCTGAAGAGCGTGTGCATCAAATGTCCTTCGTGTTGTTGAGAAGCGCTACTTGGAAATCGGCCTGGATTTTTGCGACAACTGCAATTGGCTCACGAACTCAAGCGCCGCCACGCTGTAAATATCCTCTGATGAGACACTCGCCGTAAAAATCTCCCCCTGCATGGTCCGTACATCCGCTCCCGCATCCACAAGCGCCTGCCTCATCACTCCATCGATCTTTCCGGCACACTTTCCGAGGACGAGAAGATTCTCAGGTTCCTCGCTATCAGCAAGGGCCGTCATCTTTTGTCTCAATGGCGCATCGAATTTTGTCTCCATCAGCAGTACCCTATCCGGACCGCATGCAAACAGGACGAGCGTAAGTACAATCATAACAATGGTTTTCATGGTTCTCTCCCTCCTTGTCGTCGTGATGGTTCGATATGAGGTTGAAGTGTACACAAAGCTGACCCTGGATCTCCATATCTAATCTTCATCCAACAGATTGGCTGGATGAATATAATCTCACTCTCTGCAAAAGTCAATCCGAGCTCACCGAAATTCATCGCCAGAGATGATAAATGACGAGACATCGTTCCTCGCGCGCAAACGCGTGCGCGCAAGAAAAAAAATTTCAGACCTAACTGCTTGTCATCATGGAGCCAAACGATTCCAGAAAATTTTCTACTTGACTTCGCTTCACCAACATAGTATATTTTCACCCGGCAATTTTGGTTGACTCGTTAAGTGGAAGAGACGTCAACTCGAAGTTGTTCGTGACTGTAGATTTCACCCCCCGTTGTCAGTGCGTAAGCACTACACTTTGAAGAGGAGTTGTGATGAGATTGGGTACGGTCAGGATTCATCCAGGCACTATCTTCAGTAATTGCTTCACAATATACTGGTAGGGAACCCGGAAAGCCCATCTTCAGCTCGTTGGAGTGGGGCTTTTGCTTTTTTTGACATTGATTGAGAGATTTTAACGGAGATTTCGTAGAACTCAGGCCCTTCCCCCACCTGCGGACCTCCGGTTACCGTTCTAAGAAGATTACCTCCACCACAACCATCAACTCTATCCGATAAGGAACCATTCTATGGCCCAAAAGGAGACCACCCCCGCTTCTTTGGACGTGAAGAAGGCCGCCGGAGCCATGGCAAAGAACCATGGACCAATGAACGAAGCCATTATGGATCTTGCGCTGAACTGCCGTGACTATTATGGTGACAACGACCTTGCAGCCGATGTCCTCCGCTCGAAGTACCTCGCCCCGAATGAACAGGGGCCAATGCATCTCTGGAACCGCATTGCCAAAGCTCTGGCCTCTGTGGAAACAGACAAGGAGTATTGGTACAACCAGTTCCTCGGATTGCTGTTCGATTTCAAGTTCGTCCCCGGTGGTCGCGTGATGCATGGCGCCGGCCGCGAAGAAGCGAAGCGCCGTCCCACGCTCTCCAACTGCTATGTTATTCCTATTGAGGAAGACAGTCTTGAGGGCATTTACCGTTGCATTGCCGAATCGGCCATGGTGTACCGGACTGGCGGAGGTGTCGGCACCGACCTGTCCACGCTCCGTCCTAAAGGGGCTCCGGTCAACGCAACAATCGACCATTCGCCCGGCGCCACTGCATTCATGAATCTCTTCAGCGAGAGCACAAATACAGTTTCGCAGGCAGGTCGCCGCGGTGCACTCATGCTTACCATCCGTGTGGACCACCCGGATGTGGAAAAGTTCATTACGATCAAGAACGACGCCCGCCGGATCAAGGTGCAGCACGCCAACATCAGCGTTCTGATTACACATGAGTTCATGCAGGCCGTCATGAACGATACAGATTTCGAGCTGCGTTGGGGCGGAACGACATATCGGAAGGTGAGGGCGCGGGAACTCTGGTTCAAGATCATCAAGAATGCGCACGCCTCCGCGGAACCGGGGATTATCTTCTGGGATACGATGAAGGATTACCACAACGTCGAGTACGCCAACCCCTTGACGAGCACCAACCCGTGCGGCGAGCAGCCGCTTGCGTCCTACACCGCCTGCAACCTCGGCAATATCAACCTCTGCAAGTTCGTGGATGAAGAGGGACGCTTCAACTATGAGGAGTTGGCGGAAGTAACGCGCGTGGCAACCCGGTTCATGGACAACATCATCGACTATAACATGGACAGCCACGCCCTGGACAAAATCAAGAAAGCCGTGGCCTCCGACCGGCGCATCGGGCTTGGCATTACCGGACTGGCAGACGCGCTGATGATGATGAAAATCAAGTACGATACCCAGGAAGCGCTGGACGAGACAGAGAAGATGATGCGGGTGATCCGGGACGAGTCGTACAAGACTTCGGTGGAAATCGCCAAGGAGAAGGGTGCATTCCCTCTCTTCAATTGGGAAGGCTATTCCAAGAGCAAGTTCGTGCAGAGCCTGCCGAAGGAAATCCAGGACGAGATCAAGAAGCATGGCATCCGGAACAGCACGGTAATTACCGTACCACCCGTGGGAACGGGCTCCATCGTTGCTCAGACGAGCTCGGGTATCGAGCCGATCTTCTGCACGAGTTACCGCCGCCGGGTCAAGAATCACGACGGGGATACGTTCACCGAGTACAAGGTCTATCACCCGCTCATCAAGAAGATGTTTGGAGATGATGTGAACTTGCCGGCACATGTTGTAACAGCGCATGACATTGACCCGTACTTCCGCGTGAAGATGCAGGGAGTGATCCAGAAGTACGTGGACAGCAGCATCTCCTCTACCGTCAACCTCGCAGAGGATGTCAGTGTGGAGACGGTTGCAGACATCTACATGACGGCATACAAAGCGGGTCTGAAGGGCATCACGGTTTACCGCGAAGGAAGCCGGGATGGTATCCTCCAAACGGAGGAGTTTGCCAGGAAGAAGGAAGCCCAGGCGGCGCCACCGGCACCGGTGCAGAAGGTACCGCGCGAGCGCCCCTCCACAACATTCGGCGTTACCGAGCGCATCAAAACCGGCGAAGGGTATCTCTACGTCACGATCAACGAAGACGAGAATGGCCTGTGTGAAGTCTTCACGACGATCGGCAAGGCAGGTGGAAATGCAGCCTCGCACTCGGAAGCGATCAGCCGCTTGATCTCACTCGCATTGCGCTCGGGTGTAGAGCCGATGGAGATCGTGAAGCAACTGAAAGGCATCTCCGGACCGACGCTTGTATGGGATGGCAACGGCGGACAGATCCTCTCCACTCCCGACGCCATCGGCAAGGTGTTGGAGCGGTACATCGAGAACCGCGAAGAACTCCGCCATTTCAAGCAGGTCGCTCCGGCAACACCCAAGGCAATGTCCGGCGTCCCAAAGACAAGGAAGGACGACGGCATGCCGAAGAGTCAGACCGCCTGCCCCGAGTGCGGCACCAACGTTGAGCACGTGAGCGGGTGCGTGGTGTGCTACAATTGCGGGTGGAGTAAGTGTTAGAGTTGCTTTGCGAGATTGATGGCTCAAAACCATGCCATCACAGAAACCCGCAGGAGTATATGCGGTGCAGGTGCTCAACACATCTGCGGTCGGAGTTGTTGACTCCGGCTGAAGGGTGGTTGGGATGCAGCAACGCTCGGTTCGGATGAATCGACGACTCATCGTACGACCGCCCGTCTTCAAAGTACTGATCTAGAACAGTGCGGCGATAGCGCCAGCAAGGGCGCGATACAAGTACTGGGCATAAACCGCCCGAGGCCTCGGGCTTTATCTAAGGAAACGAAGATGAGGCTAGAGGCAAAGGTAGAGTTGACGGTGGATCTTGCGAGAGTGATTGTTGCTCTCGCAATCGCTGTATCTCTACTAAGATAAAAGAAAAACCCCGCCCAATTCATCGAGTGGGGTTTTCTGTTAATTTCAAATCGGTTTGCTACGAATCCTGTTGCGTTCCTTCTTGATATTGCCGTCGAACCAAATCGAGAACTCATCACACCACGCCATTAGAGAACCTAAGAAGACGTTATTGGGAAAAAACTTCCCGTCAGCCTCTACCTCGATTTCAATCTTCTTCAATTTCCCGGCTATATCTTTTTCCATCGATCCATCTTTGTGTACAAGCGTGTTTCGAATTTGTGCCAGATCATCAATGGTTAGTTCGTACTTCTTGAACTCGAGGAGATTCAGACCAAACCTATTCATTTCTTGCCTTATCCGCTTCCAATTTCTCAAATCTGAAACTGAGCGAGCTACAGCTTCATCAACACGGACGGATGAGTCTTGGTTCAAGAGTGATAAGGACGGCAATCTTACATCTCCGCAGTCTCTTCCAGTCAACAAGGCTTCTCGAAAGAGCAATTCGAGCCCCCACAATACGTAACTCTCAAGATATGAGAATACTGCAATCATTATGTGCCTTCTGAGGGATGTCGATGTAGTCATCGACGATCATCTCATCAGTGGCAAGTCTTAACAAGGTTCCGTCTGAAACGGTTCTTTGTCGATCAAGCGCCCGTACGGTGTCATCATGGAAATCAGCAAGCAAGAATACTTGCCCTCGGAAATAGTCGGTGCCATCAAGCAATCCGATTAGCGACTCCGAATCAATCAGATATCCGTTGTCTTTTAGAAAGTTCCGGAATTCGTCGAGATTCCCTCCGAACTTCTTAAGCTCTTTACGAAGTAGGTCAGAAGGAACGCTCATGAACGTCGATTCAGTAACCAGCATAAACGGGTTCGCAGTCTTCGATTTCATCGTCGAAAGAGTTTGCTTCAGAGAATCCTCATAGAGAACGATATGAGGTCGCAAACGTCTCAGTCTGTGCTGGCTCATTTTGTCTTCCCGAAATGTGGCTATGGCACCATAAGATACCATATATTTCATTCACCATACAATCGCAGCAAGTAACCCGTAGGGGCGATTCCTGTCGACAATCCCGCCCTAGGCGGGGAATCGCCCC
>DASRUE010000008.1:0-20619 GCA_035687895.1 Bacteroidota bacterium | reverse complement strand
GCGCCCGTGGTATCGATCATGATCGTCCCGTCGATGATCATTTCCTGAATCTTCTCCTCCACCATCCGCACGCGCTCGATCCGCTCGTCGATGGCCTTTCGGACGTGTGCGCCGGAAACCTGGCCTGCATTCTCCTTCTTCGCCCAGTAGTCGGACTCACGGATGACATCGGCCAGGACGCTGAAGCGTGTGGAGAGCTTGTTCTGCTGGCCGGCCAGACGGATGCCATACTCAACAAGTTCCCCAACGCCGCCGACGTCGAACACCGTCAGCTTCTCATCATCACAGAGCGTCTTGATGAAGGAGACATAACTGCCAATCGACTTCTCCTCGTTCGGCATTTCAGTGTCGAAGTCGGCCCGGATCTTGAAAATCTTCTTGAAGTCATCATCCATGTTATACAGGATGCGGTAGATGTACGCGTCCCCGATCATAATAACCTTGACACTCAGGTCAATCGGCTCGGGTTTGAGGGCGGAACTGCCGCCAAAGAGCCCGGATTCAAGCGGCTGAATCTCGATCTCTCCATTGCGGAGGACGCGCTTCAGTGTGGTCCACACGCCGGGCTCGATCAGAGCATCGAGCGCGTTGACCACAAGGTAACCGCCGTCTGCTTTCACCAGTGAGCCGGCCTTGATGTGTGTGAAGTCGGTACGCCAGATACTGTTCCGGTCCACTTCCCGCTCGATCGTGCCGAACAGATTCTTGTACCGGGGGTTTGTCTCGATAATGATCGGCGGACGGTGGTCTGTCCCGTTGTCCACGATGACATTCACCTGATACTCCGTGAAGTCGTCTTCTTCCTTCTGCATCTGAATGCCGAGCACGGAAGACTGCGGCTCGTCTTTCTGGTTGAACCGCTGCACGTTCTCGATCACATCTTCCTGCACGTCGTCCAGATATTCCCGTACCTTCTCGCCGGTGTACTTCTCCTTCAGGTCACCCAACAACTCTTCCACGATCGGGACAACAATCTTATGGCTCAGGTCTTCCATGGACTTCTTGGCCTTCCGTTCGATATTCCTCATCTCACGCATGATGAGGTCCATCTGTCCTTCCAGCTCTGCCTGCTGCGAAAGGAGGGCGTTCAGTTGTTCCTGATTGAGATCGCCGGCGTCCACCTTCGCCTGTAATTGTTCGGTGTTCACCGGAGTCCCATCGATGACGGGGGCGATCTCGGGGCGCACCCCGGGTCCCGCTTGCACCTGTACAACCTCGAAGCCGCGATCTTTAACCCGTTTCTCAAAATCCTTTAGCACGCTTCGCTGTCTGCTCTGAAAATGCTCAAGCATGGCCTTTCGCTGTTCCTGGTAACGGCGGCTCTCGAAAGCGGCAGGGATGCCTTTCAGCAATTCACCCAGACAAGCTGCCATATCCTTCTTGAATTTGACCCCCTGTCCGGCGGGCAGGCTGAGCATAATGGGAGCGTCAGCGTCACGGAAATTGTGGACGTAGCACTTGTCGGTGAGCTCGGCAGGATGGTGCTCATACTCTTTGAGGAGTCGTTTGATGGTGGTGGTTCGTCCGGTGCCGGTCAAGCCGGTGACGAAGATATTGAATCCATCCTGTGCCATCTCAAGACCAACGCGGAGCGCACGGAGCGCGCGGTCCTGCCCGATAATCTCCTTGACGGGCTCTACTCCTTCCATCGTGGCGATTCCGAGATCCTTCTGAGAGATCTGCCGGCGCAGACGGTCCGCGGGAAGTTCCACAGCACCCGAAGAGTTGCGAGGGGATGATGCATGCTTGACGGTGCGACGGGTGATGTGTTTCTTGCGTGCCATGACGGTGTGTGAGATTATGAGCGTATGAGAGGAAAATCAAAACCGGGAACCAGAGACCGGAGAGAGCGCAACGTCAGTATTCCTTCCTGTTTGAATAGAGGTTCAGCAGGATGCCTACCATCGTCATGTTCGTGAGAAGAGCGGAGCCACCATAGCTGAGAAAGGGGAGTGGTACCCCAACGACAGGGAGCAGCCCCAGCGACATTCCGACATTCATGACGACGTGCACTGCAAAGATTGATGTGATGCCAATAGCAAGATAGCTCCCGTACCTGTTCTTTACTGCGGAGGCGATCTTCACACCGCCCGCCAGCAAACCCATGAAAAGCATCAGCACAGTGGCCGCGCCGAGAAACCCGAACTCCTCACCGGGAACGCAAAAGATGAAATCAGTCCATTGCTCGGGGATGAAATTGAGTTGCGTCTGCGTTCCGCGTAAATAGCCCTTGCCAAACAACCCACCCGAGCCAATGGCAACCTTCGACTGGAGGATATTGTAGCCGGCGCCAAGCGGGTCGGCATTCGGGTCGAGGAATGTTGCAATGCGCTTTTGCTGGTACGGTTTTAGCCCATCGTAAATGAACTGAACGGAAATCCCGACGAATACCATCACCGAGAACACCACCGCTGCAACGATACGGTGTTCCTTGGTAAGATACAGAAGAGCGCCCAACACAATCACGGCAATCAGGAATGGCGTGGTGCCAAACAACGCAGCCACGGCCGCAACACCCGGAGCGATGACACTCAGGAGCGTGAACTTGCTCGCACCTCCCCAGTAGAGGACAGGGAAAAACATTCCCATGTAGATCATCGCCGTGCCGGTATCCGGTTGCATCATGATGAGAGCAACAGGAAGAAGGACGATCCCGGCGGCCACCATCAGGTCTTTGAACCTCTGCAGGTTCACATCGCTCCGCGCAAGATATGTGGCAAGTGCCAACACCGTTGTGATTTTGGCGAACTCCGACGGCTGCAGACGGAACGGACCGAGATTGAACCAGCTTGTCGAGCCGGAAACTGTCTTGCCGAGCAGCAAGACGGACACGAGCAGAAGGATCGACAGGAAGTATGACGGATAGGAGATGAATTGCAGGAACCGGAACGGAAGAAATATCAACACGGCGACGAGTACCGTACCGGCCCCGGCGAACAGGAGTTGCTTGTACGAAACGTCCGATGCGTGCGCGTCGTATGTGGCACTGTAGATTGAGACGAGCCCCATCACCACCAGCGCGAGGGCAATCAGAGCGGTACGATAGTCGATATGTTCTTCGAAGTACGAGGACATGGTTCATTCCCTGTTCCCGGTGGAAGTGCTCTCCGGCGGCGACAGTGCTTGAGTAATAGGTTGCCGTGCTGCCGTGGAATCGGGTTTGCGTGCGGTCTTCACCTCGCTGCTCTTGTCAAACCGGATGAGGCGGCCAAAAATAAACTGCTCCATGCACATCCCTCCCATCGGCGCTGCATACGAACCGCCGTAGCCGATGTTTTCGATCATGATGGCAATGGCGATTTTGGGATCATCGTACGGTGCGAAGCCGATGAACCATGAATGATCCTCGCCGTGCGGGTTCTGGGATGTGCCGGTCTTGCCACCCACCTCAATTCCCTTGATGCGCGCAAGCCCTGCGGTGCCACCGGGCTCCTGCACAACGCGTCGCATTCCTTCGCGCACCACCTGCCAGGTCGTAGGACGGAGCGAGATCTGACGTTTCCCGTGGGGGATCAGCTTGGTGTGCTTCGTTTCCTTGTCGATGATGGCATGAACGGCGTGCGGCTGATAATATGTCCCTTTGTTGGCGAGCGCCATCGCGTAGCATGCCATTTGAATAGGCGTCACCCCGAGTTCCCCCTGGCCAATGCCGAGGCTCGGCAGGAATCCCTTCGTCCATCCGTTCACACCGTAGCGTTTGTTCATCCATTCGGTGGTGGGGAGGAGGCCGGGGTTTTCTTCATAGATGTCGATGCCAGTCGACTTCCCGAAGCCAAACTCCGCACCGTAGTGTGCCCATGGATCAAGTCCAACCTTGAGCATAAGCTGATAGAAATACACATTACATGAGCGTTGGATCGCTTCCAGCATGTCAGTGGAGCCGTGGACGTGCAGGTCCTTGAACACCTTATTCCCCATCCGGAACGATCCGCCACATTGGACGCGCCAGTTCGGCGAGACGACCTTGTTCTCAAGGGCGGCAACGGCAAGGATCATCTTGAACGAAGAGCCGGGAGGGTAGCGCGTGAGCGTGGCGCGGTTAAAGAGCGGGCGTGACTCATCCGTGTTCAGTGCACGCCAGATCTGCGGCGGCGTCACGCCGCTGAATGTCGAAAGGTCATAGTCCGGTTTGCTGACCATCGCGATAATACCGCCGTCGCGCGGGTCGATGGCCACGAGGGCGCCGCGCCGGTCGACGAAGAGAGACTCGGCAAGCGTCTGCACGTCGAAGTCCATCGTCAACTGGAGATCATCCCCTTCAATGGAAGGGATGTCGTGCCTGCCGTTGTCAAAACTCCCCACCACCTGCCCGCGCACATTCACGGTGCTGAACTCGGCACCCTTCTGTCCCCGCAACGCGCCTTCATACTGTGCTTCAAGTCCGGCCGAACCCGCGACATCTCCCTGAGAGTATCCTTCGCCCAGCGACTTCAACTGGCTTTCGGAGATTTCCTTTGTGTAGCCGAGGATATGCGATGCGTTTGCGGGGGTGGTGTAGTACCGCTTCGATTCGATCTGGTAGTCAACTCCCGGCAACCGGTCGCGGAATTCTTCGAGGGCCGAGAGAACCCGAAAATCGATATCACGGACGATCTTCACCGGAACGAACCGGTTATATTCTTCCCCACGCTTGAGCCTTTCCTTGATCAGCGATGTGTCCACCAGGAGGATGGAGGCGAGAAGGGGAATGTTCCTTTTGTGAAACTCGAATGGCATGATCGTGACGGTAAACGCAGGGCGGTTGTCCACAACGAGCTTGCCGTTTCGATCGTACATGTATCCGCGGACGGGTTCCTTCGGGATCGTCCGGATACTGTTCTCTTCCGATTTTTTCCCGTACTCTTCGGAATAGATCAACTGGAGTTGATAGAGACGGGCGATGAACACCACGAAGATCAACGCGATGGCGATGTACATTACCCGGCGCTTGCCGTAAATATTAATGTCGTCCTGAACGGCCATGGCTAAGAAATGTATTTTCTCGCGAACGCAAACATGGGCATCAGCCCGACGGCGATGGTGTACAGAGTGGTTGGGATGCCGTAGAGCATGAGCGAGCCGCTCCAGGAAGTGCCACTTCCCTGGAGGAGGATAATAAAATATATGATATTGTGGACGAGTGACGCAAGGGCAATGGCAACGAGGAATTGGTACCCCCCCAGTGTTTGGAAGGTCTTGTTCTCATTATAGAAATACCCCGCAGTGAACCCGGCAACTGTCTTGGCGAGTGCGGTAAGGCCAAGCATGTTGGTGGCGCCACCGGCGAGACTCACAATCAGGCCGATAACAAAGCCCGCTGTGGTGCTTGCGATTTGCCCTTCGCGAATAGCTATGTATACCACCCACAAAAGGAGGATATCCGGCACGATGTCTGCGATTGCAAGAAACTTGACGAGCGTTGCGTCGACAATAATCAAAATGATGGAAGCGATTGTGTACAGAACGATGCGCTGCATGGGGGAGAATTATTTGAAGAATTGTTGCTCGAGCGCGGCGCGGCTCGAGTCGGGCTGGTGAAGAACGACGAACACCTCCTCCAGCCTGGAGAAATCAACACTGGGAGCGATCTCGACGGTCTGAAACAGGGCGCCTGGTGCCTGGCTCGTTTTGCTGACCACGCCGATCTTGATTCCCGGTGGGTACAGGCTGCTGTATTCCGAGGTGATGACGGCGTCTCCCACCTGCACATCGAGCGTTTTTGCGACGTTCTTCAGAGTGAGTGTCGGCCCACCATCCCAGAGAAGAATACCGTCGACACGCCCTCGCTGGACCTTGGCGCTTGCGCGGAAATCCTTATGCAGAAGAATCTGCCCGATGGCATACCCCGCCGAGGTTGCAACCACGCGTCCGACCAATCCGGCATCGGTGACAATCGGCATGTTCACCTGCACGCCATCCGACTCGCCAGCATCGATCGTGATCGTGTTCTGCAAAAGCTGCAAGTTCCGTCCCGTGACGTTCGCACTGACATACACGAGGGGAGACTGTTCCTTCAGGCCCAGCAGTTTCTGGAGGCGGAGGTTTTCAAGTCGCGCTTCTCGAAGGCGGCTCACCTCATCGGCGAGGCTCACGTTGAGCTCGCGCAGAGCTCTGTTTTCGCGGGCAAGTTCAAAATAATTGGGGATGAATCCAAACGCGTCCTGCAAGAAACCGATGGATGCGACAGTAAGAGAGCGGATTGTCCGGATCTGCGTTGTATCGTTGACCGCCATCAATGCAATAGCAATGACGACGTACAAGGCGAGCAGGAGGTATTCTTTGAAGAGGATGACTATGTCGAACAGGCGTCTCATGGTGGGGTCCCACGCGTGACGCTGCGGAAGGGCATCAGTATCTCCTGCTCTTGATGAGGACCTTCGAATAATGGTTCAGGTTCTCCAGAACTTTGCCGGTGCCGCGCACGACAGCTGTGAGAGGGTCTTCAGAAACGTGGACGGGGAGGGAGGTCTCGAGACGGATCCGTTCGTCGAGTCCTTTGAGCAATGCTCCGCCACCGCTCAACATCACGCCGCGGTCGAGGATATCCGCAGAAAGTTCGGGGGGTGTCCGCTCCAGCGTCAGCTTTACCGCTTCGACGATCGCAGCCACCGGCTCGCTCAGTGCTTCGCGGATTTCGACCGAGCTCGCCTCGGTGGTCTTGGGGATGCCGTTCACCAGGTCGCGTCCTTTGACGCGGATACTGATTTCTTCCTTGAGCGGCATGGCCGACCCCACCTCGCACTTTATTGCTTCGGCAGTCCTTTCACCGATCAGGATGTTATGGTTCTTCTTGAAGAACTGGACGATGGCGTTGTTCATCTCGTCGCCCGCGATCCGGACCGATTCTTCGTTCACGATACCCGAGAGGGCAATCACCGCGATCTCCGTGGTCCCGCCACCAATATCGACGATCATATTCCCGACGGGCGCTTCGACATCCAGTCCGACGCCAATCGCGGCAGCCATCGGCTCGGCGATGAGGTGAACTTCTTTTGCTCCTGCATGTTCCGCGGAGTCACGCACTGCACGCTTCTCGACTTCCGTAACACCGCTCGGCACGCAGACCACAATCCGCCGGCTCGGCATCCAGTTGGCATGGATCTTCTTGATGAACTCGCGAAGCATCCCCTCGGCAATCTCAAAATCCGCGATGACGCCGTCTTTCATTGGGCGGATGGTGCGGATGTCGCGGTGCGTCCTGCCCAGCATCTCCTGCGCCTCTTTGCCGATGGCGACGATCTTCTTGGTATTGCGGTCGAATGCGACGATGGAGGGCTCGTTCAACACGATTCCCCTTCCCCGCATGTGGATCAGGGTATTGGCGGTGCCAAGATCGATGGCGAGATCGGCCGAGAAGAGATTAAGGAAGCCCATGGGGAGAGTCAGTTAAAGAGTTAGTGTTTGAAATGCCTGATGCCGGTACAGAGCATGGCAATAGAATGTTCATCCGCGGCGCGGATCACCTCGTCGTCGCGCATCGATCCCCCTGGTTGAATAACTGCCGTTGAGCCGGCATGGATTGCCTCCAGTAGGCCGTCAGCGAAAGGGAAAAACGCGTCGGACGCGACAGCAGTTCCCTGCACACTCAAACCGGCCTCCTTTGCTTTCAATACAGCGAGCCGTGCAGAGTCCACACGCGACATTTGTCCGGCGCCAATGCCAATCGTCCGGTCGGGCCGGGCATACACAATGGCGTTGGACTTGACATGCTTGGCGACGCGCCACGCATAGAGCAACGATTTCATTTCTTCCTCGGTCGGCTTTCGCTTGGTCACCACACGCAAGTTGTCACGGCCCATGCGCGCCCGGTCGGATTCCTGAACCAACAACCCTCCCGGCACACTCCGCACATCCAGCTCGTCGAGTGCCCGAAGGTCGGCGGTCACCCGGATCAGCCTGCGGTCCTTCTTTTTCCGGAGGAAGGCAAGCACGGGATCCGAAAAACCCGGGGCGACTATGACCTCGAGAAAAATCCCATTTATCTTCTCGGCTGCGTCCATGTCGAGCGGCCTGTTCATTGCGACGATCCCGCCAAACGCCGATTTTGCATCGGTGGCCAGCGCCTTGGTGTATGCTTCCGCCACTGTTGAACCGGACCCGACGCCGCACGGATTGGTATGCTTGATAATGGCAACGGTCGGCTCGTCAAACTCGGCCACCAGCTTTGCCGCGGCGGCGATGTCCACGATGTTGTTGAAGGAAAGCTCCTTCCCGTGCAACGGTTGGAACAGATTCGTGAAGTTGCCGTAGAGCGATGCGTGCTGGTGGGGGTTCTCGCCGTAACGGAGGTCGCCTTCCTTCCGCAAGGCAAGATGGAACAAGGATGGGAATTTCTCATTCCCCTCGTTGAGATGGTCCAGGTAATTGGCGATGACCGCATCATACGATGATGTGTGGCGAAACACCTCGCGCGCAAGCATGAAACACGTTGCCTCCGAAACACATCCGTTGTTCGCTTGCATTTCATCGATGATGGTGGCGTAGCGGTCGGGGTTGACTACCACCACCTTGTGTTTGAAGTTCTTTGCCGCCGACCGGATCATGGCCGGCCCGCCGATGTCAATCTGCTCGATGGCTTCGTCCAGTGGAACTCCATTGCGTGCAATAGCCTGCTCGAAAGGGTAGAGGTTCACGACCACCATGTCAATCGCTTCGATCCCATGTTCTCTTAATTGCTGAAGGTGAAGGTCATTATCGGCGACCGCGAGGAGTCCTCCATGAATCATTGGATGCAACGTCTTAACCCGTCCATCGAGGATCTCGGGGAACTTTGTCAGAGTGGAAACCGGTGTTACCGGGATGCCGTGGTCCGTGAGTGCAGCGGCGGTGCCGCCCGTTGAGATGATCTCGACGTTCAGTGCGTGCAGGGCGTGAGCGAATTCGAAGAGACCGCGTTTGTCGGAAACGCTGATAAGGGCGCGGTGAATGTGGGGCAAGATGACTCCTTACGTGTGAACAGCGATGGAACGCTCCGTGACAGTCACTCTTCCTTCGGCAAACAACCGTATCGCCTCGGGGTACAGCCCGTGCTCGACAGCAAGCACTTTTGCAGCCAGGCTTTCGGGAGTCTCATCGGGTGCAACAGTTACCCGACGCTGCAGCACGATCGGGCCCCGATCATACTCTTCGTCCACGATATGCACGGTCGCACCCGATACTGGCCGTCCGGCTGCCAACACCGCACGATGAACGTGTATGCCGTACATTCCTTCTCCACCGAACTCCGGCAGTAATGCGGGATGAATGTTAATGACCCGGTTCTTGTATGATGCCACCAGGCGCGGATGGAGCCGCTTCATATAGCCGGCCAGCACAATGAAATTCACCGAGTGCGCACGTAACACATCCAGCATTGCATCAACAAAAGCGCCTTCTGTTGCAAACTGTTTCTGGCTGATGTGTAGTGATGGGATCCCTTGTGTTCGCGCAATCTCCAATATGCCTGCTGCGGAGTTGTTACTGATGACCAGCTTGACGCTGACACCCGTCAACTCTCCCCGCTGAATCGCGCTGAGTATCGCCTGGAAGTTGGAACCCCGTCCAGATCCGAGTACCGCGAGCTGCAGCATACGACTCAACGTCTTAGAGTTATCATTCAACAGACAAAGTTATCACAAATTTCATACAAAGGCAACAAAAGTGCTGGAAAAACAGGGATTTCAGAACGCTGAACGACAGGCACTCTCAAGAAACTCTATGGTGCATTGTCCGGCGTTAACCCGGACGCGAAGACCAACGGGCAGAGTCATCTTCTTGGGTATGTGTCCGAACGGGAGGTTGGAAAGGAACGGCCGCCCGGTTGCAGCCGCAGACTCTTGGAGAATCTCGTCCACAGTAAGAGATGGTTTACTCTTGTCCAGTGGCACGCAGTCGGTGAATTGGCCGGTCAGGATTGCCGATGAAGCTGATAGTATGGAGGCATTCCGGAGTTGCATCATCATCCTGTCTACCCGGTAGGGTTCCTCGGTAACATCTTCGAGGAACACGACGCTATCCGTGAAGTTGGGCTGGTAGGGTGTTGCAAGAATGGAGACGACCATCGAGAGGTTGCCGCCGAGAAGTCGACCCTGTCCTTTGCCCTGATGCAGGGGTCGGGGAGTTGAGTCGGTGGGAACAAAGATGCTGCCGATTCTTCTTGATGATGTAGCGAGCGACCAGAACATCTCCTCTGTCCACGGGTCAATGGTATTTGCCATCTCCACGCCGAGCATGGGTGCATGGAAGGTGATCAAACGGCATTTCTTCCAAAGCGCGAGTTGCAGCGCGGTGATGTCACTGTACCCTGCGAGAATCTTCGGGTTGCGGGCAATCAGCCGGTAGTTGAGAAGGGGAAGGAGCCGCGGCGTCCCGTACCCTCCTCGCACGCAGATGATTGCACGAACCTCCCTGTTGCGGAACATCGCGTGGAGATCCTCGACGCGCTCTTCGTCGGTACCCGCAAGATAACCAAGCGTCTGGGCGACGTGCTTACCAACTATAACGTGGTACCCCAATCCTTCAAGATAGCGGACACCGCTCTCGATTCTTGACACATCAGCAACCGGGCTTGCCGGTGAGACGATGCCGATGAGGTCGCCCTTTCGCAGTTGCGGGGGCTTCAGAGGTACCATTTGGTAATGGCAGTGGGGAATAGGGAAAAGAAATCGTCTGAAGATACAGATTGCTGCGGGAAAATGAAAGGGTCGCGAGAATTTTGGATGATCGCATGAGTGATTCCACCCAATTATCAGACTTTTGCAGGACTGAGAAGAGAGGAGACATGATTTCTCATTGCTAAGAAGGGGAGGAACTGATTGTAAGGACAAACTTCTCGAATGATGAAAATTTAAACAGATTCGATTGGGTGTTCGGATGGCATACACCTTGCTCATCGCAATGCTACAGGAAATTCAGCTCTTCCTATTGGCTTAGACTCCGTTCCTTGCTGAATACTTTGGAAGCGATCTTGATTTGAGGTTCGGAAGGTCTCGGCCCCCCTTTGTGCTCCACCCCCATTTGTCAAGATCTGATCACGTGAAGACCATGCCACAAAGCCGACTATTATCTCACACACACATGGAAGGACCACACTTATGAAATCTCTTGTACTATCTTTCGTGCTGCTCGTTGCGTTCGTTTTGCCGCAGGCCGACTTGTCTGCCCAGACGTATGCCGGCACTCAGCAATGCCAGGCATGCCACAGCAGCTCTGCCATTGGTGGTGTGCAATACACCCAGTGGTCAGGCACGCTCCATTCAAAGATTCACCTTGTTCCCGACAACGTGTCCATTCGGCCACTGACAGATTTTACCAACGGTCTGTCGATCAGCATGGGATCGAGCTACAGCAACGCTCAGGTGATCATCAGCAAAGTTGGGTCAGATTTCTTCGCACAGGTTGGCACCGGCGGCACAACCTACCGCGTCGTTTGGACATATGGCTGGGGCTTTAAGCAGCGGTATCTGATAAAGATCGATACAAGTTACTACATATTGCCAATACAGTACAACCTGAATAAGTACCTGGACAACTCCAGCGGCACGTGGGCCTCGTACAACCCCGGAAACTGGTTTAACGCCAACGGAACAGTGAAGCCGATCGACAATTCTTTCCGGACGAAGTCGTGGGACAAGAACTGCACAGGTTGCCACGTGACCGGTGGAAGAGTGGAGAAGGTGGTGGCGGGGGTTGATACTTCGTGGCACGCAACGTGGGCGAGCAGCAGTTCGGCGGTGAACATCGTTGTGGGATGTGAATCCTGCCACGGGCCGAGCGCTACCCACTTCGGCGGTCCCAGCGGCACAATGAACCCGAAGAACCTGCCCACAAAGCAGGCAAAGATGGAAGTATGCGGCCAGTGCCACAACCGTGCATCATCGTGGAGAGGCGCAGGATTGGTCGGCACACATGAGTATCCAAAGAATGAGATTGCGAACACCTACTTCAACCCGGCCGACACGACTCACCCACTCCTGGAGTTCATGAACTTCGGCACACCGCCAAACCAAGCGGGTGGACCGGGCACGTGGCCTGACCTTGTGAGCGCGCGTCAGCATCACCAGCAATACCAGGAAATAATAGGCTCGGCACATTATAACAATCCCTTTGTCGAGATCACCTGCTTCACGTGTCACACGGCGCACAGCAATTCACCTAACAGCCACAGCCTCATTGATTCACTCACTGTAGGCCCGACGCGGTTCAAGGTGGATAACGATGACAACACGCTCTGCCTCTCTTGCCATGCGACCTTCGGGCCATTTGCTGCCATCCCGAAGTACTGGGTACAAAATGAGCCGCAGTATCGTGATTCCATCGGTGCTGTCGTGAACCAGCATACCAGGCATGGAGTGTATGATCCACTCGGCCTTGCAAACAGCGGCGGCAGCGGACGATGCTCGAAGTGCCATATGGCCAAGACCGCAATAACGGCAAAGCCGTACGATATTCATACGCACACGTTCAACGTGATTGCGCCGAACAAGACCCGCCAATACCAGAATGTGTCCAGCCCGACGCTCGGCATGCTTAATAGTTGCGCGGCCAGTTGCCACCGGAATCCATCCGGCTCAACCGCGGCCGTGCCAACATTCGGCATCAGCAGCGACCCGACACTGACCGATTGGCGCGAACCAACCGACCTTCAGTTGTCTGACACGCTCTGGGCGTACTGGCAGGCATGGGGGTTCACCGGCGTAAAGGAGACCAAGGGTCCAATCCCTGCATCTTATAACCTCTCCCAGAACTACCCGAACCCGTTCAACCCGATGACGAAGATTATTGTCGACATCGCTAAGAGAGAAAACGTTCGACTGATCGTGTACAACGTCATTGGCGAGGAGGTTGCACGGCTCATGGATGGTCAATTCAACGCGGGGAGGTACGAAGTGACGTGGTCCGGCCGGGACGACTTCGGCTTTTCGGTGGCCAGCGGTGTCTATCTTTATAAGCTGGAGATCGCGCAATTCTCAGCCACCAAGAAGATGATCCTCCTGAGATAGCAATATCATAGTGTGTCACCTTGACGCCCCGCCCACCTTGGTGTGAGCGGGGTGTTCGCGTTGTTGCCGATTCTTGTTGCCCTTCCTGCAATCTCTTAGTAGATTAGTGTAAGCATAGTACGCCGCGTTCGTCACTTCCATCGTCCACTTCACCGAAAGGAACTCGTCATGTCATTCATACTTACCCTTCTGATCGCAATTGCAGCGTTCTTCATCTGGCGGAGGTCAGCAGTTCAAGCCAAGCAGAACATTGCTTTCCGTACGGTTTCCACGCTTTCTTCCGTTGCGTTTGGCGTCTTTCTGATTCTGTCGCTGGCGCAGTGCTTTACACAGGTCCCGGCCGGCCACGTGGGGGTAGTTGATTTCTTTGGAACGGTTTCAGAACGGACTCTCACTGCCGGCATCAACTTCGTCAATCCTTTGGCCCGAGTGATCAAGTATGACATCCGTACCCAGGAACACAAGGAAGCGATGCAGACTCTTTCACGTGAAGGCCTCACCATCGGTCTGGAAATCAGTGCATTGTACAGGCTGAACCCCGACTCAGCCGCCCGTGTGTACCTGACGGTGGGTGGTGGAGACTACCAGACCATCATTCTCATTCCGCAGTTCCGCTCAATCAGCCGGGCGGTGACCGCAAGCGTGCAGGCCAGCGCTCTTTACTCCACCGAACGGGAACGGCTCGGTGTGGCAATTCAGGAGGAGCTTGCGAAGGCAGTTGCACCGCGCGGTGTGATTGTGGAGTCCACACCTCTCCGTAATGTTGCACTTCCCTCACAACTGACCGAAGCAATTGAGCAAAAGCAGCGGGCTGATCAGGAGAGCCAACGGATGGAGTTCATCCTGACCAAGGAGAAACAGGAAGCAGACCGGAAGCGTATCGAGGCACAAGGTATTTCTGATTTTCAGAAGATTGTGGCCCAGGGAATAAGCGAACAGCTTCTCCGGTGGAAGGGGATTGAAGCCACAGAGAAGATCGCCTCATCACCCAATACCAAGGTGATCATCGTGGGTGCCGGAAAAGATGGACTCCCGATCATCCTCGACACAAAATAGTCCCTTGGATCCACTTGAGTACCACATCGTCCCGCATGCAGATCATGTATGCGGGACAAGTGTTTTTCACATGATTGGTGCGCTCACGGTGAACGCAAGGCAGGAACGCAAAGGTGTGCGCCCCTGCGTCCCATGCGCATGTTCGGGCTAGTTGATTTTAGCGAGGAGTTCCTTTTCCACCGCTTCCTTCATCGACTCCTTGGGCAACGCACCAACCGCCATCTTGGGCTGCCCGGTTGCCGGGACGAAGAGAAGTGAGGGGATGCTGCGGATGCCGAAAGCACCGGCAAGTTCCTGTTCCTCGTCGGTGTTGATCTTGTAGAAGTTTACTTTCCCGGCGTACTCCTTCGACAGCTCATCGATCACCGGTCCCACGGCGCGGCAGGGGCCGCACCAGGGAGCCCAGAAGTCGATGACGCAGGGAAGATCTCCCTCGAACTTCCACTCCTTGTTCTTTTCGTAGTTGAAGACCTTCTCCAGGAAAGCCTGTTTTGTCAAATGCTCAGCCATGTGTTCTCCTTTTGTTTGATTATCCATTCGGTCAGACCGCGGCCAGGACACGCTCGAGTTTCTGGCGCACCTCCTGTGCGATCGGCTGAATTTTCTCGTTTTCGATTACGCTCGTCATTATCATGGGGTCAAACACACCCACGATGGTCTTGCCGTGCTTCTCGTAGACGACTACATTGCATGGGAGCAGCAGTCCGATTTGTTCTTCTGCTTGCAATGCACGGTAAGCGAACTGCGGGTTGCAGGCGCCGAGGATGATGTACTTTTCCACGTCCACGTCCAGCTTCTTCTTCAACGTGTCTTTCACGTCGATGGTCGTGAGGACGCCGAACTCTTCCTTCTTAAGCTCTGCCGTCACCTTCTCAACTGCTTGCTCATACGTCAGTGCCACCGTCTTTGAAAATCCGTAACGCATCTTCTCCTCCTTCTTCTTGTCAACTGTTAAGCATCAACGGGCGATCATCATCGAACCGATCAGTGCGCCATACAGAGTGCTGATCCAGGGGTTGCTGGTGATGGGGCACGCACCCGTCTTGCACCCGATGAACTTGTAGTAGGCGTATCCGCCCGCGGCGCCCAGGAGGACGGGAAGTATTCGCGCCGACCACAGACCTATGAATGATTCCATTCCACGATCCCGCCTTTCATGCTTGCTGCCCGGAAGCCATGCTTCCTGAGTACAACTGCCGCAGACACACTCCGGTTTCCGCTTCGGCAATAGCAGATCACTTCATTCTCCTTCAACCGCTTCAATTCATCCATTCTGCGCGAAAGCATATGGAGTGGATATGTTTCGATCCTTTGATGGACCCGCCGTTTCGCTCCATTTCTGTGCGCACATCCAACATCACCACCTGTGCCCCCGCCTTCATCTTCTCCGCCACTTCAGCGGGAGTATACTGTGGAACGGACCTTGTTACCAACCGCCGGCGGATGTAGAGAACCAGCGCGAGCGCCAGCAGTCCATACAGCACTATCTGCGTTCCAGTCATCGGTCCCGCACCACAGGACGGTGTTCTTCATTCCACTGAACGATACCACCGGACATATTAAAGACCTTGAACCCCTGCGTCTGGAGCAGTGCTGCCGCCTTCCCACTTCTGTTGCCCGTCCGACAATAGGCGATGATGGTTTTGTCCTTGTACGGCGCAAGCTCGTTCACGCGCTCTTCCAATTCCTGGACCGGAATCAGAATTGCTCCTTCAAGATGTCCGGTGTCGCTGCTGAATTCCTGCGGTATCCGGACGTCGAGCAGCACCACGGAGGAATCAGCGGCTGCCATCTGTTGTGCCTCTTCGGGCGTGAGTGCGGCGATGCTGCCTGCGCCGAAAAGGAACCAGCCAAGAAGAAGAACTGCCGCCACAGCAATTAGGGCAATCGGTGTCTTCGATGCCAGCCGGTCAATTGATGCCACAAGCTCCTCCGCCACAACACCCGCCGCTAAAATCTTCCGACGATTGTCGGCTCGACCGCGAAAGGGATACACCGCCCACAGAGACATTGGGCGCAGAGATCAACCGTGTGTATTTCGTCGATCCGCATTCTGGACAGACAACGTCCTCGATCACTTCACGGACCTTGTGAAAGACGTCGTATGTCTTGCCGCAATCGGCACACTGATAGTCAAAGATCGGCATGGAACATTGCTCCGTTAGTTGTGAGAGAGATTTGTTTCCGTAAGTGCCTCCAACGGTGCAGACTCGATGCGATACGAATGCGTGATTTTTACGGTCGGCTGCAGCATGGCGGAGACGGAACAATACTTTGTAGTCGACAACTCGATGGCCCGCTCCACATCCACCGGTTTGATTCCCTCGCCAACAAAGACGTACTCGACATGAATATCGGTAAAGATCTTCGGATGCTCTTCCCGCTCGTGGCCCGTCAGGCGCATCTCGAACCCCTGCAAGGAGACGCGTTTCTTCTTGAGAATGTTCACCACGTCGCTTGCTGTGCATCCAGCCAATGCGTACAGGACGAGCTCTTTCGGGCGAGAGCCGGCGTTGGTCCCGCCAACGGATTCGGGTCCGTCCATCATAACCCAATGGTTTGAGTCTCCCTTTGCCGCGAAGACAATTCCATCTAACTGCTTCAGAACCGCATGTTTAGTCACTCTTGATCTCTGTTTATTGTTTTGAGTAGAATGTCATGTCATCCAGTTAGATGCAGGAAGAATCAAGAAGGGGTCAAAGGCATTGCAGTGTCAATGCTGCGTGTTTTCGGGGTCTACTCGATGGTTCCCCCCGGGGGGTTCAGTATTCTATCTCCACACCCACCACCGGGAAGAATGCGAACTGATAGATGGTCTCCTTCGTCCCGTCACTTCTGTAGTTCTCGTAGAAAACATTCTGCGTGTTTAACACGTTTTGGATTGCCACGTACGTGTTGATGTTCCAATTGTTGAAGTAAAATCGGCTGATCCACTGCAAGTCAAGACGACTGTAGTTCGGATACCGCGCACTGTTGTAGTCATCGGAATCGATCCACGCCCCGTGTGACCACTTCAGTCCGCCCTCTCTGTTCTGCTTCCACGAAACGTACTCCTTTGGAGTGTACGGCCGTCCTGTCTGGAAACGGTATTTGAAGCTGATCTCCATCTCGTTGGAAAGCGGCAGCAGGTAGGAAGGATACTTGAGGAAGAACGGGGCTTCGTTCAGCCATTCACGGACGCCCTTCACGACCTTGCCCCCAATGAGTGTGACGATGACGGGATAGTCGTAGTCAGATGGGTATGTGTTTACTATCTTTGGAATCCTCGGATCTTTCTCCAGACTGCGTGAGAGAGAGATGCTCACAGTGCCGAAGAGATCGCTCACTTGTTTCTGCTCGAGGAAGAACTCAACGCCGTACGAACTTCGCTCGCCAATCGTCAGCATCCGATCCGACCAAAACGTGTCGATGGCAGAATAGACGAAGTCCTCGGATACAGCGACCCGGTCATACTTCTTGTAATAGGTCTCAACGCTCATCTTCAGTCCCGGCCCAAAGATGTGTTCAAACCCCAACACGAAATGTGTGGCTCTCATATCGTTGAGAGTTTTGTTGTAGCCGATGTCCCTTCGGTCGCCGTAGTACGGGAACGGCTGCGTCTGGTAATACAGACCCGTTGCAAACGTGAGCGTGGTCTGTTGCGGAACAAGCTGATACGAAAGGCTTGCTCGTGGCGAGAACACGCCTCTGCCGGAATACGTAAAATGGTCGTATCGCCCCCCCAATGTCAAAGCAAACTGCGGTGTGATTTTGAACTTGTCGCTTGCATATATATAGTACATGTTCGCATCGGCGAACCCCAGCTCCTGGTGATAGACATATTGTGGAACAACGATCGCGCCTGTCTCGAAGATCCCATCCCGGTTCAAGTCGAACCTGGATGTGTCAGCTTCAGCGAATATGTCGTTCTTCCATTTTCGTGTAGACCGCACCTGTAGGCCCGCCGAGAGTTCGTGCCGAGGATGCGGCTGGTAGAAGAGATCCACTTTCGCTCCGACGAAGGATTCGTTCCCCTTGTTGGAAAACACCTTTCTGGAGTTGAGGATGCTGTGTTCGAGTACCTCGCCATTGGGTCCGCGCACGCGCCGGGCGAAGTCTTCGTTCACTTCCACATCTGTACTTGTCCCGGAAGAGTATAGCGTCACAAGCGTGTATCCCTCTTTTCCCAACAAACTCCTGAGGGTAAGTCCTGCCGCATATTGCTTGGTGACAGGGTAAACATTCTCCACACTTGAGGAATCAATAATGCCCTTCCGTTGCGAGTCCTCTTCTTTTGGATCGCCTTTAATGTTGATCCTGCTATCCCCATAGAGAAAGTTGACCATCAGCTTGTGTGAGCTGGAGAGGTCGTACACGATCTTTGACTGCGTGTCCCAGTACTTCGGAACAGCGGTGAGAGAGATCGAGGACAGGCCAACAAGCTTATCGATAAGTTGCAGCAGACTGTTGCGCGCGGAGAAAATGTATGAGCCCCTTCCATCGTCAAAACCACCTTCAACGAGAGTGCCTACGCCCGCCATATTGAAGCCGGACTTGGAGGAAAAGCCGATGTTCCGGTTTCCTTCGCGCACGGTCAGGTTCATCACCGATGAGGACTTGTCGCCGTACTGTGCGGGGAAGCCACCGGCAGAGAACTGCACATCCTCGATCATATCTGCGTTCACCATGTTGATGGGTCCGGCTGAATTGAACTGGTTGGAGTAATGGTTGATCGAAGGGACTTCCATGTTGTCCATTATGGTAAGGTTCTCGAACGATGCCCCGCCCCGGACAATGAGCTCGTTGATATTGTCGGTCGAGCTTGCAACGCCGGGAAGATTCTGGACCACTCGCTGCACGTCCTGCACTCCACCCGGAGAGCGAAGCACCTCGGAGCGATTGATGACATTTGCGCTCACAGGACTCATCTGTTGCCCACGGGCGAAATAGTCCGCCTGCGCAGTGACCTCGCCCATCTCGATGGCCGTCTCGTCGAGCTTTACGGTAATGGGGGTGGAGCGTCCGGTTGTAATGACGACGTTTGTCACGACCGCCGAAGAGTATCCCACCGCAGAAACTCGCAGGCTATACGTTCCGACATCCAGCCCTTGGATGCGAAATGCGCCGCTCGCATCAGTTGCCGTGCCGATGGCTGGTTTTTCCTGCACGACTATGTGCACGGCGGGAATTGGTTCCAACGTTTTGGTGTCAACGACGTTGCCGGAAATATCTCCTTTGAATTCCTGAGCAACGATCATTATTGGAAACAAAACGAACACAAAAAGGCATAGCGCCTTCATAATAAGGCTCTCCGACGAAATGAGTTATCTAGGGAAAGGAACGGAGGGGGGAAGGAAACATCCTTCCCGAGCAGTTTAACGTAAACGTGCAAGAAAATGTTGCAAACAAACGTGACAGCAATAGGGAGGCGATAGCCCAAAAATAAATCAGACCACACAGCCCGTTCTAGTATCCCTCGCTGTCCGCCCGTACCTTCACCTTCCCCCTGAACGAAAAGAAGAGATAGGTGAAGTACCCGAGCGCGATCACAATACCGATTGTCCACCAAATAATGCCGACCCGGAGGCCATAGGAATGTGCAGCCGTATTATAGACAGTAAGATTGTATGCCGGGTTGGTGGATGCGGGGAGAACATTGGGGAAGAGGCCGAAGGCCGTACTCGCCAGCATTCCGGCAATGAATGCGGTGGATGACAGAAACGCCTTCATGTCCGCCTTCTTTTTGTTAAAGACCACCATACCGAGAAGTCCAGCCAGTCCGAGCACCGGGAAGAAGTAGCCCCAGGGATGCTCGCTGAAGTTAGTCCAGATTTCCGGCCGGATGGCAGATGCAGAGACCAGCGACGCGATAGCAGTGAGAAGGACACCCCACCACGCGATGCCTGCGACTGTGCGCGCTCGCTCCTGCATTTTTCCTTCGGTCTTCATTGCAAGGTAGTTTCCCCCGTGCACTGTTAATGTTGTCAGTGCCACGAGGCCCATGATGACTGTAAACCAATCAAGGATGCCTGCCTCCGGAACCACGGTGAACGTTGTCCAGAGCGGTTCAAAGAAGTAACCGTCCGCGTTGAGGGGAACCCCGCGCACTACGTTGCCAAGCGCTGCGCCGAAGAAGATCGCCAGCAGCAAGCTCCCGATGGAGAACGTGGAATCCCAGAACGCCTTCCACATCGGGTGGTCAACGTGATGGCGAAGCTCAATGCCAAGTCCGCGCAGCATCAACAGCCAGAGGACGATCATCAGTGGCAGATAGAAGCCACTGAAGCTCGAGGCGTACAGGAGCGGGAACGCAAAGTAGAGGGTACCACCTGCCGCCAGGAGCCAGACTTCGTTGCCATCCCACACCGGACCGATGGCTCCGAGCACGGTGCGCCTCTCTTCATCGGATCGGGCAACGAACAGGTGAAGTATGCCCACTCCGAGGTCGAACCCGTCGAGGATGACGTACATCGCAATCATGAACGCAATAATACAGAACCAGAGAATTTCCATTGTCATATCCTTTCTGAGAGAAGCCCTTGTTCAATGTTTTGGCGATAGGTGTTCGGGTCCGTGATTGATGGCCTTGACCACCAGAAAGAGGAACAGCACTCCGATGACGAAA
>DASRUE010000007.1:0-6314 GCA_035687895.1 Bacteroidota bacterium | reverse complement strand
CTGAAGCCCGCGTGCAACTCCTTTTGGCGACTGCAACTGAACCACAAGATCAATACTCCCGATGTCAATGCCGAGTTCGAGCGAGGACGTCGCAACCAATGCGCGCAGTCTTCCCGCCTTGAGGTCAGCCTCCATCCGTTCACGCGATAGTCGGGACATGCTGCCGTGATATGCTTGCACCACTTCGTCACGGCTCGTCGCTGTTGACACGATGGGAGTAGGAGATTCTGAGGAGCGAGGCTTCAGCGGGACGGCGTAGAGACTGAACGTATCCCCTGAGCCCGAGATCATCTCGTTCAACTTGGCCGCAACCCGTTCTGCCAGCCGCCTGTTGTTAACGAAGATGAGTGTGGTAGTGTGCCGGCGAATGTTCTCGAGCAGTTCTGAAAATATCAGGGGCCAGACGCTTTCTTGCGGGAGGAGTGAGAAGTCAGGCGGGGCGCAGACAACACGAAGGTCCATTTCCTTGCGCCGGCCTGCGTCAACAATAGTGACCGGGCGCGGGACAAGCTTCTTCTTCTCCCAACGCTGTCCGCCAAGGAACGCAGCTATTTGTTCGAGAGGTCGTTGCGTTGCCGAGAGCCCAATCCGAACAAATTCCTGATCCGCAATTGCCGCAAGACGTTCAAGCGAGAGAGAAAGATGAACTCCTCTTTTGTTCCCGCAAATGGAATGGATCTCGTCCACAATCACGTACTGTACGGTGGTGAGTGTCTTGCGTGCCTGCTTCGACGTCAGGAGAAGATAGAGAGACTCGGGTGTGGTGATGAGGATATCCGGCGGATGCTTGAGCATGTGTGTCCGCCGGGACTGCGGCGTGTCACCCGTTCGGACGCCGGTCTGGATCGCCGGGAGTCTCAACCCCAAGCTCCGGGCCTCTTCCCTGATGCCGGCTAACGGAAGCTCCAGGTTTCGCTGGATGTCGTTGTTCAGTGCCTTGAGGGGTGAGACGTAGAGGATGCGTACGCCGGGAAGCAGATCTTCACCAAGATGCTGTTCCACCAGGTGATTGATTGCCCAGAGGAATGCCGCCAGAGTTTTGCCTGAGCCCGTTGGGGCAAGGATCAGCGTATTCTCACCGCGGGAGATGCTCGGCCAGCCTTTTGCTTGGGGGGGGCTGGGTTTGCCAAATGTCTCCTCAAACCACCGTCGGACGACAGGATGAAAATTTTCCAACGGGTTGTGTGCGGACATAACGGGATTGCAGTAATGATGAGGGCTTCTGCATAGTACAAGAAGGGTGCCTCAAAATCAACGAACGCGGCTTCGCCCCTTGTTGGTGAAATATTCCTCATTCGCCCGAAACCAAACAGATTCAGAAAGAGTCTAACAGAAGTACAGTATCCTCAATGGTCTCTTTCGCTTTCCTGACGTCGCAGGCCTCGATAACTTCACAGACCCTACAATACGTAACATTTGTCAGGCGTGGTCGTATGCAAGGCAGGCTCTAGCCCCCTCTCAGGCATTTCTAGTTGTTTCCCAGCGGCTGTATTCCCTTTGGAGGTCTCATCCATGAAAAAGAAAATCATTCTCTCGTCCGTAGGCGTCGTGGTCCTCGTCGGCGCCGGGTTCCTGTTCTTCGGCGGGTCCAAGAACTCGGATGAGGACAAGCTTCCTCGTGTGAAAGTGACCAAGGGGAATATCATTGACAAAGCATTGGCAGTAGGGACGATCGAGCCGGAGAACGAAATCTCTGTGAAGTCGAAGGTGTCAGGCGCAGTAAGCCGGATCTATGCAGACGCCGGAACGTATGTGAAAGCGGGACAGCCTCTCCTGGAAGTGCGACCGGATCCTACGCCGCTCGAGCTTGCCGAAGCAAAGCGGAATGTGGAACTCGCCGAAGTCGAGCTGGACAACATGACCAAAGAACGTGTCCGACAGGAGTCCCTGATAAAGAAGGGATTGATCTCCACCAGGGACTACGAAGAGTTTCAGCGGAAGTACAGCGAAGGCGAACTCCGCCTGAACATAGCCAAAGAAAAACTTGCGCTGCTCGAAAGCGGCCGTGTGACCATCGGCGGCACCAACATCGAATCCATCATCAAAGCCCCCATCGATGGATTCGTGTTGAATAAGACGGTGGAGGTGGGCGACCCCGTAACGCCGTTGACGTCGTTCCAGGAAGGGACGGTGTTGATGAAGATGGCCAACATGGAGCGACTCATCTTCAAAGGAACGGTTGACGAGGTGGATGTCGGGAAGCTCCATGAAGGAATGGAAGCCGAAATCAAGGTCGGGGCATTGCCCATGGACACTGTGCGGGGGGTACTCCGGAGGATTTCTCTGAAGGCCGAGAAGAAGGAGAACGCCACAGTGTTCCCGATCGAAATATCCATTCCCAAGGCGCGGAATGCAACCTTGCGTGCGGGCTATTCCGCCAACGCGAATGTTATGATCCAGAAGAAGGACGAAGTTCTGACCATCCCCGAGCGGGTGGTGACGTTCAGGAATGACTCGGCGTTCGTGAAGGTGGCCCTCGGGCCCGAGAAGGAAGAGGAACGATACATCAAGACCGGGTTGAGCGATGCAATCAATATCGAGGTGGTGTCGGGTCTGAAGGAAGGCGATGAACTTGTAGAGAAGCCGGTGAAGAAGATAGAATGACAGTTCAAAGTTTGAAAGTCTAAGGTTCAAAGGAGGATGAATGGCTTCGTTCCGGACCTTCGAGGAGATTGAAGCTTGGAAGAAATCTCGGGAGCTTGTGCGTGCCATATATCAGGCAACATCCCTTGGGGCATTTTCCACGGACTATGGGCTGCGGGATCAGATCCGACGGGCTTCAGTTTCCATCATGTCTAACATTGCGGAAGGTTTTGAGAGGGAAGGGACCAGGGAGTTCGTTCAGTTTCTTTCGATGGCCAAAGCGTCGGCAGGAGAGGTTCGATCTCAGCTTTATGTTGCTCCCGATCAGGGTTACATCGGCCAAATGCAGTGAGGAACTGTCTTCGAAGGCGTCTGCGGTTTCAAAAATGATAAGCGGACTTATCACCTACCTGAAGAGGTCTGGAATGAAGGGGTCGAAGTTCAAGTAGAGTCAGTCTGCCTCTTTCAACTTTGAGCCTGCAATTTTGAACTCACATGGATTCTCTCCTGTCAAATATTGTGGAATTCGTTCGTGATCTTAAAGCCCAGAAACTCCGCACCTTTCTGACCATCTTCGGGATTGTGTGGGGAACCGTCGCGATCATCGTGCTGCTCGCATTCGGCATGGGGTTCAAGCGCCAGCTTGCGATCAACATGCACGGCATCGGGGAGAGCATTGCTATCATGTTTCCCGGAAGGACCACAAAAGCGTACGAGGGATTCGGTACCGGGCGCCCGATCCAGTTTGTTGAGGATGATGTCCACCTGCTCCGGACCCAGATTGCGGAGATCGACAAGATCAGCGCCGAGTACTCCACCGGGAGCTATCCGGTCCGCCTCGGTGAGAATATCGTCAACACGTCGGTGGCCGGCATTTACCCGATCTACGGTGACATGCGAAACATCATTCCTGAAATGGGCGGACGCTTCATCAACGATCTGGACATGAAAGACCGTCGCCGGGTTGTGGTGCTGGGGGACGAAGTGAAGCGTCTTGTTTTTGGCGCGAGCACTGCAATTGGCAAAGTGGTGTACGTTGGACAGGTGCCCTTCACAGTGATTGGAGTGATGCAGAAGAAGACGCAGAACTCATCTTACAATCGTAGGGACCAGGATCGCATCTTTATCCCCGCCTCCAGTTTTGCGTCCGTATTCGGCGCGACCAACATCAACAACATTGTTTATACTCCGAAAGACCCAACCCGGTCCGAAGAAGTGATGTCCCAGGTTCGGCAGGTCCTCGGCAAGCGGTACCGGTTCGACGCCACGGACACAGATGCGGTCTGGATCTGGGATACTGCAGAGTTCGACAAGTTCCTCTTCTACTTCTTTCTGGCGTTCAACATCTTCATGGGATTGATCGGGAGCTTCACGCTGGGAGTGGGGGGCATCGGTGTTGCAAACATCATGTACATTGTGGTCCAGGAGCGGGTGAAGGAAATCGGGATCAAGCGGGCTGTCGGTGCGAAAAAATCGAACATCCTCTTCCAATTCTTCATGGAAACATTCTTCATCATAGCGCTCGGTTCCTCCATCGGTTTCTTGATTGCTCTTGGGATCACACAGGCACTCCAGTTTATTCCGATCAAGGAATTTGTGGGAACGCCGGAAATCTCGATCGAGGTCGCGCTGGCAACGGGTGCGGTGTTGACGATTATCGGCCTTGCGGCCGGTTTTTTACCGGCGCGTCGCGCTGCGAATCTGAACGTTGTCGATTGTTTGAGGGCATAAGAACATGTGGCTTGAACTCCTCAAGGATTTTTTCTTCGATCTGAAACTGCACCGGACCCGCGCCGTATTGACCATCATTGCGATCACGTGGGGGACCGTTGCCGTTGTGTTACTCCTTTCGTTTGGCGAGGGACTCGGGACACAGATGATGAACGGTTCCATCAACGCAGGAAACCGGATCATGATTCTGTACGGTGGCGAGACAGGGATGCAGTTCGAGGGGATGCCCAAAGGCCGGCGTATTCGTCTCGTAGAAGAAGACGCTGACATGCTCAAGCGCGCTATTCCGATGATCGATATGATCAGCCCCCAGTACCGCCAATTCGTGACTCTCACCTACAAAAAGTTTTCCACCAATACCGAATGCGAAGGGGTGAATCCGGCCTTCGAGGAGATGCGGAGGATGTATCCAGCCTCCGGTGGACGCTTTTTGAATGACGTGGATGTGACACTCCAGCGGAGAGTGCTCGTCCTCGGCTCGAAAATTGCGAAGGACATTTTCAAGGAAGAAGACCCGATCGGCAGGACACTATTGGTAGACGGGCTGCCATTCACCGTGGTAGGCGTCATCCAGAAGAAAATCCAGACCAGCATGAACAATGGCCCGGACTCCGAGCGGGCGATCATCCCGTTCAGCACGTTCCGGACAATGTACGGACCCAAGACTGTCAACTCGATTGTCGTCCGGCCAATGGACCCCGCGCAGCAGCCGCAGATCAAGAAAGAGATCTTTCGTGTGCTGGCGCGAAAGTACCACTTCAATCCGAATGATGAACGGACACTGTTCATATGGGACTTCATTGAGAATGAGAAGATCGGCAGGAAGATTTCGGTCGGAGTTTCCATCTTTCTCGGGTCGGTCGGACTTCTTACACTGCTCATTGCCGGCGTTGGTGTTGCGAACGTCATGTATGTGGTGGTGAAGGAACGGACGCGGGAGATTGGTATCAGGATGGCGGTCGGGGCGAGACGGGGGTATATTCTCTCACAGTTCATCTTTGAAGCCCTGCTCCTTGCCTTCATCGGCGGCGGGCTTGGGCTTTTCATTTCCTGGGGTGTCGTCTCCATTGTTCAACTGTTTCCTTCGGACGACGGACCGATGCAGTTCCTTGGCAAGCCGGTTCTCTCCACTGGCATCATGCTTTTAACCACGGGTGTTCTTGCGCTGATCGGTCTCCTCGCGGGATTTTTCCCTGCACGCAAAGCCGCGTCCGTGGATCCCGTTGAATCCCTCCGGTACGAGTAGCGCCTTTGCGGCTTGCACATTCCCGCCGTTCTTCCTAATTTGTTGACACCGTTTGGCGTTCATTCACACACCAAAACACTGCATGAGCCTCCGTCGTCTTACTCTAACCTGTCTTGCCAGCCTTCTCCCTTTTTTCCTGCACACGCAACCCCAGCCCATCTGGCGCTCGTTGCCGACGGCCCCAAACGTCGGGGGTTCCCGGATTGATGACGCCGTTTTCCTGAGCCCGACGCTTGGATGGATTGCCAATGGCTACGGCCAAATATGGCGAACGACCGACGGTGGCGGTTCGTGGGTGAAACAGTTCGACAACGATTCCATCTACTTCCGGTGCATCACATTTGCTGATTCACTTCGGGGATGGGCGTGCAATCTCGGGACGGACGAATTCGGCGGGGCTACGGATACGAACATCATTTATCAAACCACCAATGGCGGAGTAACGTGGTTTGCCAATAACAACATTTTCCCCGGCAAGCCCCGCGGCCTGTGTGGCATCACCACCATTGCCGATTCGTTTGTCTATGCCGTCGGGCGCGTTCGGGGGCCAGCATTCTTCGTGCGCAGCACGGATGGGGGCAACACGTGGGAACGGCGGGACATGAGTGCTTTTGCAATGGGTCTGCTCGATTGCTACTTCTTCACCCCAGACTCCGGAATTGCGGTGGGCCATACAGGACCTGTAAATTCAAGTTCGAGCGGGGTGGTCCTCTTTACGTCAGATAGAGGAAACACCTGGCAGATCCGGTACACC
>DASRUE010000006.1:0-3479 GCA_035687895.1 Bacteroidota bacterium | reverse complement strand
ACCTGACCTCTGATTTCACCTCCGGGGTTTGCGGCGGTGTGAAGGTTGACATAGATTCTTCCTTTGAGCAGTTGACTCACCATTGAATCAGTGAGTGCCTGAGTATCGGTATTCCTCCACACGCCAGTGGCGGTGTTGCCGACAAAGCTAATCGCACGCACAACCCCAGCAGCCACTCCCGGGGGACCGTTATGGAAGTGTGCTGCTGAGAGATTCCCGCTGAGGCCGTGGAAGGTAATAGTGTATGTCAGTTCCGTCCGTGCATCGTTTAGTGTGAACGAGCCCGTTCCTCGGCCAGGCACAGCACCGGTCGGCGCAGGGACTTCTTGCGCACTGTCCAGTTGAGCGGTAAATCCAACACCTGTGCTCAGATCCACCTGTCCACGGATTTCACCTCCAGGGTTTGCCGCTGTATGGATGTTGACATAAATTCTTCCTCTCAACAGTTGTTGCACCATTGAATCAGTCAGGGCCTGAGTATCGGTATTCTTCCACACGCCAGAGGCGGTGTTGCCGACAAAGCTAATCGCACGCACAACCCCAGCAGCCACCCCGGGGGGACCATTATGGAAGTGCGCCGCTGCGATGTTGCCACTCCCACTCAACCCTGTCACGGTAACGCGATACGTGAGTTCCGTTCGAGCCTCATTCAGGCTGAACGATCCGGTCCCCTTTCCCGGAACTGCACCCACAGGCGCCGGTACCTCCTGCGCACTATCAATCGCAGTAGTGAAGTGGATTTGCCCGAGTACCGCCGCAGGGACCAACCAACTGCAGGTAGCCACCAAGCAAAGGAGATGTTTCTTCATAGCGACCTCCTATAGAAGTTATTTGTGGGATTGTGAACTAGTTTACGGCCAAATAGAACTATAACGTGAAGTCCAGAGAACAACAAAAAGTGTTTCATAACTCCTTTCTATAGCCAAGACCTCTTCGTCTCTGGCATAATTCCTAAAGGGCAATTGCAACTAACATGGAAATGTCCGCCCGGTGTGAGTGGCCCGCTAAGATTTCTGTACGTGATGTACCAGCGGATTTCCGTCCGCGCCGGGTTCAGTATGAAAGCACTTGTTCCCCGGGCATTTGTTGTGACAGGCGGATTTTGCTGGGCACCGTCAAGATTCGCCGTGAAGTGCACACCAGTCGCGAGATTCACCTGACCCCGAATTTCCCCGTCGGGATTGGCACTGGTGTGGAAGTTGACGTAGGCACGACCGGTGAGAAGGGAGTCAACAAGCGCTGGCGTGAGTAGTTGGGTAGCATCGGTACTCGTCCACACACCGGAGATTGTGTTCGAGGCCGGATCGCCCGATAGGGCGATGTTCTTCACTACGGGGCCGTTCCTTCCGGAGTCCGCCACATGAAAATACCCATCTGCCGTGAGCGATCCACTCAACCCCTGGTACGAAATTGTCCACGAGAGACGAGACAAGTCTGAGCTCAAGGTGAACGAGCCCGTCCCGGTTGCCGGTACGGACATGGGCGGATTTTGCTGCGATCCGTCGAGCCGGGCAGTGAAGTGGATCTGGGCGGTCACCACTGTCATACCTATGAGATTAGACTTGTGAAAGAGCAGATGAACAAAGTTGGCCCTTGGAACCATGTTTGTCCATCGGTTAAACAAGTAGCCATCTGGAAGAGTTGCGGTAGACAGGGTAACAGAAAAGCGCTTGAGTGGTTCTCCACAATAGGGAAAACGTGCCATCGGAAGGTGGTGCCACCAATGCATTACCCTGTTTATCGTTAGCATACCTGCCCTCGCGGGCAATGCAACAGGCTGAATCTGAGGCTCTTGAAATTAGACCGTGGCTCCTTCCTGATGTCTGACATATCGAACATCGAAAGGAGAAATCGCTAGTGAACTGCCGCCGCCAACCGGGGTGACATGATGCAGCTATGAAAATTGTTCAGGGCAGGACGGATACAAATATTGAAGCAGGCTTGACTGAGGATCAGAAGGTGGGTTGCGAGAATACAAAGAGGAACGAAAGGCTAAGATGCAGGAACGGAGAGGAAGGGAGCCACGACTACCTGATCAAATCTGGTTCTGGGAAATCACCGTGGGAAAGTGGAAAATGGAGGTTGGCGGAAAGAGGTTTCATGATGCGGGCACTGGAATTGGCCGGTCTATGCTCTACGAACGATCCTTGCTGCGCCCCATCCCACGATTGTGAGGACCATGAGCACCAACCAGTTCATATCATTCCCATACGTTACCGTCGGGAAATGGCTGCTAATCATAATAAGCACTACTGGAACAGCCATGAATGTGTTGTGCTTGGAACATGATTTCGCACGCGCCGAAAGAGAGAGATCAACCTGCTTTCCCTGCGCGAGAGCCGCGACCATTTTTTTCTGCGCAGGGATGATGGTGATCCACACGTTCGCTGCCATGATTGTCCCGAACATCGCCCCCAGGTGCATGTACGCCGCCCTCCCGCTCATCACATGCGTGAGCGCGTACGCGGCGAGAGTCACAACAAGAAACGAAACAACTGCACCCCCTACCTGGCTTCGCCCCAGTGGTGAACGCCACAGCAATTCGTACACCGGCCATGCCGCAACAAGGACCGCAATGCCCAGAAGAATCATGGAGGATTCTTCAACCTCGGCAATGCTCGTGTCAACCATAATACCACCGATGTAGTAGACAAGAACCAGGAGTAGCACCCCACTCAGCCATGTCGTCGCCGCTTCCCATTTGAACCAATGCAACTTTTTCGGCATCGACGCAGGCGATTTGTGCTTTTCAACGAGGTAGAATCCGCCACTGTGCACCATCCAGACGTTTCGCCCCTCTTTCGCACTCGCCTCAAGTTCGGTGAACCTGCCATCCAGCCATGTGAAGAAATACGTTGCACCAACCCACATGATGCCTGCAAAGACATGAATCCAGCGGGTCAGGAGGTTCAGCCATTCGAGAAGATCAAGCTCCATCTCGTGTCACCATTGTCTAAAAAATGACCTGTGGTTTCGGCAAGACATTTGGGCAGAGGCTTAACTTCCACGATACGTGGAATACCCGTATGGGCTCAGAAGGAGCGGCACATGGTACTGGGCCGTGGGATCGTGGACTTCAAACACAATAGTGATGTATGGATAAAACGTCTGGACATCCCGGGAGGCAAAATATCCGCGGGAATCAAACGTAAGCCGGTACATGCCAGCCATGAGCTTCACATTTTCGGGAAGCAAGTCGGAAGCCCTGCCATCGGCGTTCGTTTCGCGCCGGGCGAGCACTTTCCATTCTTTCGATCGTTCCTGACACTCGACCGTAACACGTACGCCGCGGGCCGGAGCGCCAATACTTGTATCGAGGACATGAGTCGTAATTGGACTGATCATCGGTTTTGACGCCTCCCGTTGAGAATCTTGACAAAAGAACGGCTCCGGATTTCTTCCAGACTGAGTCCGGTTCCCCGCGCTTCGTCCTCCGTGATGGCCCGACAGGCGATCCCGCGAAGGAAAAAATTCAACAA
>DASRUE010000005.1:0-5785 GCA_035687895.1 Bacteroidota bacterium | reverse complement strand
CGCACAAAATGAGAAAGGATTTCACTAACCGAACGAGGAAAGTATCATGGGCGGCAAAGCGGCAATTATTCTGGTGGTTGGGTTCAGCTTCATCCTCACATACATCGGACTCAATCTCAACAGTATGTCCACGAGGGCTGTTGGCAACATGTCAAGGTACCACGATGCTACAGCGGCGCACAACCTCGCTACCATCGGAGCAAATGTGGGTCTGGCAAAATTCTATGCCGACACCACTTGGTTATCTGGTAGCATCTCGCAGACGTTGAACACAAATACCCTTCGAGGAAGCTTCAACGTAGAAATGGCCGACTACAACGTCAACCAGCTTCGCATGCGGAGTGTCTCTTCCTACCCTGTCTCCGATCCAACGTCAACAATCCGTACGCTCTACGACACAGTGGAGGTCTTTCTTGATAAGAGGAAACTCAATAGCTTCACCCTCCTTGCGTGGATGACGAACTTCGAAGGGAACGTCTTCTGGATTAATGGTGACACCGTATGGGGACGTGTCCATTCGAACGGAGCCCTTCACGTCAACGGACGGCCGGTGTTTATGGAGAAGGTAACCACGTCGAAGAACTTCGACCCGGTCTTGGGAAGGGGAGGAAATAACGCGATTCTGAAGAACGGGTTCGAGTCAGGCGTTGCAGAGATTCCGTTTCCCAATGATCTGTCCGAGCTCAATCAGGCATCCAAGTTTGGTGGGCGCAGGTATACCACTGATATCTGGGTAACATTGTCGGCTGGGAGTGGAGCTAACAATGATGGTATGGCGTACGTCCGAACAACCCAAAGCGGACCGATCGTCGATTCTGTATCGCTGAGTGATCCGACCTTCAATGGTGTTATGCTGGGGACGGGGCTGGTAAATGTGCAGGGGACACTCGACGGAAAGTTGTCTATCGCCTCACTCACCGACGTATATGTGCAGAATGATGTATTGTATGAACGGAACCCGCGGTTCACAACAAGCGACGACCTGCTTGGCCTGATTGCCGAACGCGACGTAGTCGTTGCTGATAACGCCCCTAATAATTCCAATTGTGAGATCCATGCGAGCATCTTCACTCGGACCGGCTCTTTCAGGGCGGAGAATTTTAACGGCCGGCCCATTGCCGGGGAACTGAAAGTGTTGGGTTCCATTGTTCAGGATGAAAGAGGTGCCGTGGGGCAATTCTCGGGTGGGAACCTCCAGCGGGGATTCTGGAAGAGATACCGTTACGATGATCGCTTGGCAGACCCTGCCAACCGCCCCCCGTTCTACCCAGGTTTCTATCTCCGGTCATACGCAATTGCCAATTGGTGGGAGAGCTTCCGGATTATGGAGTTCAACTAGAATAGCCTGTGGGAATTGCAACAAGGGAAAGCCGGCGAGAGCCGGCTTTTTCCTTTTCGGGAACGGGTAGATGTCAGGAGGCGAATGCCAATCGGAGCGCTTCCTCATTGGCCTCCAGCGTCCTATCAATGTCCGCGTCAGTATGTGCGATTGAAACAAATCCCGCTTCAAACTGGGATGGGGTCATGTAGATACCCTGTCGAAGCATCTCCCGAAAGTACAATCCAAACCGCGCAGTATCCGACGCAGCAGCGCTCTTGTAGTTTGTCACAGGTTTGTCTGTAAAAAAGAGCGTCGCCATTGAGCCAACGCGATTCTGAACCAGCGAAAGTCCTAATCCTTTGATCGCATCGCGGATCCCATCCGCAAGACGGCTGGCCTTCTGTTCCAACTCCACGTAGAAATCCTTCTCTTCCTGCAGAATACGAAGCGTCTCACATCCCGCACTCATTGCCAGCGGGTTCCCGGAAAGCGTCCCCGCTTGATACATGGGGCCGCTCGGTGCAACCATTTCCATGATCTCCCGCTTGCCGCCGTATGCCCCCACCGGAAGTCCACCACCGATGATTTTCCCCAACGTTGTGAGATCGGGGCGAATATCGAATAACTCCTGCGCTCCACCCCGAGCGAGCCGGAATCCTGTCATTACTTCGTCAAAGATGAGAAGAATGCCTTCCTTGGTACACAGAGCCCGAAGTCCTTCAAGGAACCCGGGCTGTGGCGGCACACAGCCCATGTTACCAACAACCGGTTCAACAATGATCGCTGCAACCTGACCCGAATTTTGCGCCACAAGCGCCCTGACAGATACGAGATCGTTGTACGTTGCGTTCAACGTCCCTGCCGCTACTCCAGTCGTCACACCGGGACTATCAGGAACGTTCAACGTCATGGCCCCTGAGCCCGCCTTGATCAGAAACGAGTCCCCATGTCCGTGGTAGCACCCTTCAAACTTGATGATTTTTTCCCGGTTGGTGAACGCACGGGCCAGCCTGATAGCGCTCATGGTCGCCTCTGTGCCGGAGTTCACCATCCGGACCATGTCGATGGAGGGAACCATAGCACAGATCAATTCGGCAACATTGATTTCGAGTTCTGTCGGTGCACCGAAACTGGTCCCGTCCTTGATCGCACGCTTGAGCGCTTCGACAACACGAGGGTGCGCGTGTCCAAGAATCATCGGACCCCATGATCCCACATAGTCGATGTATTCGTTGCCATCCACATCCCAGATCTTCGAGCCGGCGGCACGTTGGATGAACACCGGATTGCGTCCCACCGACTTGAATGCACGGACGGGGGAATTCACGCCACCCGGAATTCGTCGCTTCGCTTGCTCGAAGAGTGTATCAGATCGCTGTGTTGTCATTCTTGATTACCTGTGAGAGTCCAAATATCGCGCGGCGTCCTTCGCAAAGTAGGTAAGGATCATGTCCGCTCCTGCCCGCTTGATACTGGTCAGGAGTTCCATCATCACTCTCTCCCCATCAATCCATCCCTTCAAAGCCGCGGCTTTCACCATTGCGTACTCCCCGCTTACATTGTACGCTGCCGTAGGCATCCCAAACCGTTCCTTCACCCGATACAGCACATCGAGATACGGAAGTGCCGGCTTCACCATCACGATATCTGCACCTTCCTTAATGTCCTGCTCAACCTCCCTCAGGGCTTCATTCGTGTTTGCCGGGTCCATCTGATGCGAGCGGCGGTCGCCGAACTTCGGCGTGCTCTCCGCCGCCTCCCGGAACGGGCCGTAGAAGCCCGAGGCATACTTTGCTGCATACGACATGATCGGGATGCTATGGAATTTGTGCTCGTCGAGGATTCCCCGTATGGCAGCCACCCGTCCGTCAAACATATCGGACGGGGCGATGATGTCCGCTCCAGCCTGCGCATGGGACAACGCTTCACGCGCCAGCAGCTCCACAGATTCGTCGTTGACTATTTCAATCCCACGAACAATCCCGCAATGTCCGTGGGAGGTGTATTCGCACAGGCAAACGTCTGTGATCACAACCAGATCGGGGATTTCTTTCTTGATTGCCCGGACGGCCTGTTGAACAACGCCCATGTCATCATAGGCACCGGATCCAACATCGTCCTTTTCCTCGGGAATGCCGAACAGGATGACTGCCGGAATCCCAAGCGATTTCACATCAACACACTCTCTCACGATGTGGTCCACCGACATCTGGTACACACCGGGCATCGAAGAAACTTCCTTCTTCACGTTTCTGCCGGGTACTACAAACAAGGGATAGATGAAGTCATTCTTGGCGAGCTCGGTTTCCCTCACCATCGAGCGGAGCGCCTCCGTCATACGCGTACGACGAAGCCGTTGAATGGCTACCGTGCCTGTTTGTATGTCCGTTCCATTTGCCGTTATCATGTTTGAGTCCCTTTCACAGTAGGTGCAAATTCAAGTTGAACTGCGTCGTGTTCGTTCTCGTGAGTCTTCTGCCCGGCGCCCCGACATATCGTTGAGGAATTGACGTACTCTTCCGGCCATGTGTTCGGCGCTCATCACACAATCTCCGACAGCAATTCCGCCTCGATAGTTGCTGCACAGGAATATCCCCGGCTCTTCCCTTTCAAGACGATCCACTTCGTCCATGATGACCTGATGTCCGAGGTTGTACTGAGGAATCGCCTTTTCCCATCGCATGATTCGGGAATACACCGGTTCGCCTTCTACATGCATAATGGACCGAATTTCGTTTACCACGAGCTTCTTGAGGTCCCCTTCATCAAGCGAAACAAGCGCCGGCTGCCGTGAGCCCCCGACAAACGAGGTGAAGGCGACGTGGTCAGCAGGAGCTCGACCCTCAAACAACGATGATGACCAGATAGTCCCGAGTATCTTTCGTCCCTCCTTCGCCGGAACAAGATAGCCAAATCCATCGAGAGACATCTTTACCTGAGACTTCTGATAGCCAAGAAACACTTCGGCTACGGGAGGGTAGTAGATACCGTCCAACGCCGACACAAATGCTGCAGCTTTCTCCGGCAAGAGACGGCGGACCATGTATGACGGCGTCGAAAGGATGACAGCATCAGCGTCTTCCACAATCGACCGACCGTTGCGGTCGTAAGAGATACGGAAAGCGAATGAACCGCTTCGCTCGATTTTTTGGACTGAGCTTCCGAGCTTCACCCGTCCATTCAGTTTCGTCGCAATGGCTGCTGGGAACGTATTCATTCCCTGACGAAACGAGAACATCTTCGCGCGATCCTTCGCCTTCTCCGCTCGCTGCTTTCGTTCCCTGGCACCCTTGATCATACCCTTGATCAGCCCACCATATTTCTCTTCCAGAGCATAGAGTTTCGGGAATGCCGCCCTCACGCTAAGCTGTTCAGGATTGCCGGCATAGACGCCCGCGACGAACGGATTGATGGCATAGTCCAGAAACTCGCGGCCAAGCCGGCGCTCAACAAATTCTGCAATCGTTTCCTCTTTCGTCCCCCTTCCAATGAAGGGTTCCTTCAGCAGTCGGAGCTTTCCTGTCGGAGTCCAGAGTCTTGAGGCGAGGAATGCGCCCGGTGACATCGGGAGATAATGAAGTCTTCCGTTGCGGAGAATGTACCGTTTGTTGGAAACGGGGTTCGCATATCTCAGTTCGTCCTTAAGGCCCATCGCATCAGTCATCCGGCCAAGCAGGGGCGTTGTTTCCAGCGCGCTATTCGGGCCGGTCTCCACCAGCCAATCACCGTCCTGAAGCGTCCTCATGGTCCCGCCTGGCCATGATTCCTTTTCCAACACCACAACGTCAACGCCTGAAGTGTGCAACCACCACGCAGCGGTCAATCCTGATATCCCTGCACCAACGACAACAACTTTTCCGCTCATCCTCCCACCTTCTGCAGCACAAGATCAGCAAGCGCCTGCACGAAGAACGGATTGGTGTTCAACGCCGGGCTCATATCGAAATACTCGATGCCAAGGTGCTTTGCCTCTTCTTTACATTCGATGTTGATCTCCCACAGAGTCTCGCTGTGATCGGAAACGAAAGCGATGGGTATGACAATCACATGGGAGACCCTCTCCTTTGCCAGACGTTCAATAGTATCATCGAGGGATGGTTCGAGCCACTTCTCAGGACCCACCTTGCTCTGGTAACAGAGATGATGGGGAAGCCCGAACTCACCCTGTCGCACAATTGCGTTATACGTCCGGACGATGTGTTTTTGGTATGGATCCCCGCTGTTCACGAGTTTCATCGGTGTCCCATGGGCGCTAAACACGAGATGGACTTTCCCCCTGTCAGATGCAGGGACTCTTCGCAGTGCAATTCCGATGTTCCTCACCAATGCCTGGATGTACAAGGGATGCTCACAGTATTCCTCGACCAGCTTCACATCGAATCCATTTCCAGAGAGCACCCTGTTCCATTCGTTCACGCTCGATCCTGTGGTGGTCCTGGAATAATGGGGATACAATGGGAGAAG
>DASRUE010000004.1:0-12860 GCA_035687895.1 Bacteroidota bacterium | reverse complement strand
GGGTAATATGCAAATGGAATGAGCCCGTGGAAGCGAGCTTTGGCATCCCTCAAATTCACCCAAATTTCAAAATATTACTTGACTTCTTACCACTCAACACCTAAATTAGGCCTATAGCGAAGGCATTTAATAGATTACTTTAAGTAAGGGTACTAGGCGCGTCCTATGGTGGGAACCAGCCTCAGAATACTACTTCTTCCATTTCTCTTTCTTTCTGTCGCGTTCTCCCAGCAAATTCAATCGGTTACCGAAGAGCAAGACTATGCCTTTGGATACGGATTGCACAAGGATGGGCAGTACCAACTCGCGTTTGATGAGTTGACCAGGTTCCTTCAGAAGTATCCTGGCAGCGCAAAGCGAGCTGATGCACATTATCTTTCCGCGGAATGTCTTTTTAGTCTCGGACAATTGAAGGCGGCAGGACAACGGTTCGAGTCGTTTGTCCGCGAGTATCCAAAAAGCTCTTTGAGGGACGACGCCCTTTTTCGTCTCGGTGAGATCAACTACGACAATAAGAAATACGCCGAGGCGGCGCTCCGATTCCAGCAGGTCCTGGATCAATACGCGACCGGCGATCTCGCGGGTGAGGCTGCGTATTGGCTTGGCGAGTCTCATTTCAAGATGGATGACGTTCCCTCGGCACTCAACTACTACCAGCTCTGCTACGACCGCTATCCGAGAAACCGCCTGGCCGACTATGCCCTCTACTCAGCAGGTTGGGCCCATGGCCGCTCAGGGGAATACACAAAAGGAATGCGGAGCTATCAAGTGCTGTTGGAGAGGTTTCCCAAAAGTGAACTTGCATCTTCTGCCCGCGTTCGTATAGGTGAGTGTTGGTACTTCATGAAAGACTACAAAAAGGCGATTGAAACGCTATCGAAATCGCGTCCCGAAATTGCAGAAGCGAACGAACGTGGCGAAGCAGAGTATCTCATCGGTGAGTCCTACTATCATCTCTCAGATTATCCAAACGCCCTCAGGCAGTACGAGTCATTTCTAAAAACATACATTGGTCACCGTCTTGAAAGGGATGTAAAGTATTCACTGGCATGGACGTTTCTCAATGAGACAAACTATCCTCGTGCCGTGGGTATCTTTGGTGAGTTGGCCGAGGGATCGGATGACATTGCCCACGCATCCCTTTTCCGCAAGGGGATGGCGTTGAAACTGGCAGGAAAGCGTCCGGAAGCACTCCGGGCTCTCGCCGATGTGCCTACGCGCTGGCCATCCGGTGCTTTTTCAGACAATGCACTCTTCGAGCTCGGGGTGATGCAATACGAAGACAAACATTATGCAAAGGCTTTGGCAAGTTTTGCACGCGTGGCAAAGGAACATCCAGGCAGCGATGTTTTGGGAGAATCGCACCGTATGCTGGGGGAGTCGTACATTGCGCAGGGCGAATATGACCAGGCGCGGAAGGCGTTTGCTGCCGCGGTCTCCGCAAAGGGAACCAACGAGGATGTTGTTGCCGATGCAATGTTCCAGGAGGCATGGTCACTCACGAAGTTGAAACAATACAAGGATGCCGTAAACGGTTTCACCCGATTTACCAAGGCTTATCCCAAAAACAAACGGATTGATGAGGCATACTTCTGGCTGGGAGAGTCCTGCTTCCAGATCGAGGAGTTCAGGAATGCCAGCGTGAACTACGAAAGGGTCGTGACCACCTACCCCAAGAGTGTCAAGTACGTGGACGCTCTTTACGGACTCGGGTGGGCGAATTACCGGTTGAAAGAATACGGCGCAGCGGCCAAAGCATTTGAACAGATCACGTTGAAGTATGCGAAAGGCAGATATGGCTTTGATGCACATCTCCGCCTTGGCGATTCCTATTTTGCCATGAAAGACTACAAGAAAGCTGCCGGCGTGTACCGATCAGCGGTGCGATTGTTCTCTAATGACCAGGGGATCGACTACGCGTATTTTCAGCTCGGAGAGGCAAACATCCGCGGAGGTGCGCCGGACAAGGGAATTGAAGAATTTAACCAACTGATCACGAAGTTCCCGCAGTCCGAGTATTGTGACGATGCACGTTACGGGATTGGATGGGTTCGGTTCCAGGAAAAGGACTTCAAGGTGGCGGCCAGGGAGTTTCAAACTCTCATCAAACAACACCCAAAGAGCGACCTGGCACCGCGTGCCTATTACAGCATCGGCGATGCACACTACAATCTGAAGGAATACACCTCCGCTATTGCATCGTACCGCGAGGTTGTTTCGCGCTACCCCAATAGTCCGTACACGTCGGAGGCCATTAATGGCATACAGTATTGTTACGTGCTGATGGGGAACGAGGGTGAGGCGGCCAAAGTGATTGACGAGTTCGTCCGAAACAACCCCCAAAGCCCCATGGCGGACAAACTCTATTTCAAGAAGGCGGACCTGTTCTTTAGCAGCAAGGATTACGCCCGGGCTATTACCGAGTATCAAAACTTCATCAGCAAATTCCCGAAGAGTCCTCTGGCCGCGGACGCGCGGTATTGGATGGGGCAGGGGTACGCATCAACCAACAGGATTCAGGAAGCAATCACATCGTTCAATGACGTGATCAACAACTACCCCTCCAGCCGGATTGCCCCAACGGCAATGCTCGATCTCGGGCTCCTTCTTGCCGATCAGGAAAAGTACGGAGAGGCGGCCGCAACATTTGACAGGCTCCTCCAGCGGTTTCCCGGGACCGAGGCTGCTGCCAGGGCGGCATATGAGATCGGGGCAGCACATTATGCCGCGCATGACGTTGAGTCTGCCAAGGCGCAGTTTGCAACTGCTGCGGAGAAGGCGAGGGGGTCATTGTATGGCGACAAGAGCCTGATTGGTCTTGGGCTGATTAAACAGGCCAGCGGAGAATTCGCGGAGGCCATCGGTCTGTTCTCCGAGGTGTCGGCCCGCCGGACGGATGAAGTGGGTGCAGAAGCGCAGTTCAGGATCGGCGAAACGCTCCAGCAGCAGGCAAAGTATAAGGATGCCATACCTGCTTTGCTACGCGTGAAGTATGTCTATCCTTCCGCAAAAGACTGGATTGCGCGCGCATACCTTCGAATGGGGGAATGCTACGAAAAGGTTTCCGATAAGGGAAAGGCACGTGAGGCCTACCAGGCTGTTCTCAAGTCGCATAAGGAAGATGAGTTTGGAAAAGAGGCCGACAAGAAGATGAGGGAAATGCAATGAAACAGTGTTGGATTCTTTTCGCCTTCTTCATACTGGGAGGAGGCTCTGAGCCGGTGCATGCACAAGAAAAACCTGAACCTCCACGAAGGCATACCACGCTGCCTGTGGATTCGTTGGCGTCGAAAGGAGAACTTCCAAAGATCGATCTTCCGGAGTTTGTTATCACCGGCAACGAGGCAATCCAACTTCCGCAATTCGACAAGACCGCCCTTGATGAACAAATGGTTTTCGATGCCTCATCGCGCAATGCGGGTCCTGGCTTGCGTGAATCGACGCGCATACAGTTGGAAGGCTCGGGGAAAGAACAGGGTGGTTTTGTGCACATCGGTGACGGCGTAAGCGGGAGAGTACTTGCCGGTTACGGTTCATATGCCACGCCATATTTTGACGGTTGGTTCGGACGCACGTCCGGGTCTTCGGACTTTCTGCTGAAGGCGGGGTACAAATCGAGCGGGGGTCATACATCAAACGCCGATTTTCGCTCTGGCCACAGTTCTCTCTCCGGCGGATTCTATCTTCCGGATGATGCAGGCATTGTGGCGGGAAGCCGGGTTCATGGAAGTGTTGGTCTGCAGGGCGACGGGTATCGCCTCTACGGCAGTTCTTCCCCACTAAGGGAACGGACAGTGACAAGATTCATGGCAGACGCATCGATCAACTCCAACACCGAGGATCTCTTCACGTTCACGTCCGGCATCTACCTCAGAACCGCGACGGTCAAGGACACACTCCGCACCGCTGAGACATCGGTGGGGTTTGAGTTCGCTGCCGAAAGGAACCTTGCGGAATTTGAATTGAAGGGCGAACTGGGCCTCTGGAGGAATTTCTATTCCGCGCCGCCAGCGGCGTGGGATCCGTTTTTCACGCAGACAGGTCTTTCCGCGAGGTATCAGATTGCAGACCAGCTGGATATCCTTGGCGGGCTCCGATTCTATCTCGTCCGTGGTTCAGACACGAAGAGCGTCGGACGTGTGTATCCGCGTCTTGGTATTTCCTGGTACGCAACCCATTGGCTGACTGTATTCGCCAAGTTCGAGCCGTACGTACAGCGGAACACGCTCTCTTCCATGATGGAATCCAATCCCTACTTGATGACAGACGTTCCCGTCCGCAATCAGGAATACTTCACCAGTTTCTCCATTGGTGTCGAGGCGGATGCCGCGGCAACTGTGAGGACGAAACTAACGCTGAACTTCAAAGAGGCGCGCAACTATCCGGTTTTTGTCGATCCAACAGCGATCAGACTCTGGAGTTCCGAATACGAAGGCAGCGTTCGCATCATTTCCATGGATGCTGATATCTACGCCGACATTACCGACTCGGACAACCTTGGCGCCTCCGCGAGTGTTCGCTCAACCCGGTACTCTGTCACAAGCAAATCGGTTCCGTACTTGCCGGTGCTACTTATCAGCGGTCTCTACCAGCATCGGTTTGCGTTCGGATTGACAGTCGGAACAACGATGCAAGTGATTGGTAAGCAGTATGCTGACACGCACGAACAGCGCTCTCTAGCCACATTCACCCTCTGGGATGTGAGGGCGGAGTATGCGCTTGTTCCCCGTTGGAATGTGAATGCCACAGTGCAGAATCTCCTGGATCAGAAACAAGTGTGGTGGGAAGGATACGCAGGGCTGCCGCGGACCGTAAGTCTGGGCATGAGTTTCACCTGGTAACACGACATCACAATCCCCCATGAGTCAAGAAGAACTCATCAACATGATCTCGGAGCGAGCCGGTATTTCCAAGCAGACCGTCCGGGAGATCATCAACACAATTGCAGAAGTATGGGGCGAAGAGATCCTCACGCAAGGGGAGCTCGACCTGGACAAATTCGGTGAGTTTCTGATTGAACACCGGCCTGGCCGTAAGGGGATCAACACCGAAACCAAGGAAGTATTCATCATTCCACCCAAGGATTATCTCTCCTTTACACCATCACGCGAGCTCATCGAATGGAGCAATAAGACCACATGAACCGTGAAGACCTTCTCAAGAAATGCGTTGATCGAGGTGTGGCGGATGAAACGAGTATTGGAACTGTATCGCATTTGTTCTATGTCTATCTTCTCTCGGCCCTGCAAAAAGGGCAACGGGTGGAGATTCCAGCTTTCGGAACCTTTGGCACCCGAGTGGTAGGTGTCAAACGTGCCCGTCGTATGCCGTTCTTCGAACCCGAACAGGAGCTTGCCGACAAAGTGAACGAACGATACCGCGAAATGAAGTATCTTGTAGTCGGCAAGTACGATTTGATTCCGGCGTTCGGCGAGGAAGAGTACAAGGGGAAAGAGGCGCCGTATGATGCCGGAGTGGACCAGGTGGGGAAAGAGAGCATCCTTGACACCCATCGTGATGTAACGATCGAAGAATATGAAAAGAACCTCGCTGCTGCAAAAGTCCCGACACCAACGAAGGAGAAAAAACTCATGCCCAAACTGAATCTCAAGGACGAGGGGATGGAGGAGGAGATGCAGCCGGTGGAACCGGAAGGAATGGGAGAACCGACTGCCCCAACGCCGCGGCTCCGTGAAACTGCCACCGAGGGTCGAGGTCCGTCAGCCTTACTGCAAGTCGTCCTTGCGGTGTTGATCCTTGGTATTTTGACTGTTGCGCTGAACTACTTCGGCGTTATTCATCTCTGGGGAAAGAAGACACCTGTTGTCACTGAGATAATTCCGGAACCTGTCGTCACAGCGCCGCCCGAAACGGCAAGAGTGGAGACCCCCACACCAACACCAACGCCTCTCCCGATTCCCGAGAAACCAAAACCCACGATTCCTTCGGGAAGCGGACGGTACACCGTGCAGGTCTCTGCGTGGATGACGCAGGCCAAGGCGGATGAAGAAGCAGGCAGACTATCGGCGGCGGGGTACAGCGCATTCGTTGAGGATGCGGTAATTTCAGGTGAAACTTGGCACCGCGTCCGCGTTGGCAGGTATGCAACGGAGAAAGAGGCCGCTGCCGCAGCAGCCGAGCTGCAACAAATGCTGGAGAACGGCATCTGGGTGGCGAGGGTAAGTTCAAGATAACGCGATTCGATGATCGGATCGTATTCACGTAGAGGAGGAGTTATGAATCTTCTGGAAATGTTCATGAAGGGTGGCGTCATCATGTATCCCATCCTGCTGTGCTCCATGGTGGCCGCGTATGTAGCCATTGAGCGCTTCCTGGTACTGAGGAAAGCACAGTTGGATGTGGGGCAATTCATGATGAAAGTGCGGAGTATCTTCCAGAAAGGGGACGTGACCGCGGTACTGACGTTTTGTTCGCAGAAGGATGCCCCGATTGCAAATATCATCCGGCGCGGGATTGTAAAGCATGATCAGGGTGACGAGAAAGTTCGGCTTGCAGTGGAGGATGCCGGAAGGGTGGAAGTCTACAACCTCGAGAAAAGAATATCCCTGCTTGCGAGCATCGCAGGTATTGCTCCGATGCTCGGGTTTCTTGGAACGGTGACGGGCATGGTGAGCGCGTTCCAAAGGATCGAGAGCCTCAGCGGCAGCGTGAATCCCTCCGACCTGGCCGGGGGTATCTGGGAAGCGCTTGTGACCACCGTTTTCGGCTTGGTGGTCGGCATTACCGCATATGCACTGTATAACTTCTTTGTCACTCGCGTCGCCCGGTTTGTTCATGAGATGGAAGTCACCACGACGGAATTTCTGGATCTCTTGGAACGCCGAATCCCGGATAATCCACCGCTGAAGGTGCAAGAAGAACGCTCCGCCTCGCCGGCCCTTGCCTTTGACGATGACCAGTATTTCCGGAAGAAAGGTTGACTCCATGCGGTTCAAATCCGAGAACAAGCTCCTGACCAACTTCAGCGTCTCCTCGCTGACGGACATCGTTATGCTGCTGCTTATCTTCTTCCTTCTCTCGTCCTCATTTGTCATCCAGCCCGGTATCAAGGTCCAGCTTCCGCGCGCGGAGACTGGTGAAACACAAACCGACAAGAATCTGACGGTCACTATCACGGAAAAGGGACAGCTCTTTCTTAATAACGAGCAGGTCACGCTGGAGAACCTTGGCCAGAAGCTCAGAGGAGCGCTCAATAATGACCGCGACAAAGTCGTCGTAATCAAGGCGGACAAGACGGTCACGCTGCAAAATACAGTGCAAGTGATTGACGTTGCCAAGGCTGTGGGCGCGACCAGGTTCATGATTGCCACTGTCCCGCTCAACGCCCAATAAACCCTGTGATGATAGATTTGCGGCGAGAAGATACGAAAGGCTGGATCGGCTCGGTCATCTTCCATCTTAGTGTCGGGCTGCTCTTTTTCTTCTGGAACCTCGATATAACGGTGACGGAACCGGAGTTCATTGAGGTGAGCTGGGGGAGTGTTGCCAATATTTCCACCTCCACGCCGGCCCGCCCATCGTTGGCTGGGACCGAAGGAAGTGTATCGGCTCCACTGATCAAGCAGAACCACGCCATGGATCTCCCGGAGCGAACCTTCAACAATGACAATGAAGTGATTCACGTTCCTGTTGGCAAAAAGCTCGATGTAGATGACCGTCCCAGGGCCAACAGAGTTGCCGTTGCGGAGAATTCAAAGGGTAAGAAGGACCGCGTGGGTGGGATTGGCCTGGGCTCCAAAGAGAAGTTCACCACTCCGGGCAGGGGAGAGAGTGTAGGAGATATCGCCGACCCGATGGCGACGGGCACAAGTGGGGCCGACGTCGGGAAGTCCGTTTCCGTTTCGATGCAGTGGAGCGACGGAGGGACAAGAAAGAAAATCAGCGGAGCTCTTCCGGTCTATCCGGAAGGAGTGAATGTAGAGGCGCAAATCAAGATTGAGATTGCCGTGCAGCCTGATGGAAGCGTGAAGAGCCTGAAGCCTGCGCAGAAAGGGAACACCCGTTTGGAGGAAGCAGCCATGAAGGAAGTGCGGCTGTGGAAGTTCGAGGCTCTTCGGAAGTCGTCCCCTCAGCGCGATCAAACCGGCCTGGTCACTTTTAACTTTCAACTCCGGTAGGAGTTCTACTCTCCCGTTACCTCCGCTCCATTCTTTTCCTCTCCACGGAAATAATAGTAATACAACACCGCTTCGCCTGCGGTGAGCAAGAGTAATGATGCAGCATCTCTGTCCAGAAAAAGCCCCAGCCCCTCCTGCTCCATAAAAAACTTCAAAATGTAGGAGCTGATCGACCATCCAACAAAAAAAATCAGGCCCATAAAAAATACCGCAAGAATCCCTTCGGTCAACCCTTCGTCCTGCCACCGCTTGGTGAACATGGCCGCGATGGCGATAACGTGGACGTAAAAGACGAGCAGAGGAATCATGGCTAGTGCACCTCCTTCGTCGTCAATGCGGCCTTGACTGTGCGCAACAGTATTTTGACGTCAAACGCGAGGGACCAGTTCTCGATATAGAACAAATCGTACTTGATCCGTTCCTCGATCGAGGTATCTCCACGCAGACCATTGACCTGCGCCCATCCGGTAACGCCCGTTTTCATCCGGTGGCGGTCGAGGTACTTAGGGACGACTTGTTGGAACTCCTCCACATACCGCATCCTCTCTGGACGAGGACCAACGAGACTCATATCTCCTTTCAAGACGTTGTAGAGCTGTGGTAACTCGTCCAGGCTCAACTTCCTCAGGAACACGCCAAGTCTGGTGCGCCGCGGGTCGTTCTTGATGCCAAGTCCGGCCTGATCGTCCGCCTGATCTGCCCCGACTCTCATTGAACGAAACTTGTACATCATGAACCGCCTTCCATCCATGCCTATGCGCTCTTGTGTGAAAACAATCGGTCCCTTTGAATCAAGTTTGATGGCGATTATAATGAGCAACCACAGAGGAGATGAAAGAAGAAGGAGGACTCCCGAAACGGCGAGGTCGAACGCGCGTTTCGAGACACGTCCCCACCAGGTGAGGGGAATGGTCTTTATCCGGAGGAAGGGAATGCCTTCAAGCTCCTTTACCTTTACCTGGCTGGTCAGAATCTCGAGGACGTCCGGCACCATCATGAACTCGACATTGACTCCTTCACAGTCGGCGATCAGTTCGAACAACGATTGATGGTCCTGAGCACGCACAGCGAGGAACGCCAACTCGATGTTCTCGTCTTTGATGTAGCGCGCCGCGTCGGCAATCCTGCCCAGGTACTCCGCCTTGGAAAGAGCGAGCTCATCATGAGCCGGGGAGTCACCAAAGTACCCGACGACGAAAAAGCCGAACGTCGGGTGGGCATTAAGTCGTGTGTACACCTGATCTGCAAGCGTCTCGTTGCCAATAATGACGGCATATTGAAGATGACGGCCTTTCCTGTAAAGGCGTCGCTCGAACCACTGTACGGCTGCCCGTCCGGTGAAAATCGTGGTAATCGAAGTGGCCCAGAGGAGACCGAAGACTACGCGGGAGTAGGAGAAGTCGCGGTAAAAGAACGCCGCGCTCATCACCACGAGCATGCCAAGACTTACCACTTTGATCACATTGATCAGCTCGTCGGACAGGCTCACGCTTCGCCGCGCACCGTACATCTTCCGTGCGTTAAAAAGGCCGAGCCATACAAGGACAATGAACAAGGAACCGATCCAGTATCCCTCGATAGGCGGTACCTCTTCGCGGACGTAGCCGAGGTATTCAAACAGAGAACTCTGGAATCGGAGCCAGTAGGAAAAGAGGAAGGAAAACTCGATAGCCGCACTGTCGAAGACAACAGTGAGGAACGGAATGAGGAAATCGCCGCGTCGTGACTTGCTGACTGGCATCAGGGTTGCCGGGTTGTGCTACCCATACATCTCGCGCTCCACCAGTCCACAAATGATGTGGCCGATGGTAATATGCCCTTCCTGGATTCGCTGGGTATCGCTGGAAGGGACGATGATCGCGAGATCCACTAAATCCTTTGATGTGCCCCCGCCCTTCCCGAGAAGTCCAATGGTTGCTAGCCCTTTGGATCGCGCCATCTTGAACGCGAGGTTGACACTTTCCGATTTGCCGCTTGTGCTGATCCCGATGAGGACATCTCCCTCGTTGCCCAGAGCCTCCACGGCGCGCGCGAAGACGTTGTCGTACCCAAGATCGTTCGCGCCCGCCGTCAGCATCGAGGAGTCGGTGGTCAAGGCGATCGCGGGAATACCGGGACGTTTAATGGCGGGGTTCATCCGGATGATGAACTCGGTGGCAAGATGCTGTGAGTCGGCCGCGCTGCCGCCGTTGCCGCAGAAGAGGAGCTTCTTCTTCTGGTTCAACGCGCGGATGATGATGTCAACGCCCTTGATGATCTTGTCGGTACACTGCTCAAAGATCTTTGTCTTCGTTGCAGCGCTCGCGGCAAGCTCATCCTGGATATACGCCTGTCGGGCGAGAATGGTGAGCGGTAGGTGTGCCATGCTTGATCATCAATAAAGTGGGAAGTCAGGGTTTCGAAAGCATTGCCTGAATAATAGCGAGCGTTTGGCCCAGAGCGTCATCGAGCTTGTGGACATCTTTCCCTCCGGCCGTTGCCAGGTGCGGTCGTCCGCCCCCACCGCCGCCGAGTTGCTTTGCCATTTCACCAACGATCTTACCGGCCTGGAGGTTCTTTCCTTTTATCAGGTCGTCAGTAACAACACAGACCAGCGCAACCTTCTCGTCGATCACGCTGGCAAGAACACCAACGCCACTTCCCAGTTTGGACCGGAGCGTGTCGCCGATCCTCTTCAGTTCATCCATGTCGGACGCATCTACTTTTGACGAAACAACCTTGAACCCGTCGAGCGCTGTTGCTTTTGCGACAAGATCGTCAATTCCGCCGGCAACTTCCCTGACCTTATGTTTGCTGAATTCTTTTTTCAGATCGCTTGTTTGCTTTGCAACCCGCTCAACGGTCTTTTCCCGTTCTTCCAACGCGCGTTCGAGAAGTGTGATGGACTCTAACTGACTGGACGGGAGGGAGACCGCACCGAGGGTCGGCCGTGGCGATGTGACGGCTTTGCGGGCGTATTTGTTCAACTCACGCTCCAACATTTCCTTTTCTTCGATAAGACGCGCAAGCTGGCCATCCACGTGTTTTACCTTGGCCAGCTGGTCATTGATGTACCGCTGCACACCCACTCCGGTGACTGCCTCGATGCGCCGCACGCCGCTGGCAATGCTCGATTCGGAGACAATCTTGAAAAGGCCGATGTCCCTGGTGTTCTTCACATGCGTTCCGCCGCAGAACTCCACGCTGTACTTCTCGTCGATGAAGACCACGCGCACGATGTCGCCATACTTGTCGCCGAAGAACATCTTCACATTCGGGATCTTCTTCGCTTTCTCAATCGGCATATCGACTTCAGTGAACACCGAGATGTCGTCAGCGATCTTCTCATTCACCATCTCCTCAATCGCCTTGATCTCCTCCGGAGTAATCTTGCCGAAGTGAGGGAAATCGAACCGGAGATGGTCCGGTGCAACGAGTGATCCCTGCTGATGCACATGTGTACCGAGGACACGACGCAATGCTTCATGGACAAGATGCGTGGCGGAGTGGTTGCGCTGGATGTTGAGGCGGCGTTGTTTGTCCACCGCAACGTGAACAGGCATGGTTCGTCCGGACAAGGCAAACTCGACGTGCTTTGAATCTGGCTGGCGGTTGTCGACCAGAACAAAATATGCATTCTTGATTTTCTTGGTGTCAACGACTGGCAGGGACCGACCCTCCACATTCAAGACTCCAGTGTCACTCACCTGACCACCCGATTGGGCATAAAAAGGAGATTCGTCAAGGATCAAGTACGGTCCTCTCTCCTCAAGGGACCCTCCGTTTGGATTTTCTAATGTGGTCAAAGCAACAGTGTCGATTTCAAGGGTTCTCTCATCATAACCGACGAAACGTGATGTAAATGCCTCGGCGGTTTCGCTGAGCGCAACCTCAAGGCCACTATTCCCGTTCCTCAATACCCAGCTGTTCCCGACTCGAGACCGTTCTCTTTGTCCATCCATCAACTCTGTGAACTCGCCGACGTCAACTTTCAGTCCCTTTTCCTCAGCCATCAACTGCGTCAAGTCAAGCGGGAAGCCGAACGTATCATACAGCTTGAACGCATCCTCTCCGGGGAAAACTTTGGAATGACCGATCCGCTCGACGACCGATTCGAAGATCTCCAACCCTCGGTCGAGTGTTGCGTTAAAGCTTTCCTCTTCGGCTTTGATCACCTTCTCCACGTGTGCCTGTTTGGCCACAATCTCAGGGAATGCTTTGCCCATCGAGTCAACGACGGAGGAGCCAATCCTGTAGATGAACGGCTCACGCATGTCGAGGTTCCTTCCGAATCGAGCAGCGCGGCGGAGAATGCGCCGGAGGACGTATCCCCGCCCCTCGTTCCCCGGTATTGCCCCATCCGTGATAGAGAACGTCAGCATCCGGATATGGTCTGCGATGACCCGCATGGCAATATCGGTGGGGGAGTCGAGCTTGCTGGTGTACGCTTTGCCTACAGCCTGCGCAATGGCGCTGATGATCGGCATGAAGACGTCGGTGTCGTAATTCGAGCTTTTTCCTTGCAGCACGGCACAGACACGCTCGAAGCCCAAGCCGGTGTCCACGTGTTTCGCTGGAAGGCTTTCAAGCTCTCCCTTCTCGTTCCGGTTGTTCTGGATGAACACGAGGTTCCAGATTTCCATCACTCGCGCATCGCCTGCATTCACCAACTTTCCGCCGGACATGTCAGGGGTCAGATCAATATGAATCTCGGAACATGGTCCGCACGGTCCGGTTTCGCCC
>DASRUE010000003.1:0-8518 GCA_035687895.1 Bacteroidota bacterium | reverse complement strand
CTGAGTCCTACAAGATCATTGACAAAGCCCGTGTCGAGCTCTTCGCCAGTGCAGGCAATCTCGGCCTGAGCGGTTTCTATGGACTTGGCAACGAGACCCCCCGCGACGGGAAGCTGTTCGACGCTGATTTCTACAGAACGAACTACCATGAGATTCGCGTTGAGCCAGCAATCAACCTACAAGTCAGTCAATCGTTCGCGCTCCGGTTCAGCGGGCGCTACGAATACTCCAACGCGAAGGTGACGGCAAACAGCTTTCTCAGTCAGCTCAAGCCGTACGGACTTGGAACTCATTCTGCGCTGGGAATCAGCACCGGTTGCTCGTATGACGGACGGGACCATCCGTTTGCTCCATCCCGCGGGTTCTACGCGAGCGCGGGGGGAACGTACTATCCAAAAGTCTTTGCCAACGGGCTGGAGTTCGGAAAAGCAAACGCCGATGTCCGTGCGTATCTCCCGGCAACGATCCTCACTGATGTCGTGTTTGCCTTCCACATTGGGGGAGAGAAGACATTCGGGAAATATCCCTTCTACGGGGCCTCGGTGATTGGAGGAGTGAACACTGTCAGGGGATATTCACTCCAGCGATTTGCGGGCGATGCTTCGATGTTTGGACAGGCTGAAATGCGGATTGGAGTTGCGCCCGTGAATGTCTTTGTTCCGGCACAACTTGGACTAACGCTCTTTGGCGATGCAGGGAGAGTGTTTGTAGCAGGAGAAAGATCGAACAGATGGCATAGTGCGTTTGGCGGCGGCGTGTGGCTGAATATTATCAAGAAATTCCTGCTGAACCTCTCGGCGGCGCGCTCTCCGGAGGAGATCCGGTTTTATCTGACGTCGGGGTTTGGTTTTTAGTGATGAGTTTACGTCTTGCGGAGGTAGCAGAGTTTGAGTTCAGTGTGGAAGTTCTTCAGCACGGCTGCTTATGGATTCGTTTCTTCAGTTCCGCCAACTTCTGCAACGCTTCAAGCGGTGTCAGTTTGTCTACATCTATCTTCTTCAACTCTTCTCTCAACGCATCGTCTCTCAGCTCAAACAACGTCATCTGTACTTCGGCAGAAGCGATTCTCCCGCCCCTCTTTCCTTTCTCCCGTCTCCCGTTTTCGGTCTCCGTATCTCCGTGAACCGTCAACTCTGATCCTTCCAGATTCTTCAGAATCTTCTTCGCCCGCTCCGTGATCTCCTCCGGCAAGCCCGCCATCTGCGCAACCTGGATGCCGTACGAGTGGTCGGCGAAACCGGGGGTGACTTTGTGCAAAAAAACCACCTTGTCTCCGTACTCCCGCACCTCCACTTTGTAGTTCTTGACGCGGGGGAGAAGATCGGCCAGTTCGTTCAACTCGTGGTAATGGGTCGCAAAAAGCGTTCGCGCGCCGACGCGTTCGTGGAGGTACTCGGTTAACGACCATGCAATGCTGATGCCGTCGAATGTACTCGTACCTCGTCCAACTTCATCGAGCAGGATGAGGCTCTTCTTCGTTGCAGTGTTGACGATATGTGCCGCCTCGTGCATCTCCACGAGGAATGTGCTCTCACCCGATGCGATGTTGTCACTCGCTCCAACACGCGTGAAGATCTTGTCCACGATCCCGATGATCGCCTTCTTGGCTGGCACGAAGCTCCCAATCTGCGCCAGCAGCACGATCAACCCCACCTGCCGGAGGTAGCTCGACTTCCCGCTCATGTTGGGCCCGGTGATGATCAGGATTTGTTGTGTGTCGATGTCGAGGCGGACATCGTTGGGAATGTACTTTTCGCCCGGCGGCAGGAGCCGCTCGATAACAGGATGGCGCCCGTCCTTGATTTCCAGGAGTGTGGACTCGTTTACCTCAGGGCAAACGTAAGAATATTCATGTGCGGCAGCGGCCAGGGAGAGGAAGCAATCGAGCGCGGCGATTAACCTGGCATCGGTTTGGATCGCCTCGGCGTGTGCAGCGACCTGCAAGCGAAGGGTGGTGAAAAGCTCGGTTTCGAGCGCAAGCATTTTCTCTTCAGCATGCAGGATCTTCTCTTCATATTCTTTCAGCTCGGGAGTGATGTATCGTTCCGCATTGGTGAGCGTTTGCTTCCTGATGTAGTCGGAGGGGATCTTCTCCTTATGAGTGTTGGTTACTTCGATGTAGTACCCGAACACGTTGTTGAAGCCCACCTTCAACGATGAGATTCCCGTTCGCTCTCGTTCCCTCCTCTGCAATTCCGCAATCCAGCTCTTGCCTCCAAACGCGATCGCCCGGAGGTCATCAAGCCCTGCATGGAATCCTTTCCGGATCACGCCGCCATCCACCAGCGTCGCGGGTGGCTCCGCCTCGATGGCGGTGTCAATCAGGGTGACGACGTCTGGCAGAGGATCAAGTCCGGTGCGGATCGAGGAGAGGACTTCGGTCGCGAGGCCGTCGAGCCCCTCCTTCCCCTTGCCAATTTCGAGCAGGATGAACTTTAGCGCGTTCATCTCCCGCGGCGTTGCGCGGTTCGTACAGATCTTTGTCGTGAGCCGTTCAAGATCGCCAATGCGGGTGAGGATATCGCCGAGACTCTTCCGGAGATCTTCCTTTTGGATTAACTCACGGACGGCTGTGAGGCGCTGCTGAATCGGAGACAGTCTGTTCAATGGCTGGTTGATCCACCGCTTGAGCAAGCGTCCGCCCATTGGTGTTTGGGTTCTGTCGAGAACGGCAAACAATGTTCCATCGGCTGAGCCTGCGATGGATGCGGTGATCTCGAGGTTCCGCTTGGTGGAGGTATCCAGTGTGATGTGGTCACCGACATCCACCGGCATCAGCTTTCGGATATGGAGGAGGTTGGCCTTCTGCGTTTCCTGGAGATAGTTCATCACTGCGCCGGCGGCCACGGTGCCCAGCTTCATTTCCTCCACGCCAAATCCCTTGAGCGACTGTGTCTGGAAATGACTAATGAGAAGCTCGTAGGCGTAATCGACATTGAAGATCCAATCGTCAATTTTGGTGAAGAGGCCGTTGTACCGTCCGCGTAGCAGCTCCTGGAGCGATACAATATCCCGTCGCTGTACGAGAATCTCCGACGGTGCGAGCGCGGCAACTTGTTCGGCAAGTTGACGAAAAGGAAACTCGCTTACATTGAACTCCGCGGTGGACACATCTATATAGGAAAAACCGATTGTATCCTGTCCGGTGGCAAGCGCTGAAGGAAGGGCGATAGCGGCGAGGTAGTTGTTGTGTTTTTGCTCGAGGACTTTGTCGGAGTAGGCTACACCCGGTGTCACCACTTCAATTACATCTCTCTTGACGATTCCCTTGGCGAACTTCGGATCCTCCAGTTGTTCGCAGATGGCAACCCGGTGCCCGGCTTTGAGCAACTTCGGGAGGTACGAATCCAGCGCATGGTGGGGAAAGCCCGCAAGGGGAATATCGCCCGCTGCGCTGTTTCCCCGCTTCGTCAGTGTGATACCGAGGACCTTTGCTGCAATTTTGGCGTCCTCTTCGAACGTCTCAAAGAAATCGCCCATGCGGAAGAGGAGTATCGTGTCAGGATACTTCGCCTTCACCTGGGCGTATTGTTTCATGAGAGGGGTGGACATGGAGGACGCGTCGGGTGCAATGCAACAGGCACTTCAGGAGTTTGACAAAGGCAATTAACGCAAATTCAGTCCGAAAATCAACGAAGAGAAAAGGAGATCACCTCGATGATGTCACACCGTTGTCGATCTCACCGGAGTGGCTGAGGTGAGCAGCATTGTGCAAGTGGAGGAGGAAACTGACTTCGTTGCCCACATCCATGCGCGTTTCTTGACTCTCGGGGTTGAAATCCATATTATGCTCAGAGCTTTCCCCTACTCTCCCCACTCTCGAAGTCGAAGATAGATTGCCGCGAAGTCTCCACGATCCAAAGGAATAACATGCTTGCTGTTCGTTGGGGTAGTTTGTGACGTCGTGGATTCCTTGCATTATTCTGTGAAACGAAACCACAAGTCGGAGGTACCATGAAGAAAGTCGGCATATTGTTCGGTATGGAGAACACATTCCCGGGTGCTCTCGTTGCGAAGATCAACGAAATGAATGCCGGTGTGATCGCGGAATTTGTCGATGTCGGCGCCAGCCGGATGGCCGATCCGACGAAGTACGATCTGATCATTGACCGCATCTCGCATGATATCCCCTACTACCGCTCATACCTCAAGAATGCCGTCCTCGGTGGTACTATCGTCATCAACAATCCCTTCTGGTGGAGCGCCGACGACAAGTTTTTCAACTACGCGCTTGCATCGAAGATCGGCGTTGCCACCCCAAAAACCGTCCTGCTCCCGTCGTACCAGTCGCCGCCCAATACCACGTCACAATCCATGCGCAACCTGCAGTACCCGCTCGACTGGAAAGAGATCTTCAACTATGTTGGGTTCCCGGCATTTCTCAAACCGCACAGCGGTGGAGGCTGGAAACACGTCTACAAGATCCATAATGAAGGGGACTTCTTCCATTTCTACCATCAGACTGGCGACCTTGTGATGACATTGCAGGAAGGGATCGAGTTCAAGGAATATGTCCGCTGTTACTGCATCGGTCAGGAGAATGTCCACATCATGCAATACGATCCTCGCCAGCCACACGAGAGCCGGTACGTAAAGGATGCACCGCCGCTTGACCCGGCACTGGAACAACGCATTGTGGAAGACTGCCTGAAACTTTGCCGCGCCCTCGGTTACGACCTGAACACCCTGGAGTTTGCCGTGCGCAATGGTATTCCCTACGCAATCGATTTTCTGAACCCCGCGCCGGATGCAGACTACCACTCGGTGGGGCCGGAGAACTTCACGTGGATCGTGAACGCCGTTGCGGATCTCGCGGTGAAGAAGGCGTTGAGCAATGAACGGGCAGAAATGGAATACCGGTGGGCGAACTTCCTGAATACCAATGGCGTTGAGAAGAAGTCAGCACCCAAACGGAGCGTGAAATCCGCCGAAGGTGGAAGAGCCTCCAGAAAGTAGGCACGTATGCAGCCGAGCTTTACGTTAGGCATCGAAGAGGAATTCCAAACGATTGATCCGGAGACGCGTGACCTCCGCTCGCATATCCATGAAGAGATCATCGCGAAGGGGAAGAAGCACCTCCAGGAGAGGGTGAAGCCCGAGATGCACCAGTCCGTGGTGGAGGTGGGGACCGGCATCTGCAAGAACATCAAGGAGGCGAAGCTGGAAGTGTGCGAGCTTCGGAAACGGATGGTAGACCTGGCGTATGAGAACGGTCTCCGACTTGCGGCCGCCGGAACCCATCCCTTTGCCAACTGGCACAGCCAGGCAATTTTCCCCGATGACCGGTATGCAACGATTGTGCAGGACATGCAGCAGGTGGCGCGCGCAAATCTTATCTTCGGGCTTCATGTCCACATAGGCATCGATGACAAAGAAGCAACGATCCATCTGATGAACGCTGCGCGGTATTTCCTCCCTCACATCCTTGCTCTGTCCGTCAATTCTCCATTCTGGATGGGACGGAACACCGGGCTAAAATCGTACCGGTGCAAGGTATTCGACAAGTTTCCCCGTACCAACATCCCGGACTATTTCCAGAGCTACTCTGAGTACGAGAACTTCGTCAACCTCCTCATCAAGACCAACTGCATCGACAACGCCAAAAAGATCTGGTGGGATCTCCGCCCGCATCCGTTCTTTGGAACACTGGAATTCCGTATCTGCGACATCCCGATGCGCGCAGAAGAGACTGTTGCCCTGGCTGCGCTGATGCAGGCGGTGGTAGTGAAGCTCTACAAGCTGTACGCGTCGAACATGGGCTTCCGGCTCTATCGTCGTGCGCTGATCATGGAGAACAAATGGCGGGCAAGCCGGTACGGCCTCGGTGGCAAGCTCATCGACTTCGGACGGCAGACGGAACTCCCTGCGGCCGACCTGATCAAGGAGCTTCTTCTCTTTGTTGACGATGTGGTCGATGAACTGGACAGCCGCGAGGAAATCAACTACATCCATACCATTCTGGCAATGGGATCGGGTGCGGAGCGGCAACTTAAAGTCTATGAACAATCGAACGGTGACTTGAAAGCAGTGGTGGACTACATCATTGAAGAAACCCGCGCCGGACTCAACGAGCCGGTGCGCGCACCTGTGAAATCACTGTAGAGAGAGTGAATGAAACATCCGTTTGAAGGCGTCGCGCTGCACGACGCGCTCCGGGAAGGAGCCTACAATGCAGTGAACGTCTGCCTGCGCGTGAAACCTGAAGAAAAGGTCACCCTCATCACCGATGAGCGGACAATTGACATAGCGGCAAGTGTGTACAATGAGATTCGCAAGGTCGGTGCCCGATGTAACGTGTATGTGCTGGAGGAATTTGCCCCGCGGCCGCACACGGATATACCTCAGGAAATTCTTGACGATCTTGCCACCAGCCAGGTGAGTGTCTACGCTGTGTCCGGGCAGATGGGAGAGTTGCGCACGCGCATGCAACTGACCCGAGTGGTAACGAAGCACAAGATCCGCCACGGACACATGATCAACATCAATCAACGGATCATGCAGGAGGGAATGCGCGCAGACTTCAATAAGGTGGATGAGATCAGCGGGAAGGTGTGGGATCTGGCGAAGCGAGCAACATATGTGAACGCCCGGACAAAGCGTGGCACAGATATCCACGCTGAATTCAGTCCTTCCCTGAAGTGGTTAAAGACAAGCGGCATCATCAGTCCGGACAAGTGGGGAAATCTCCCCGGCGGCGAAGTCTTCACGGCCCCGCTGATGGTCAACGGCATGTTCATCGTGGATGGCGTGGTGGGAGATTACCTCTGTGCGAAGTACGGGGATTTGAACGACTCACCACTCACCATCGAAGTAAAAGACAATCGCATCACCCAGATCTTTTCGGACAACAAAGAACTGGAGCAGGAGTTCTGGGATTACTGCCATACCGACGAGAACAGCCCGCGCGTTGGCGAGTTTGCCATTGGCACGAACATCCAGCTCAAGCACGTCATTGGACATATCCTTCAGGATGAAAAAATTCCCGGCGTCCACATTGCGTTCGGCCATCCCTACGCCGAGCACACCGGGGCCAACTGGACATCCTCCACCCATATCGATGTCGTCGGGACCAAATTCGACATCTGGATCGAGGACCGGAAAATCATGCATGAAGGGGAGTTCCTTATCTGACTGAGCGTGAAGAGCCAGGAAGAGCGTGAAACGGAGTACCGCTTTCTCAATCATCAGATATTGAGACTTCTCACTCATTGACAATTGCGAACTGTCAATGGCCAATCGTTAATTTCTATGATCCCCCATCTCCGCCATTCCTTCAACACCAATTTTACCGAGAAAGGCTACCAGCTTCTCCTCAAGCGCCTCGAGGGCGTTTGCGGCATGCATGTTGATTTCCGCGTTGCGGAGACTCCATTCTTCATACCCACGCCTTTGATCAATTCCATGGTGCAGGCGGGGAAGGAGATCATCATGCAATTGATGACCAACCCGGACTACCTGGCTGCCTCCGGCAGAGCTATCCCGCATGAGTTCAACGTCCCGAACGAGCCGCCCCGACCGTTGTTCATTGCCGTTGATTTCGGTGTGATTCGAAACGAGGATGGTTCCTATGTCCCAAAGTTGATCGAGATGCAGGGCTTCCCGTCGCTCTTCGGATTTCAAGCGGCGCTCTGTCAGCAGTACAGAGAGGTGTACGGACTTTCCCCCGGGTTGAGATATCTCCTCGGGGGACTCGACCTGGAGGCGTACCACGCGTTGTTGAGAAGGGCGATCCTCGGTGACCATGCGCCGGAAAATGTGGTGTTGCTGGAGCTCGACCCGCTCAAGCAGAAGACACGTCCCGACTTCGTTCTCACCGAGCGGATCTGTGGCATCAATACAGTCAATATCCGCGACGTCGTAAAGGAGAAGAACCGGCTCTTCTACCGTCAGGATGGCGTGCGTGTTCCCATCTACCGCATTTACAATCGTGCCATTGCCGATGAGCTGATGAAGGCCGATGTGCAGCTTCCGTTCAGTTTCCGTGATGAGCTGAACGTCGAATGGGCCGGACATCCGAACTGGTTCTTCCGTCTCAGCAAGTTCTCTCTTCCGTACCTTCATCATCCCACCGTACCTCGGACCCAGTTCCTTGATAATCTGACTTCGTTGCCTGGTGATTTGGAAAACTGGGTTCTTAAGCCGCTCTATTCGTTCGCCGGAAGCGGGGTAGTGGTTGGTCCATCTCATGATGACATTGCAGCAGTACCGGATGCCAGCAAGTCCGAGTATGTGCTGCAGGAGAAGGTTGAGTACGGCGCTTTCATCGAGACGCCACATGGCGGCACCAAGGCGGAGGTCCGGATCATGTACATCTGGCTGGACGAACTGCAGCCCGTGAACAACCTTGTCCGGTTGGGGAGAGGAAAAATGATGGGCGTGAACTTCAACAAAAACATGGCCTGGGTGGGAAGCTCGGCGGGACTATTCCTCGGTTGAACGCAACAGACAACGCACAGAACAATTCGTCTCAGCGACAGTGGAACTGGATTCCGTTTGGCGTTGCAGCAGCGCTCCTCCT
>DASRUE010000002.1:0-3841 GCA_035687895.1 Bacteroidota bacterium | reverse complement strand
AATAGTCCTGCAATGTACTCCAGGATTTCTTTGCGCGATGGGCTCTCAGACCTTGATGCAAGAATATCCTGCCACCGTGTGGCATCGGCAGAAGAAAGCGGACTGAGCCCGTAGTTCTTCAGGACGCCATTGGGGTTGCCGGGGTCAGCAAGAAGATCGGCCAGGAGCCCGTTTGTTGTGAGCGCGGAATCATTGAACTCTTGCCAGGTGAGTTGTGCCATAGGTTGCCTCATGCTCGTTGGAAGTGAAGTTAGTGTGTTTGAGAAAGAAGTTTCACCCGTTCCCTTGCCAGGACCGCATCGCTGCTGGTTGAATCGAGCTGAAGAAACGCCTGATAATGTCTGATAGCGTTTTCTACATTTCCGGTCGCTTCAAGAGATCTTCCGAGTGTGAATTCGGCGTGCCCCAGTGTTGGGTCGAGTTGCAGTGCACGTAGGCAGGCGCGTGTCGCATCAACATAGTCTCCCGTGTTCGAGAGCGCTTCGCCAAGTCCTGCATGGTACGCGGCCACGGATGGCCGGCGGGCAATAGCGCGGCGATAGAACTTCGCAGCGTTTGCATTGAACCCGTGTTCGATGCTTGCGTTACCCAATGCGGCATCGGTTACATCCGCGGAATGGCCCACCTCAACCGACCGCCGGAAGAAGAGGTCTTCGTAGCGAGCCGCAGCCACCGTATCATTCTCACGAAGGGACATGAATGACAGCAGCGCGTAGATATCCCGGTAGACGGGCCGGACACCAAGCGACATTGTGAGAATCTCCGTGGTCTTGTCGTACTCACCCAGGTGGTAGTGACTTTCACCGACAAGGTAGTAGGCGGGCGAGAAGGGCCACTTCATTGCAATTGCCTGGGTCAATGGCTCGATCGCGCCCCGGTAGTCCTCCATGATGTACCGGACCCTCCCGAGGTTGTACAGCAGGATGTTGTTACCGGGAGAGTATTCCAGCGCCCTCTGCAACGCCCGCGCTTGCGCAGGAACATCGTCCCCAATGTACGCGTTTGCCCATTCAATCATTGTGGCGTCGAACGGACTCACCGTTGATTCGAGTTTCTGCAGGAATGCGTACTGTGCCTTCGCTTCCTCCATCTGGCCGCGTCTGATCATCCCGGAGATCAGCCAAATACGTGGGGGGACGAACAACGAGTCAAGCTCGATAGCCCTCCGCAGATACTTCTCTTCGCCGGGCTCAGCGCGATAAATGAATTGTGTTGCCTGGATGAATGCCTTGACAGCTTCGATGTTCTGCGATTTGTGTGCGATCCAGGGACGGAGGTCCCTGTCCTTCTCGGTGTTGAGGAGTCGTATCTGGAGGAAGTTCAGGATCCGGCCGGAGAGAGAGCTGACAGCACGCGGGAGATCGGACTCTCCGGTGACGGACGCGCTCTGCGTGAGCGTGACGGTACCGCTCGCCGGATCGACGAGCTTTGCCTGAATACTGTACCCGCCGGCAGGGTTGGCAGTGATGTTGCCGTCGATGACGAGCGAGAGCTGCGCTGTCGAGATTACCTTCAGGAGCTCCACGTCATGCTGTGGATGGGAGGAGTCGATCAGATTGTTGAGGCTGAGAGGATCGACCACGCCGAGTCCTTCAATCCCGATAAACTGCTCGGCAAACAGTGATTGTACTGTAGCGCCCATATGTGAAGCGGTGGACTCCGGTGTCAGGCTCTGAAAGCGGAGAATCCCCAATCGCTGCATGGGAGGAAGCTGGGGAGTGGGAGCGAGGAGCCGAAGGGCAATGTACACCACCACGACCAGGCTGGCAATCCCGGTGATGAGCACCCACGCTTGAACCTTTTTCCTGCGGAACGGGAAATACAGTTGATCAACACGCAGCTTTCTTTCCCAGGGAAGGACAATTTTGTGGATGGTCACGGGAAGAGAGATGTTTTTCAGCTCACCGAGGCCCAGTTTCTGGAGGGGCAGGTCGATCTTGTTCTGGATCTGGCGCGCGATATCCTCCGAGACGCAAATGCCGCCAGGTGCTGCGAGCGGTTCTATCCGTGCCGCAATGTTGACTCCATCTCCATGGACGCCGCCGGAACTTTCCACCACATCGCCAAGATGCAGGCCGATACGAATAACGACGCGGCGCTCCTCATCGACAGTCTTGTTGTAATCCTGCAACGTCTGCTGAAGCTGGATTGCACAGCGGGCTGCATCCAGAGCACTGGAGAATTCCAGGAAGACGCCATCCCCCATGGAGCGGATCTCCCTGCCGCCATAGCGCGGGAAGACGGAACGGAGCATGCGCCAGTGCTCGTCCAGTACCTGGAGTGCAAGTGCTTCGGTACGATGGGTAAGGGCACTGAAGCCGACCATGTCGGTGAACATGATAGCCGCAAGCCTGCGATGTTCCTGCATTCCAGTGGTTCCTTGTGGGTTAGCAGTGAAAAGGACAAATTCAATGTAGAGAATCGTGCACGGACTTTCAAGTAACTGAGGCTTTCTGGGGTATGTGAGGTGGAGGAGGTTCGAGATCTGTTTCGACCGACCACTCCCTTGCGCGCCCCCAGCCATGGGAATGATGAAAGGAACAGTGGAGCATTATGTCGGATGTTGAATTGTCAATCGGTGGCGAAGCAGCACCGAGTTGGCATGTGTAGGGTCCCGGACGTCCTTATCTGTCCCCGATGCGCGGTCAACATCCCCTGTTGGTGCGACATTCCACCTTGCGTGTCCAGACCGATTTGGATACATTGAAGACATAACACACGACAATGCATGGCCTTTCTGGAAAATAACAATGAAATCATTCCCCTGGCTCCCCGCTCTCCTGCTGGCGGGTACGCTGCTTGTGACTGCACATGCACACGCACAGCCCAGTCACCTGCCCCCTCACCCCGTCTACATTGACACCACTGTGGCAACCGTTCAAATTCTTATCGATCCCGACTCACTCGCGCAGATTCTCGATCCGGCAAACGCCGACAGCGATCACGAGTATCCCGCCACATTCATCTTTGAGAATCCCGCCATCCATGACATGGTCCCGAATGTCGGCTTCCGGCTGCGGGGAAACACATCGCGAGACTCACGCAAAAAGTCGTTCAAAGTTTCGGTGAACACATTCGAGCGGGGGAGAAAGTTCTATGGTCTCGAGAAACTGAATGTGAACGGCGAGCACAACGATCCCTCGATTATCCGGGCGAAGCTGAGCTGGGATTTGTTTCAACACAGCGACGTCCCGGCGTCGCGCGCAAGCCACACCCGACTCTTCATCAACGGCCTCTACTACGGTCTGTACATCAGCGTCGAGCATGTGGATGAGAACTTCGTGCTCTCCCGTTTCGGCAACAACGACGGGAATCTGTACAAATGCCTGTGGCCTGCAGATCTTGCGTACTTGGGGAGCAACGCGGACCTGTACAAACTCATGGCGGGCAGCCGGCGGGTGTACGAGCTGAAAATCAATGAGGAGACCGATGATTACTCCGATCTCGCTTCGTTTATTGCTGCCGTGAACCTCACCTCTGTGGATTCATTCGCACTGGCAATCCAGAGAATCTTCAACGTCAACAGCTTCCTCAAGACACTCGCCATGGACATCGCCACCGGAAGCTGGGACGACTACTGGTTCTGGAAGAACAACTATTATCTCTACCACAATACGGCAACCGGCCGCTTCGAGTTTATCCCCTATGACTATGATAACACGTTCGGCATCTGGTGGGACGGCATCATGCCCGGCATCGACTGGGGGACGCGCAACATCTACACATGGGGCCACCCTTCCGAGCCGCGCTCACTGGTTACGCGCCTGCTTGCAGTACCACTGTTCCGGGCCAGGCTGAGTTTTTATCTCAACCGATTGCTGCAAAGACACTTTACCGAAAC
>DASRUE010000001.1:0-8779 GCA_035687895.1 Bacteroidota bacterium | reverse complement strand
CGATACTGCATCGAGAAGCCTCCGCTGCAACTGCTCTTCGGTATCCTCCTCTTCGGTATCCTCCTCTTCGGCACCTATCCATCGTTTCACGATGTCGATGATGGGGTGAAAGCTGAGATTCTGGCCGTGCGATACCGCCCTCCCTTCCATCACCGTGACCCGCTTGAGTGGCTCACGGTTCCTCAGTTCTGCGATGAGCCGCGTCTTGCCGATCCCCGGCTCTCCGAGAATGCTGACGATCGACCCCTCACCTTGAATTGCCTTGAGGACGTGCAGCTCTAGTTTGTTCAGTTCGGGTTCCCGCCCAACATACATGGAAGCGAGCATCCTCTCGGTGCCCATTCGCCCGCGCTCGGTCTTCCGGATTGTGCCGACAAGTTCATATGACGGTACCGGTGCTCTGCCGCCGCGAAAAACAACGGACTTCCCCTTTCTGTATTTGAAAGAGTCCTGAGTCTGTTTTTGGGTCAGCGGGCCGACAAGAATGCCGCCGGGCTGAGCCGCTTCGAGCAGTTTCACCACAAGTTCCATGGGGTCGCCCACCACGGCGTATTCTTTTCCTTCGGCTGCACCGAACGGGCCCGCGATCACCAGTCCGGTATCAATGCTGACTGTTGGCGTGAGATACCTCTGCTGCTGTTTCTCCTCAGCGATGCGTTGAAGTGCTGTACGGACATCAACCGCAGCCTGCACTGCATTCCGGGCCGCTCCCTCAATCGCCTCGGGCAAACCGAAGATCATGGTAAAACGCCCGCCCGTCACACTGGCCATCGTTCCAAGATATTTCTCCGCAACGGCCTTTACGGCAGCCAGGCACTTCTCCAGAAGATCAGCCAATTCTTCCGGCTCGAGCAGCCCGGCCATTTCGGCGTAGTGACCGATGCTCACCAGCATTACTGTAGCAGGTTTTCGTTCGACATCAAGCGCTGACTCTGTCGTGCGCCTCCGCTTTGCCGGGACAACGGGTGTGCCCGACTCAAGCGCCCGCGCCAGCTTCCTGAGGTCACTGACGAGATTCATTGCGGAGGGGTAGCGACGCTGCCACTCCTTCTGCAAACATTTTATTATGATCCGGTCAAGCTCTTCCGGGATATCACTTCGAATCTCCTTCGGCGGGATCGGTGGTTCATTGAGAATCGAATACAGGATGGCCGTTTCATACTCGTGGTAAAATGGAAACTTCGTTGTCAGCATTTCGTAGAGCACTACTCCCAGCGACCAGATGTCGGTTGCGAACACCACGTCGTCGCCACGCGCCTGCTCAGGGGACATGTACAACAGCGTCCCCTGTACTGTCCCTGTCTGCGCGGCGTGTATCGATCCTTTTAGTTGAGCGAGTCCAAAGTCCATCACCTTCGCCCGGAATTTTGCATTGATGATGATGTTTTCGGATTTCATGTCCCGATGGACAATCCCCTTTGAGTGTGCTTCCTGCAACGCCTCACCAATCTGGATTGCCCACGAGAGAGCGTCGGCAACACTCATCGGTGATTCCTGAATTTTATCCCACAGGGTCACACCATCGACGAATTCCATAACAATGAACAGCTGGCCGTCGTGTTCCTGGATGTCGTGGATGGTGCACACGTTCGGGTGATTCAGGGCCGATGCCGCCTGCGCCTCGTGAATGAACCTGTCCTTATTCCCCTCGGAAGCGGAGAGATGTGCAGGGAGGAATTTCAAAGCAACGGTGCGTTTGAGCTTCGTGTCCTCGGCCTTGTACACAACTCCCATCCCGCCCGCACCTAACTTCTCCAGTATCCTGTAATGAGATATCGTTTGCCCGATCATTCCCTTTTCAATTCCTTGTCATTCTTCCAAACCTACTTTTTTCAGTACCTGTGCGAATCGCGGGTCAGCCCGAAGGCTATCGAAGAAGGGATCGACTTTGATGTAAGCCAGAGCGCCGGAGCGTTCCTCAAGAGCTTTGTTGAGCCATTCGAATGCCCGATCATCTTCTCCAAGCCCGGCATAGAGGATCGCCATTCCCGCCGCCGGAACATACTTCGTTTTAGAGACCACCAGTAAACCCCGGAGAGTCTCTTTTGCCTGTGAGATTCTGCCGGCTTTGGCGTGACAATACCCGAGCATGATGGCTCCCAAGCTTCCTTGTGATAGACGCGACACCGCTTCAAATTCTGGAATGGCCTTTTCGAGATTACCTTGATGGACATAGGTCTGGCCCAGAATCAGATGAGCTCGCATGAAGTTCGGATCGAAGTCCAACGCCTTCTGAAAATATTCAATCGCTTCGTCATACCGTCGGGCGAAGTACAACATCCAGCCAACATCACGAGTGATGATCAACGAAAGAGGATCAAGTTCAAGCGCATGTTTCATCACGGCAACACCCTCTTCGAAGCGTCCGCGGGCAGTCAAATATTCGGAGTACCATTGATGAGCCGATGCATAGGAGGGATTGAGTTCGATGGAACGACTAAAGTTCTGTTCGCTGGACGACCAGTCATAGTCATAAACTGTGCTAATCAATCCCAACGATGCATAAGGCTCCGCACGATTCGGATCGATCTCTATTGCTTTCCGTGCTGCTGCCTTCGCCTTCGGGAACACATCACGTGGAGGGACAATGCCGTACTCAAACCATCCGAGGACAGCATATGCATCAGCCATCCCGGAGTATGCAACGGCATACTTCGGGTCTTGGTCAACTGCCTGCTGGAAATACTCAATCCCCCTTCGCAGTCCATCAGCCGAGCGTTTGTTCCAGTGATACCGTCCTTTGAGATACAATTGGTACGCTTCAGTATTATCGGTCGCACGTTTGGTCAGTCGTTCAGTGTCCTTATCGGCGAGACGCAATCTCAGTGTCTGCGAAATCTCTTTTGCAATTTCTTCCTGTACGGCCAGGATGTCTGCAGACTTTCTATTGTATTGCTCACCCCAGAGATGTGTGTTATCTGAGGCGTCAATCAACTCCGCGCGTACCTGTAGATTGTCACCGCGCTGCAGCACGCGCCCGAGGAGAACCGCGCGAACGCCAAGTTCCTGGCCCGCTGTCTGCGGGTCGGTCGCGTTCCCCTTGAAACGGAAGACCGAGCTCCGCGACATCACTTTCAACTTCGGCAGTTGCGAGAGGTTGTTAATGAGAGATTCCGTGATGCCATCGCTGAGGTATTCCATGCTTGAATCGGCACTCAGGTTTGCGAACGGCAAAACTGCTAGTGTCTCAATCGCCTCTCCGCGGCCTTGAAGCAAATACCAAGTGACAGCAGCAACCACCAACAGAACTGTTATCGGGATTGCAAGACGCGGCCACGAACGGCTCGTCGGTTTTGATCGTACCTGCATTCCGGCGGCGGAAGAAAGACCGCGCTTCCCTTCTAAATCCCGTTTGAAGCGTTTTAGGTCGACCGCCACCTCGCGTGCAGATTGATATCGATTGCTGCGATCCTTTTCCAGGCACTTCATCACGATGCGTTCAAGGTCAGGCTCGACTTCAGGTTTTGCTGTCTGGATAGGCTGAGGGTCGACGTTCACGATTTCGTACATCACCGCTGCCTCATGGGCACCCTTAAAAGGAAGCTGTCCCGACAACAGTTCATACATCACCACACCAAGAGCAAAGATATCGGTCCGATGATCAGCTTCCTCACCCTGCAATTGTCCGGGTGACATGTACGCCGTTGTCCCAATTGTGCTGCCGGCTTTGGTCAGCGCTGATGGTCCTTGGAGCTTGGCCAGTCCGAAGTCCATGATCTGGACTCTGCCATCCGACCGTACCATGATGTTGTCGGCCTTGATATCTCGATGAATGATTCCCTTCTCATGTGCCGCTGTGAGCCCTTCCGCAACTTGAGCAACAAAGTCGACAGCTTGCTTGATGCTGATGCCGTGCTTTGATTCGCGAAGTGTTTTCCCATCAACGTACTCCATGACGATGAACGTCTGCCCATCGAACACCTGAATGTCATGGATTGTGCAGACGTTTGGATGATTCAACGCAGAAGCCGCCTTGGCTTCCTGGATGAACCGTGATTTGTCCTGTTCAGATGCAGACAGATGTGGTGGAAGAAACTTCAGCGCAACAAGGCGGTCGAGTTTGATATCTTCGGCTTTGTAGACCACTCCCATCCCGCCTTCACCAAGCTTTTCCAGAATCTTATAGCGAGAAATAGTCTGGCCTATCATACAACGCACCTCCGCCAAAAGGATGGCGGATCCTCAAAACGGCAACCACTCACAAAGGAAGTTCGTGGGCCGTTTGGGGACATGCCGCCTTCGCCCAACTTCTCGAGTATTTGATGGTGAGAAACAGTCTTGCCAATCATGATCTTTCTGCAATCAGTTTCTGAAACCGTGCATTGGTTCTCAGAGGCGTCCACACGGGATCAAGACGCAGCCAATGTGCCGATACATTAAACGGCATCGTGAGAAGGTGTTCAAGGATATCGATTGCGAGTTCCTGGTCCCCAACAATGGCGTAGACCTTCGCGAGTTCAAACTCGCGGTAGGCGCCGCGCCAGGCTTCCTTCGTCACAGGCATGAGATCAACTCCTCGCTTTCCCACTCGAATTGCCTCTTCTTTTCTTCCAAGTCCTGCTAACGCGAGACCAAGAGCGCTATAAAGCCGCGCATCGTCGGGACGCTTGCGGATCTCCTCATCAAGTACCGTCGTCGCTGATTGGTAGTAAGGCCGTGCACGTTCAGGTTTTCCCATATTACTGTAGGCAATCGCGGTAAGCAGATCCTTCGTTGAGAACTGGAACTGATTCTCGGAAAAGAGCTTTGGCCCCGAGGAGAGCTGACTGAGAGCTTCATCAAACCTGTCGGAAAGAATCAAGATCGTGGCCAAATCCTGCATGAACACTTCGCTCTTCGTGTCAACGTTGTTCTTTATTGCTTCGTCGAGGACGGCCATCGCCTTTGCAACATCTCCTGTCCAGGAAATGTAATTCCACGCTTTGGAGATATAGGGAAACGCCCCATCAGGTGCCAGGGAGATCGCACGGGAGTAATTCCGGTCTGCATCAGCGTATCGTCTCAGCAGGCCATACGTCTCCCCCACATTGTAGTGGGCCGTCGTTGCACGTGGGTCTACCTCTATTGCTTTCAAGAAATGGTCAAGAGCCTCAGACGCTCTCCCTTGCCGACGCCTGACTGACGCAATACCAACAATGACATCCACATTGTTTGGCTGCAACTTGAGTGCAGCTTCGAATTCTCCAATTGCCTTGTCATATTCCAACCGGCCATGATAGTAATAGTACCCCATGGCGCCATGTGCATCAGCCAGATACGGATCGAGAGCCAGAGCTTGTTCTGCATGGGACTTTGCTTTGAGGACACGCTCCTCCGTATGGTCATAAAAGAACCAGTACATGGACACATTGACTTTGGAAAGCACCGCGTGCCCCGCAGCGAATCGTGGATCAAGCTCGAGAGCCCGCCGGAGCAATTGCTCGCTGGTGCGCCAGTCCTTCTGATTGTAGGACCTATTGTAGTACTCCTTGCCGCGCAAGAAGTAGTCATACGCCTCGGAATTAGCCGTCAGCGGAGCTTCGAGCGCCCGACGCTCCGGTTGCATCAGCGATATGCCAAGTGCACCCACAACCTGTGCGGCAATGTCCGACTGCAGTCTGAAAACATCAGACATGACTGCTTCGTATGGCTGAGACCACACCTGCGTTTCGTCGGAGATCTTGACAAGTGCCGGGTTGATGCGGACTCGCGAGCCACCTTCAGGCAATGGGCTCCATCGAATCGATCCCTGGAGCACATACCCAACGCCAAGTTCTTCGCCGATTTGCTTCAGAGTCTTTGTCGTCTTTTTGTACTGCTTCGCGCTTGATCGTGCAATAACAGCAAGCCCTGAAAGTCCTGAAAGGCGGCTCGTAATCTCTTCGGTGATTCCATCGGCAAAATACTCCTGGTCGGGGTTTCCAAGATTCTCGAACGGAAGAACCACCAGCTTTTGCTTTTCAGTTTGAACACCGGCTTCGTTTCCGAATGGAACACGGAAAACGACAACCAGGCCCGCAATTACCAGTGCAACAATTCCAACAGCGACAATCAACTTCGACCCGGTAGATTTAGATGAGATGGCCGGGCTTGTTGACCGAGCGTTCTGCGTAGGTGGCAATTGTGGATGCGCCTCGTGCACAGACGACGGACGTTTGACCTTCGCGGATTCTTTCTTCAGCCGTCGCAGATCAACCACCATCTCGCCCACTGATTGGTATCTGTCATCGGGATCTTTTTCAAGGGACCTGCTGAAGATGTGAAGCAGCTCGGGTGAAGAATCCGGAAGATACTTACTCGCAGTCTCTGCTTCCTCATTGACAATCGAGTACACCATTGCAGCCTCATGCTCACCGCGGAACGGAAAGTGACCAGTAAGCATTTCGAATAGCAGTACGCCGAAGGAGAAAATGTCCGAGCGGTGATCGACCTCTCCACCGGTGATTTGTTCCGGGGCCATGTACGATAACGTGCCAACGGTACTTGATGTTCGGGTAAGCTTCAGAGATCCCTTCAGTTTTGCAAGCCCAAAGTCCATCACCTTGATCTGGTTCTTGGAGTTCACCATGACGTTCTCGGATTTGATGTCCCGATGAACGATGCCCTTGCTGTGAGCTTCCTGGAGCGCCTCACCGACTTGGATTGCGTAACCCATCGCGTCATTGAGTGAGAGTGGAGATGACTCACACCTTCTCTTCAATGTCACGCCATCAACAAACTCCATCTCGATGAACTGCTGCCCATCGTGTTCCTCGATCCGATAGATTATGCAAACATTTGGATGATTGAGGGCTGACGCGGCCCGTGCCTCCTGGAGAAATCGTGCCTTCTCAGACTCGTTCGATGTCAGATGATAGGGCAGGAATTTGAGTGCAACCAACCGGTCGAGCTTGGTGTCGTGGGCTTTGTACACCACACCCATGCCGCCCTCGCCTAACTTCTCCAGAATCTTGTAATGAGATATCGTAGAACCTATCATCGTATTCCAGTCCTTCAATAGAAATGAGTTGGGACGAGGTCTCGCCCTCCGGCTTTGCCGGAGAGACGGACTTCGCCGAGCTTCACGTGAATCCTATTCCGCTTTCTGGAATCCGCCTAACAGCGGAATCCCAAAGAGCGGGATAATGAGATATAGTCTGACCAATCATCACACGGGGATCACAACTCCTTCCTGCGTTGCTTCTTTCTCTTTGAGAAGACGACCCAATATCTCCAGGCTCTGTCTCATCTTCATCCCCCTTGTAACGATGAACCTGCACAGGATGCGGCGCACCCACCGCGGGAATGGGCCGTTGAACTGAAAAACGCATGAGAGTCGGGTGCCAGTTGCAATCGCCTCAAGTGCCGCTGTCATCGTCACCTTCATGGGTGGCTTGATGAGTTCTACGGTGTAATAGCTGAATGGACGCCAGTCAAGTATAAGCTCAACCACGTCACTGTTGGAACAATGGTTGCGTGCTCCACGTCCGGTGCGACCTTCTGGTCGATCTCCCGTATGCCAAGCTGAACCCACCCTCCAGCTCGTGCGTTTCTGGGCATCGTGCAGCCACTCCCAAAGATCGGGAGCTGAAACAGGGTACTCCGTCGTGAACACGACATCCGCATCTTCCGGCTGCAGGAACACCAGCCGCTCTTCAGTGAGCTCTCCGTAACGATCGTCCAGATTAACGCTATAGGTTTTAACATCGCCGAGATGTTCATAGCTTTCGACCTGCGTATGGATGTTGATGGGGTACACATCCATCTTCTTCAAACTTTCTTCGGTGAACAGAGCGTACCCTCGCCAGCCCGTGACCTCGCTGACTTTGTTTTTGAGCAATCTGTGGATTATGTTGACACTTGAGCCCATGGGCTTTTGTTTGCCTGCAGCACTCTGTAGGATGTACTCACCAAAATGGGTAACGAATTTCAGATCAAGGCGGGGGATCATCTGACATGCCTTACACCTGCATGTCGCCATGCGTCGGGAAGATTCCCGCTTGTCTCTAAATTCCACATACGTCGCCTCGATAAGCTCCAGAAGTGTCTCGCCGCGAAGGAGTCCATGGTGAGGAACATATCCAAAGACTGCATCTCCCTCGACTTCGGCGATAGTCAGCACTGGTGTAAGATTCCTAACGATGATTTTCAGGATTTCGCTGAGGATTGCCTGTGAATGATCTAGCTCGCTTTCAGCAACGAAAGGTGTAAACCCGGAAATGTCCGCGAGGACGAGATATCCCTGTTCTACGTTAGATTGCACTGTCGATTCCGAAGTATGCTTTTTCCGGTCATTAGTTTTGTCTCTCTCTCGGTATTACTATGATCTTTTGAATCGGGCTTGTCGTCACTCGATTGCCAAACTCCAGACATAAGCCCAGTGCGGCAACAATATCCACCTTGATGATGCACCCCCCCCATGTGCATCCGTTGATGCGAACTCGCATCGGCGAATGCCCCATACTGTCAAACCATCCTCCCGAGACAAGGCAACTTCCATCGTCCTGAGCTCGGAGGACATATGTCGAGTTGAACGTTTTGACGATCAGGCAATCGCCGGGATGAAAGTTCGATTTGGGAAACTCCTGAAGTTGCTCAGCGCTCGCAGTAATCGCTTCAAGCGAATTGCTGAACGAGGAAGTCATTCCTTGATTCATGGCATCATCCTTATCACTTAAAGCTCTTCCCTGCCAGCACGTCGTAGTGCTCGACGGTTACATCTTCGCTTGTGGTTATATCCGCTTTGTCGGTCCGCTCACGCGATTTCTTCCATTCGTACAGCTCGGACAGCAGATGCTGTTGAGATTCGAGAAGCTTCATG